>CALGYB010000087.1 GCA_937935075.1 uncultured Roseiflexus sp. | reverse complement strand
CCTCACCCCTCGCGCCTCACTCCTCACCCCTCGCGCCTCACGCCTCACCCCTCACCCCTCGCGCCTCACGCCTCACGCCTCACCCCTCACGCCTCACGCCTCACCCCTCACGCCTCACGCCTCACCCCTCTCGCTCGCCAGGTACTTCACCCAGCACAGCAGCAAATACGCTGCGGCGGTATTGCGTCCGATCCCGGAAGGCTGTTCGCCAGCGCCGCCATAGATGCGCAGGGTGCTGACGATCAATCGTCCTTCGCCCCATGTCACCTCGGCGGCATAGTCGTGCACGTGCGCTGTGCGCGTGTCGATCCGGCGAAGAATGGGGCGCGCCAGCGCGCCAAATGGCTGTGTGTCGAGCGCGTAGTCGGTGGCGCAGCCGAAGAATTGGAGACCTGCCCATCCGTCGTGCGGAAAATCGCCCCACGCCGGATGTGGCTCGCAGATCCGCAGCGCCTCGCGCCAGAATGGCATAGCCGCCGTCGCAACCGGTCCCGGCGGACCATCGCCATCCTGGATCAGCGCCACCCGTCCGCCGCTGCGGGTGTACGCCGATAACGCGCGCGTCCAGGCGCTGGCAACCACAACGAACGGCGCTGCGTGCAGATCGACGCGCGCCCCGGCTTCACCCCGCAGATCGGCGTGCGTCACCTCGACTGCCTGCGGCGCCAGCCGGGCAAGGTCGCGCAATCGCCCCAGCGGGTCGTAGATTGCGATGTTGCGCACGGTTGCCCACGGACTTGCAGGGAAGAACCAGAGTGGCCACGCATTCTCCGTCTTCTGTGTTCCCACGCCGAGCGATACTCGCAGCGTTGCGCGGAGCGGCGCGCTGACATTGGGCGCGATGAATTCTGCAACTCCGACTTCGCGCACATCGCCAGGCGCGACATCACGGCTGGTCACGATTTCTCCGGACGCAAACGGCGCTTCGTCATCGAAGGCGACGCTCCAGGCAGCGTGCGCCGGACCGCTCTGCTCCCCATAGTGCGATACGAGCACGTGTGCGCGAACGAGCGTCCCGGCGTTGTAACTCCAGACATCCCAAAACACCGGGCGGTCGCCGCCGCGCACCCAGTCGCGCCGTCGGTCCCAGCCGATGAGCGCGACCAGATCGTTGTTGAAGCGCCGGAACTCAGCGGGGTCGTACTTGAGGGCGCCGGTGGCGTCCCACATGCCGGCGCTGGTGATCGGCGTGTCCGCCTCGCCGGTGATGACATAGCCCGACACCTCGCGATAGGTGCGGGTGGTCTCAATAGTCCATTTGCGGTGGAGTAAACCATGCGCATACGAGAACGCTTCAAGTTCGGCGCTGCGTTCCCATAGCCCCCGGGCGCGCAGCCGCTCTTCGAGCAAGGGCGCTTCGTTCGTCCAGCGCGCGCCGGTGGGATTGACGGCGGGATCGGCGCTCAACCACCAGGGGCGCGACCCGTCCGCCAGGCGATAGCGGCGCAGATCACGAAATGTGTCGTAGTCGCAGTATTCGCCGAACAACCAGGGTTGCACCGGGCGCCAGCGTGGTGAGAAGGCGTCGAGCAAACTGCGGAAGAAGTGCAGGTCGGCGTAGAAGTGGTAATCATAGTACTGCGCGAATTCGTTGAGCAGCCCGCCATAGGCTTCGCCGGAGCCGCTATTGTCGCGCACCAGGGCGTCGCCGCACATACTGCGGGTCATCGCGTACAGCGAGCCAAGGATGTCGGCGCCGACGTCCTTTCCCAGTTCGCATCCCAGGCTGTAGATGATCACCGACGGATGCCGCCGCGCCTGACGTACCATGCGCTCGTATTCGAGCGGCGTTTGATGACGAAAATGGTCGGTGACGCGCGGCAACCACATGGGCAGCTCGATCCAGAGCAACATGCCCATCTCATCCGCCAGGTCGAAATAGGACTGTGGCGGGAACCACAGGCAACACTTGACGCCGTTGTACCCCAGGCGTTTCAGGCGCTCGAAATCGGTGCGGACACGATCCGGTCCCGGATTGGGAGTGAAGGTCTCCCAGCGCCAGCCCCACGACAGGATCATGCGCGGGTAGATTGGTGCGCCATTGAGCCGCAGCGTTGCGCCATCCGCCTCGAATGTGCGCAGCCCAAAGCGGCGTTCAATCTGATCATCGTAACCGGCGCGCAGCACGGCGCGGTAGAGCGCCGGGTCGGTCGGCGACCAGGGGTGCGGGTCGGGGGTTGGACCATCCATGTGCAACCGGTAGCGAATGCCGGTCGCTGTTTCCACGCGCACGGCGTCTTCTTCTGCGGAAAGAATGAAATTCCCATCTGGACGGTAGAGTTCCAGCGTCACTCGCGCCGGACCATCAAGTTCCGCCTCGACGAACACGTGACCATCGGGCGTGCCGTGCACCCAGGCATCGAGAAACCGGGTTGCGCCGCTGGCGATCAGGGCGACATCCTGCCAGATCCCGCCGTGGCTATGCCCCCAGACATAGGGAAGAAACCCGGCAAGCGTTTCGCGCAGCGGGAAGCGCCCTGGCATAGACGACGACTCTGGTCCGCCGGTCAGGCTCGCCGGTTTTTCGACCCGCACCAGCAACGTGACATGTTCACCCGGCGCTGCGGCAGCGCCGATCTCGAGATCGAACGCATCCCACATGCCCGTATGTGTGCCGATACTCCGCATATCACCCGCATCACGCGCGATGAACGCTTCACAGTGATAACTGACCGCGCCGAAGCGCAGAAAGAGGCGTCGTCCTTCCAGTTCGTGAGGAATAACGAAGGATGTGCGATACCATGCCGGACCAGCGCAATCCTTCGGAAAACCAGCGTCTTCCCAGCATCCAGGAACCGCTATCGAGCGCCAGTCGGATTGATCGTCGAAACGAAATTCCCAGGGACCGGGGAGCCGCATGTGATAGGAAAGCATTGGAACCTCTTACCACAGAAGCGGATACGACAGGAGACTCATGTGTCCAGGCACTATTGTACACGAGAACCTGCGCAGTGCTGTTCAGCCTTTCAGCCGTGCATTGTCGGGCGCTCAGCGCTGGGCGGGCGCAGGCACTGCCTGCGCCCGCCCGATCGACTTTTTCATACTAAGAGCCTATCCGGGGAAAAGCTCGTCGGGTAGGCGAAGGCATTGCCTTCGCCTACCCGATTGACTTTTTCAGACACGCTCTTCTTCTTCACCATCTCGCCGTGCAGGGGAGCACAGATTCAGCATCCGTCAGCATCAGGCGTCAGGGCGTTCAGCGCCGCCATCTGACGCTGAATGAACGCCTGAAGTTCTGCCGCAGTCGCATCTTCGAGTGAAGGAACGGGCGCATGGGGCGGAAGCGCTGCCAGAGCGCGCAGCAGCCGCCGGTAGACGCGACGGGCATCGGCGCTATGACCGGTGCGATGCAGGATGCCGGCTATCGCCAGAGAAGCGAGGTGGAGGGTGTGATCGAGGTAGAGGGCGCGTCGGTAGGCGGCAAGCGCTTCCTCGAGGTGTCCCTGTTGTTCCAGGATTTGCCCGGTGAGCAGATGCGCTTCGGCGTGCAGCGGTTGCTGTTCGATCACCGTTGTGCACAGGCGCAGCGCCGTTTCCAGATCGCCATGATCGGCAGCCCGACGCGCTGCTGTGCAGGTGTCCGGCGCGTCGTCGCCAGCAATCGTCGCGCTCACCGCAGCCTCAGGGGGACAGGCTGACGATGGTGCGGCGGGAGCGGGCGGCAACAGGAGAGGTGCGTCAGCCGGAGCGCTCACAGCGCCGGAGCGTGGCGTACTGCCTTCCCGCCGCTGCGCAGGCGCCTGCGGAAGCGCGTCCGTCTCATCGAAGAGCGGTGCGTTCAATGGCTTGCGGTAGGCCACCGTTCCAGGGAAATTGACGACCTCAAAGCCGGCGAAGAAATCGGAACGCGCTTCGGCATGCCCGACGATCAGCCAGCCGCCAGGAGTAAGGGCGCGATACAATCGGCGCACCACTGCGCGGATCGTGTCGTCATCGAAATAGATCAGCACATTGCGACAGAGAATGAGGTCCTGCATCGTGGTGCCGTTCGTTACTGCGGGGTACGCATCGTCGACCAGATTCAAGCGGGTGAACAGCACCTGATGGCGGAGATCAGAGCGGATTCGCCAGCGTTCACCTTCGACACGCTCAAAGTGGCGATCCCGCACCGCTGGGTCTGTCTCGCGGAACGACCACGCGCCATACACGCCGGCGCGCGCCCGTTCCAGAAACGTTGTATTGATGTCAGTCGCCAGAATGGTAATCTGCCAGGAAGAAGGATCGGGAAGAACGTCGCGGAGCAGGATCGCCAACGAATACGGTTCTTCGCCCGTGGCGCAAGCGGCGCTCCAGAAGCGCAACGACCGAATCGCAGCGCGTCGGGCGATCAGGTCAGGAAGAATGCCATCCCGCAAGGCGGCGAACTGTGATGCATTGCGGAAAAAATACGTTTCACCAACCGTTACGCCTTCAATAACGGTATGCAGTACCCGTTCATCAACGCTGGCAGCGGCGTAGAGTGTTTCGAACGAGGCGTACCCGGTGGCGGGCAGAATCATGGACAGGTTGTGGTAGAGGTCACCCTGCCGATGGTCAGGGAAGTAGATCCCGCTGCGCGCCAACAGCAGATCGCGAAATCGCCGAAAGAGATCGTCGCTCAATGGCGTCTTCATGCGCTTACCAATGCCAGGATATGCTGCGCAATCTGATCGAGCGCCGCAACCTGCGCCGCAGCGCCAGCCTCGACAGCACTGCGCGGCATGCCGTACACCACGCAACTTGCCTCGTCCTGCGCAATCGTTACTGCGCCACAATCGCGCAGTTCCCGTAAACCACGCGCTCCATCATCACCCATGCCCGTCAGAATGACGCCAATGGCGCGTGCGCCGTATGCATGCGCCACCGACTGAAACAGGAGATCGGCTGAGGGGCAATACCGGTCGTCGGGGTGCGCCGGGCGCGATGCAACAATGCCATTCCTGCCCGCCAGCAGATGAAAGCCGTCTGGCGGCAGATACACATGGCCGGGCGCCGCTCGCTCGCCGTGAGTGGCGATCCGTATGGAGAGCGGCGTTGTTCGCTGAAGCCAATCCTGCAGCGCAGGCGTAAAATCGCGTGCGATATGCTGTGCCAGCAACACCGGCAGCGGGAACTGCGCTCCCAATCCACTGAGGATTGTCTGAACGGCTGCCGGTCCGCCGGTCGATGCCGCAATCGCCAGCACCTGCGCACTGCCGGGCGTGAATGTCGGCAGCGCCGGGGGCGCCTGGTTGGGCGGCGACACAGGGCGGAGACGCGGCGCGAAACGGGTGACTACCCGCACGCCTGCCATGATCCGCAGGGTCTTAAGAAAAGCCTCGCTGTCGGCAGGGTCGGTATGTCGCCCGCCGGGTTTGCGGATGACAGTCAGCGCACCGGCTGCCAGCGCATCAATCGACTTCTTCTCACTTGCGCTGGCGCTGATCAGCACAATAGGAGTCGGGCAGCGGCGCATAATTTCGCGCGTCGCTTCGTAGCCGTCCATCACAGGAAGATGGATGTCCATCGCAATGACGTCCGGTCGCAGGCGCAGGGTTTCCTGGATCGCCTGCCGCCCGTTGCTTGCAACGCCAACTACCACAAAAGCGCCGCTTGCGTTGAGCAGCCGCACCAGCAACTCGCGCTGGCTGAGCGAGTCTTCGACCAGCAGCACACGGATCGGCGACGCAGCACTGCTCACGCCGCCATCCTTCGCAGTTCAGCAACGTCGAAGACCGGGCATGAACGTTTGTCCAGCGAGACGACGCCGGTAAAGAGCCTGCCGGTAGACGGGTTGGCCAGCGCATGAATATCGGCGAACGCCAGTCCGTACACTTCATCAACCAGCAGCCCCAGCACGGGAACGTCAACAGCATCGGCGCCGGCGTTGACAATCACGATCTGATTGCTGAGATCATAGTGCGGCATTTCACCGACCAGTCGCCGTCCGTCAATCACTGGCAGGTGGCGTCCGTTGAGATTGAGCAACCCGCACACCTCTGGTTTGCTGTCGGGCAGGATGGTGAGCGCCGGCAGACGCACCACGCGCAGTGTTGCATCGAGCGGCAACGCATAATCCTGCGCGCCAATGCGGCAGATGACCAGCGTTTGCCAGACATGCGCGGAGGATGGCACGTGATTCATAGCCGTCAACTACAGATGGAAACGCAGGATTAACTGACCTGACTGCTGCTGTACGGTCAACCCGGCATTGCCTGTCAGTTCCTGCACCCCGCGTTTGAACTGCGCGAGATATTCTGCGTCGCGCTGTAAGTGATCGGAACAGCAGATTACTTCGATTTCATATCGTCCGTGGTGGTGCGGAATCAGACGAAACAGAAAATTGGCGTTCCAGTGACGTTCGACCGCTGTGCGGGCGATCTCGCTGACGATGGCCGTCATGCGCGCCTGTGACGTCAGGCAGAAACCGGCCTGGCGCGCCATCTGCCGCACATGCTGACGAACGAGCACCACATCATATCCCGATACCACAGGCACATGTCGTGCATCAGAAAGCGTCGAGTGTATCATAGCGCCCTCACGTTTGCTGCAACACGCCGAGGGCGCGCAGCGACTCGATCAGATTCTGTTCGGCAAACTCGTCTTTGGGAATGTAATCATCGGCGCCGGATTCGAGACCGGTCTGCGTGCTGCGAACATCATCGCGGTGCGTCAGCATGATCACCGGCACGGCGGCGGTGTCACCCTCCTGCTTCAAACGCTGACAGAGCGTATACCCGTCTATGCCGGGCAGGTCCACATCGAGCACAATCGCGTGCGGGGTGCGCGCACGCGCGCGCTCCAGACCTTCAATACCATCGTGTGCGACATCGACGCGCACACCACAGCGTTGCAGTTCGAGGCGGAAGCGCAACGCCTGTGTCCGACTATCTTCCACCAGCAAGACATATGGCGCCATACCCTGAGCCTCCTCAGATCAAACGAGCGATGGTATCGAGCAGGGTCTGCTGATCGAATGAACGCTTGACAATGTAGGCGTCTGCACCGACGGCAACCCCGCGTTCACGATGCTCTGGCGCGTCGAGTGATGTGACCAGGATGACCGGCAGATGTTTGAAACGCTCACTCATGCGCAGTTTCTCGGTCAATTCAAACCCGTTCAGTCGCGGCATATCAACGTCGCTGATCACAAGATCGCACCCGCCATTTGCGGCCAGACGCTGCATCAGGTCCAGCGCCTCCATGCCGTCGGTTGCCAGATGCACTCGATATCCCGCTGCTTCGAGGATGTTTTTTTCCAGCATCCGGGTTGTCAGGGAATCATCAACCACGACGATCTGCGGTGTGCGTTGCTGCGCACTGTTCTCCGGCGATGCAGCGATCACAGCGCGCTGCGCGCCAGACGCTGCCCGCGCGATGTCCACAGTATCCAGGATCGGCGCCACGGTCCCGTCGGGAAGGATTGCCGCAGCCGCGACAAACTGCACACGCTTCAACGGGAAAGGCAGACGATGGATCACCAACTCCTGTTCGCCCGTCACTGCGTCCACGACGCACGCTATCAGGCGCTCCGCGCCACTGCCCAGCACCAGCGCCTGGCGCCGCATCATGCCCTCGGTGAACAGCGCGGTCCCACCACCGGCGCCGAGCAGGTCTGCCAGATGCACCAGCATGATGGGTCGCTCATCGACGAAAACGACCACGCGCCCTTCCAGGATATGCACATCACCGGGTGCAACCGAAATGATACGCTGGATCGACTCCAGCGGTATCGCACAGGTCTGGCTTCCCAGGCGGATCAGCAAGCCATGCGAACTGGTCAGCGACACCGGTATGTTCAGGGTGAAACGGCATCCTTCGCCGGGTGTGCTTTGCACTTGAATGCGCCCCTGCATGCGCTCGATATGCGAATGCACAATATCCAGTCCGACGCCGCGCCCCGAAAGATGGCTGATACTGGTGCGCGTCGAAAAACCGGGCAGAAAGATCAGGTGATGAATATCAGCCGGATTCATGCGCTCCAGATCAGTCGCGGTCAGCAGTCCCAGCTCCAGGGCGCGGCGCCGAATTGCCGCATCGTCCAGTCCGGCGCCATCGTCCGCAATCTCGACGGTTAGCCAGTCTCCCGCGACGGTTGCCGTCAGGCGCACCTGCCCGCGTTCCGGTTTGCCGGAGCGGCGACGCGTGTCCGGCGCCTCAATGCCATGATCAATGGCATTGCGGAGGAGATGGGTCAACACATCACGCAGTATCTCGAGCACCTGCCGATCGGCTTCGGCGTTGCCGTCATCGAGCAGCAGGTCGACCGGTTTGCCGGCGCTCCGGCTGACATCGCGCGCAACCAGGCGCAACGACTGAAAGATGGTGTGCAGCGGCAGCATGCGGGTGCGCCGGACCCGGGTGTGCAGGCGATCGGTTACAGCGCTGAGCATCGCCTGATCGCCATTCAGGTCACGCACGAATGCTGTCATGCGCTGCTCAAGGTCGTCGATCAGTTCCGCCGCCTGCATCAGCGCATCGGTGAGCGCGCGCGCTTCCTGTCCATTCAGCGTCGCCGGCGTTGAGCGCGGAGCGAGCGGCGCTTTGATGTGAGGCGCCATTGATCCGTTGCTCCGTTCCTGAGCGCGAATCGCAAGCGGACGAACCTGACGCCAGAGACGCTTCCAGCGCGCCGATAGACTGGCGATCTCCTGCGCCTGGCGCAGTCGATCACGAATGCGCATGGTCCCGGTCATCAATTCGCCGACATCGTTGAGCAGCGTGTCCAGCACATCAATGGACAGCCGAATCGTCGTCATATCTCCGCTGCCCGATGGCGGCGCACCATCGCCTGCTGCACTCCGCGACGATACTGCCGATGCGGGGGCGTCCGGCGAAGAGGGCGATGGGTCGTGGGCGTCGCTGTGTTCCGGCTGCTCGTCGTCTGTCGGTGAGAGCGACAGCGCGGCGCGCAACTGGCGCACCGTCGCCTCCACCGATGTGGCATCGGAAGATTGACCGGCGGTTGCCTGATCGACCAGCTGCCTGATCATCTCCAGCGCCGCGTAGATCGGATCGCAGAGTGCAGGCGTGATATGCGCCTGCTGTTGACGAACAGCGGCGAACACGTCCTCAATCGCGTGAGCGATCCGCTCGATGTCGGGCAAGCCGGCGGCGCGCGCGCCGCCTTTCAGGCTATGCGCCGCGCGGAAGAGCCGGTCGATCATCTCACGGGCGTCGGAATGATCGGGATGCTGCTCCAATTCGAGCAGCAACGATGCGATGGCAGCGCGGTGCTCTGCCTGTTCTTCGCAAAAAGCGGCGAACACCTGCGCCATGATGTCATCGTCGGTTTCCATATCGCCGCACCTGCCTGCTACAGCCGATACCGGGCAATCGTCTGCTGAAGCGACTGCGCGAGCGTATGCAAGTCTTGCGCTGCGCGCTCCGCCTGTCGGGTGCTTGCCAATGCCTGGGTTGTCGCCTGCTGGATCGCGGTCATCGCCTGCGCAATCTGATCCATCCCTGCCGTTTGTTGTTGGGCAGCGGCGGCCATCTGCACATTCGCCTGCGCCCCGCTTTCAACTTCGCCGGACATCTGATGGATCACCTGCCCGGCGCGGGTCGCCAGGGTCACACCCTGCTCGACCCCTTTCGTCCCTTCTTCCGTCACCATCACCGCTGCGTTGGTGGCGCGCTGAATCTCGCTCAGGATCTCGCGCACCTGAACGGTCGCCGCTTTCGAGCGTTCCGCCAGATCACGCACGTGTTGGGCGACGACGGCGAAACTTTTGCCCTGTTCGCCGGCGCGTGCCGCCTCGATAGCGGCGTTCAGCGCCAGGAGATTGGACTGATCCGCCAGTTCAGCGACGGTTGTGGTAATCGCGCCAATCGCCTGTGTTTGTTCCGCCAGTGAAAGGATTGTCTGCGCAATGCTTTCAACGCGCCCACGAATCTGCCCCATCCCGTTGATCGTCTCTTCCACCGATTTGGCGCCCTGACGCGCCAGCTGGAGCGCCGTCTGACTGTCCTGCGCCACCTGCGCTGCCTGGCGGGCTGTCTGGAGCGCAATCGCCTTGACTTCTTCGATGGTGGTTGACGTCTGGGTAATGGCGGCCGATTGTTCTGTAGCCGATGCTGCCTGTTGCGTGGTGGCGGCGAGGATTTCGGCGGCCGCCGAGGCGATAGCGGCGTTTGCCTGCTGGATCTGGCGGGTCATGGCGTGCAAACTGGCGACCATAGCATTCAACCCTTCGCCCAGTTGACCAAGCGCCCCATTCTGACGGACTTCCAGGCGTTGCGAGAGATCGCCATCGGCAATACGTCGTGTAAACGCCAGGTACTCGGCGACCGTCTCTTCCAGCATCCGGCGGCTCTCGATCTCCGCCTGACGCAGTTTTGCTTCGGCTTCGCGCGCCTCGGACTCTGCGGCGCGGCTGGCGCGCAGGCTGGCGACCATCTGGTTGTATGCGGCGGCGAGCATGGCGATCTCATCGCCTGATGTCACTTCGACGTTGCGCGACAGATCGCCGCGGGCGACGGCGTTCGTCGCCTCGGTCAGTCGTTCGAGGCTGCGTGCAATCATCGTTGAGAGGGCAAAGCCGGTTATCCCGGAAATCGCCAGCGTAAAAAGAAGCAGGCTGGTAATCGTCGTGCGCGCATTGCGATAGGCTTCCTGGACTGCGCCCGTCGCCTCGAGCGCCTGGCGATTGTTTTCCTGTTCGAGCGCGGTCGTATCCTGGCTCAACTGATCAAAGAGCGGCTTGAGACTATTAAACGATGCCAGCGCAGATTGCGGATCATCGACGGTGAAAACGCCTTTGCTCATCTCCTCTACATAGGCGGTCCAGTTCTCACGGATGCGCGCATAGAGATCACGCTCGATATCGGTGACGATAAAGGGTTCATATTTTCGTACCAGTATGTCCATTTCGGATTCGAGTTCGCGGCGCTCGGCGTTGGTGCGCGTCAACTGTTCGGGACGCGGATCGGCGATGCGCACTGCCGCCAGGCTGCGATGACGGGTGACGATGCGGCGCATATCGCTGCTTGTGCGGGTTGCGGGAACAATGTTATCGCTCAAATGATGGGCGCGACCGTTCATCTGTTCCATTTGATACAGCGCAATAACGCCCAGAATAATCATCAGCAGCAGGGTCAGACCAGAAGCGCCGAGGAGTTTGAGACGGATCGAGAGTTTCATAGCATCCTCGCTCAGCACATGAGTTCATGCATTGAATCCCCGTTATGCACCGCATAACAGGGCGGCAGGACGGCACATCTGTCGCTGCTCAGGCGACGGCTCGGTATTCAACGATCAGACGCGGATCGGCAAACAATGCAGCCGGATCGATCACGAGGGACAGGTCTCGGTCCACTCCGCGGATCCATGTCGTGGGGGAGTTTGACGCCATGACTGGCGATGGGCTGAGTTCAAGCGCATCGGTTGTCATCCCCAGAATGCTGTCCGCCAGCAACACGAGTTCATTCCCTCCCTCCTGAACCGGGATCAAAAACGATCCCGGAGCGGGAGGGCTGACCGGAAGGTCGAGCAGCGGACGCAGATCGATGCACGTCAGCAATCGACCGTGCATATTAATCAGACCGACGATCCATGGCGGCACACTGAACAGTGGCGTATACGCTCTGAGCGGCTGAATTTCGCGGGCGGAGCGCGCCGGAAGTGCAAACCGCTCGTCGCCAAGGCGGAAGCGGATCATAAGATCGCCGCCGGCGGCGATGTCGCTGGCGTCCTGTGCTGCTAATGCGCGGGCGCGCTCTTCGAGAAGAACGCGCAGTTCGGGATGTGACTGAAATGCGCGAAGATTGTTGGTGTCCATAACAGTGGTTGCCTCATTGCATGGTATGCCGACGCTGGCAGACTTATTCGCAATCGCACAGACAGAGTGTAGCAAAAAGGCGCTACTGTGGACGTTCGGTTTAATGACGAAAAGTGATCAGTTTCACAACCGCGGGGGGAGGCTCATAGAGCGATCAACCAGATGTTCGCACAATCATTGCTCGTATTGACCGTCTTGCGGCGGACGTTGGCTGAGCCTGTCGCAGCCAACATCCGCCGCTTCGCGTCCTTGATTGTCCGGGTTTTAGTTGATCGCTCTATAAGGGTTAGGGGTAAATTGTGGATGCTGATGAGGCAGAAAGGCTGCGGCGCCTGGTCAACGGATGTTTCCGAGGTGTAGCGAAGCGTTTTCGGGCAAACGATGCTTACAGGTGTATGATGTGACATGCGAGAAACAAAGAGGGGTGCAGCGCGGCACATTTCCCCGCGCGCTCAGGAGGTGAGTGATGCGAGCGCGACTCCATTTCGATGACGATCTGTCCAGTCTGACCGGAGAAGTGCAACACCTCGGCAAGATGGTCGTTCAGGCAGTCCAGGAAGCGTTTCGATCTTTGCGCGAGCGTGACGCTGACCGCGCACGGCATGTCGTCGAGCACGACAGGGATATCAATCAGGCCGAGCGCGACATCGAAGCGCACGCGCTGCGTCTGATCGCCACGCAGCAACCGGTTGCATCCGATATGCGCCGGTTAATCGTCGCTATCGAAGTCGCCGGCGAACTCGAGCGAATTGCGGATTACGCCAAGGGTATTGCGCGGATGGCGCTGCGCGATGCACCTGTGCCGCCGCCTGCTCTCCCCGGCGAAATGGAGCGGATGGCGCATCTGGCAATTGCAATGCTCCAGAAGGCGCTCGATGCGTTCATCAACCGCGATAGCGCCGCAGCTGAAATGCTGGCTGCCGACGATGATGCGGTCGATGCGCTTTACACCGGGGTGGAAACCGCACTGACCGCCCAGATGATCGATAATGAGACGGCGCCGTGGGTTGCCGGGTTGCTGTTTGCAGCGCACTATCTCGAGCGGGTCGCTGATCGCGCAACCAACATCGGTGAACGGGTGGTCTATCTGGTTCATGCGCGTATGGTGGAACTGAACCCGTGAGGGGCATATCTTTTTATTCAGGGCTGAGAGAAATGTCAGTCTCCTCGTCGCACGATCCAGCCAACCGTTTATCAGCCAGGATCCAACCGTAGCCAGACCTGCCGCAAGTTCAGCACCTGCGGCAGGCTTCCCTGGCAGCCAGACGCGGAATGCCGCAGTGCCCTCATCAACCGGTGTTCGACAGACGTAACCGCTGCCGGTATCATAGAAGCCTGATATTCAGACGCCTCACTGAAACCACGGAGATGTGACTGTATGGCCGATCCCCATTATGGCTTGCCGGAAACTATTGCACTGGTCGATGATCTGCACCTCGGTCGTTCGCAGGTTGTGGGAACATATGTGATGTTGGGCGATGATCCGGTCATCGTCGATCCGGGTCCTGCCAGCGTGCTGCCCAATCTCGAAGCCGGTTTGAAGCGGATTGGTCTGTCGTTTGGCGACCTGCACGGTATTGTGTTGTCGCACATTCACCTGGATCACGCCGGCGCGACAGGATCGCTGGTGCGCTATTTCCCCCATCTGAAGGTGTATGTCCATCATCGCGGCGCTCCCCATATGATTTCACCCGATAAGTTGTTGCGCAGCGCCACGCGCATTTATGGCGGTCAGATGGATTATTTGTGGGGCGAGTTCCTGCCGGTGCCGGCAGATAACATTGTAACCCTCGGCGGCGGCGAAACGATTCGTGTCGGCGGGCGCACGCTGCGGATTTTTGATGCCCCCGGTCACGCCTCGCATCACCTGATCTACCTCGATGAGTCGACCGGCGCAGCATGGGTGGGAGACACTACCGGTCTACGGATGCCCGGGCACACCTACGTCCGTCCCGCGACGCCGCCGCCGGATATTGACCTGGAAGCATGGCGTCACACGCTGGATACGCTTTTGAGCCTTAAGCCGCGCATCCTTTTGCTCACGCATTTTGGTCCGGCGCACGACCCTGAGCGGCATATTGCCGAAATGTGGGACCACGTGCTGCGCTGGGCTGATACCGTGCGCGCCAGTCTCGAACGTGGCGAGGACGAGTCTGCTGCGGAAGCGCGTCTTGTGGCCCTGGCGGACGCAGAACTCGGGGATGTGGACGAAACGGCGCGTCAGCAGTATGCGCAGGCGGGCGCTGTCGAGATGAGCTGGCATGGCTTGGCGCGCTACTGGCGCAAAAAGATGGAGGCGGCGTAGTCTCTGTATCCCCAGGCGCGCCCCCCGATGTTCGGCTTCACATCGGTCGTTCTGTACAAATTCTCTAACTGTGGGTCCGGGCATGAATTGTCAGGCGGCAGCGCGCTGCGCAACCCGACGCTAAACCGTTGCCTGGCGGCACGAGGGGCGCTCATGCCCTTGCTCCGGCGTAGGTGGGCATCCCGCGTCAGCCCCATGCACGCGCACGCGGGGGTTGGCTGGAACGGGGTTTCGGAGGGCGTGATGCGATACAGTCAGCCCTGCGCCCGTGGGGGGTTGGCTGTAGCGCGGGCTTTAGCCCGTGCTTCCTCTCTCGTCAGCCCCGCGCCTGTGGGGGTTGGCTGTAGCGCGGGCTTTAGCCCGTGCTTCCTCTCTCGTCAGCCCCGCGCCCGTGGGGGTTGGCTGGTTCAGCGCGGGCGTTTACGTCCGCGCGGCTGCCGGTCGGGATTCGGCGGCGAGGCGCGGCAGACGAAGCGCCGTGGTTCCCGACAAGTCTTGATTGCACCCGTCTACTGTCACAGATTCGGCGATCCGCTGTTGCTTTTGGACTGCTTCATCGCCAGCAGAACGTCTGGCGCAACACAGACCTGCGGGTGATGGCGTGGCGCGGCGTAGTGGCGTATCCTGTCCACAGGATACGTCGCGCCGAGGAAGCCATGCCATTCGCCAGGTTCATCGACACCCTTCTGAGTCTGCTCTTCCCCGACCGTTGCGCCGGATGCGGCCGGTTGGGGACATTGCTGTGCGATGAGTGCCGTCACAGGCTCGTCGTGTATGATGGCGATCCGCCGCGAGTCGCCGATCAGTTGACCGATGTGCGCATCGCATATGTGTTTGAAGGTTCGCTGCGCCATGCGCTGCACCAGCTCAAATACCATCGACGGCAGCGTGTAGCGCGTCCGCTTGGCGGATTAATGGCGGCACACCTGCAATCCCATCCGTTGCCGTGCGATGCCCTCATTCCTGTGCCGCTCCATCCGAAGCGTCTGAAGGAGCGTGGCTTCAATCAGGCGGAATTGCTGGCGCGCGAAGTCGCAGCAGCGACCGGCGTTCCGCTGATTGTGGGACCATTGGTGAGGGTCAAAGCGACCCATCAACAGGCACTGCTGGACGTGGCGGGGCGTATCGAGAATGTGGCGGATGCATTTGCGTGGACAGGTCCTGCGCCGCCAGCGCGCGTCGTGCTGGTCGATGATGTGCTGACAACCGGAGCGACGGTCAATGCCTGCGCAGCAGCATTGCGCGCCGGCGGCGCGCGCGCAGTGTATGCACTGGCGCTGGCGCGTAGCCGGGGGCGGACGCCCTTGTCTCACCGCTGACAACGACTGGCTTGTGATCCACGAAGGACACGAACGCACACGAAGCTGCGCGAACCACCCTTGACCTTCTATCTCGCGCCTCGCACCTCGTGCCTCGCACCTCGCGCCTCGCACCTCTTGCCTCGTGCCTCGCACCTCTTGCCTCGCACCTCGCGCCTCCTCATCACCACTGCCGTTTCTGTCCGGGCGCCGTTGCGCCAAAGATCGATGGCGGCAGTTTAAAGCCATGCGCTTCGAGGCGCGTTGTGAAACGCGGGCGTGTGCCGGTGGGGCGTAATTCGCTAATAATCTTGCCCTCGGG
>CALGYB010000086.1 GCA_937935075.1 uncultured Roseiflexus sp. | reverse complement strand
ACCTTCGTGGTTGCTTGTTGCGTGGATCGTTGCGCCGTGCGAACCGGGCGCGCGAACATCTTGTCTGACTGACCGCACGTTAGTATCAGTTCTCAGCACGAACCTCACGTCGCGCCGCGATCCAGACCTGTCGCGCCGCATCGGCATTCATTGCCAGGATTCCCAATCCCACGATGAGGTCAGGCCATCCCGAAAGAATGACGGCGGTCAGAAGCCCTGCCACGACAATGGCGATGTTCGCCAGCGCATCATTTCGTGCCGAAAGAAAAGCGGCTTTTGCCAGACTCCCGCGATGCTTCCGATGACGGGCAAGCACCAGCGCACAGGTCAGGTTGATGACCAGGGCGCCCGCTCCTGCTACAGCCAGCCACGTCGGGTCGGGCGGGGTGGGATGCAGAAATTTCTCCCATGCTGTCTGAATCGTCGCAAGTCCGGGGATCAAGAGAATGGCGGCGAGGATCATCCCCAGCCGTCCGCGCCAGACAGGTGACCAGCTCAGCCCGACAAGAATGAGCAGGTTGAGCACCGTATCTTCGAGGAAGTCGATACTGTCGGCAAACAACGCCACTGATCCAATTGCGAGGGCTATAGCGAATTCGATCCCAAAATAGACGAAGTTTGCCAGGGCTACGAAGAGCACAGCGCCACGCAACGCCGTATCCGACGTTTGAAGGGATGTGTTTTCAACGCTCATGATGAAATCCTATGGAGTTGCCGGCACAGCACTGATGTCCTGGCTCAGGATGACATGACGCGGCAGGCGTGTGGTAAGACGATCAATGAGGAGTGTTTCGTCGTAGCATTGCCCGGCATAGAGACAGCTGAGCGCCCAGAGGTGTTGCAGGTGTAAACGAGTGAACACGCGACCGTCGCCAAGATCACGATCGGCAAGCACACGCGGCAGAAGACGGTCGATAAGTGCGTCCAATTCAACAGTAGACATCCGCATATCTCCCTTGAACAAGCGGTTTCAATTTCCTGTCAGATGTCTATCAGAAGGTGGTCATATTGTAGCACAAACCTCGGAAGAGTCCAGTTGGCGGCACGCCCGCGCGACGAGCCTGATTCTGATGAATATGAGGAATTAAATCCGGGGTAGCCTGTGCAGGCAGGCTTCGCAACCGTGGATCGCGGCTTTAGCCGCCGGGCGCAGAGCGAATGCCGGATTCTTTTGTAAATGTTCATCAGCGTGGGGCGGGGGTGTGGGTTGGCGCGGGGCGGAGCGGATCCCCGGCTTCGGTCGCCTTCCATCTCATCGGTCGCAGCCATGCCGGCGAATGGTTTGTTCCTCATCAGGGCGTGTCTAAAAAGTCAATTGGGCGGGCGAAGGCACTGCCTTCGCCCGCCCAATTGCACCTTCTCAAATATCTTCGTGGTACTTGAACGATACCTTCAGTTTCGTGCGATACATGATCTTGCCATCTTCCAGGTGAATGTCCATCTCGGCCACCTCGCCAACCCGGAGATCCTTCAGGTGGCGTGATGCGGTCTCGATGGCGTTTACCGCTGCTTTCTCCCACGACTCAGAACTTGTGCCGACTAATTCGATGATCTTGTACACGCTCTCGGACATGGCTTTCCTCCTTACTACATAACGACCCGATCAAAAATGACCTGCCAGCATCCGCACGTCGCGCTCGAATGAGGCAATGAATGGGCGTACAAGACGGATGAAATCGTCGCTCCGCATACTGATGGCATCCTGGTGTGTGCCTGCCTGAAAGGTGATCGTTTCGCATGCAGCGAGATCGCAATCCAGATATACCGGCAGGTTGTATAGATTGCCGAATGGCGGCATCGCACCAGGCTCACAGTCGGGAAACACCGGCGCGAATTCGCGCTCGTCCGCCAGACAGACCTCTCGCGCTCCGATGATCTCGGCGAGCCGTGCCAGGTCAGCGCGGGCATCGGCGGGTACGACGAGCATCGCCAGCCGTCCGTCGATGAAAACCATCACGACTTTGGCGAAGGTGTGGGGCGGCACGTGTTCGTAAGCGGCGACAGCGGAAGCGGTATACGCGGTGGGATGACGGTGAATCGTGTACGAAACGCGATTTTCGCGCAAATACGCGCCGAGGCGTTCGAGACACGTCATTGCAGCACCTCCTCGTGCCTGTTGATCTCCCAGTATACACGACTCCCTCGTGTCAATCCGGGCAGAAGCGACGACTCAGAGGGAATTTTCGTTCACTTTTTGACGATCTGCGCCATTGCTGGTATGCTAGCAGACAGGTATGAGGCGCGCGAGGCAAGAGGCAAGAGGCAAGAGGCGCGAGGCAAGAGGCAAGAGGCGCGAGGCAAGAGGCAAGAGGCGCGAGGCAAGAGGCAAGAGGGGCACAAAGTGTTTAACCCCTAATCCCTGGTTCTCATCTCAGTGCTATGACAACAATTCTTGACGAACTACGCTGGCGCGGGCTGCTGTACGAAAGCAGCGAAGGGCTGGAAGAATTGCTGGAGCGTGAGCGTGTAACGCTCTATATCGGCTTTGACCCCAGCGCTGATAGTCTGCATATCGGTCATTTACTGCCATTGCTGACCCTGGCGCGTTTCCAGCGCTGGGGGCACACGCCGATCGCGCTGGCTGGCGGCGGTACCGGGCTGATCGGTGATCCAAGCGGCAAAACCCAGGAACGTCCCCTGCTCAGCAAAGAACAGGTCGCTGCAAATGTCGAGGCAATCAAGCGCCAACTTGCTCAGTTTCTCGATTTCGATGCCGGCGACTATTCCGCCAAACTTCTCAATAACGCCGAATGGCTGACGCGCATGTCGCTGATGGATTTTCTGCGCGATGTTGGCAAACATCTGACCGTCAATTACATGCTGGCGAAAGACTCGGTTCGCTCACGGATGACCAGTGAAACCGGCATTTCGTTCACCGAGTTCAGCTACATGCTGCTCCAGGCATACGATTTTGCCTATCTTTTTGAGCATCATGGCTGTAAACTTCAGGCAGGCGGCAGTGACCAGTGGGGAAACATTACTGCCGGCATCGAGCTGATCCGTCGCACGCTCGGGCAGAAGGCGTATGGGCTGGTTTATCCGCTGGTGACGAAAGCAGATGGCACGAAGTTCGGCAAGACCGAGTCGGGGGCGGTGTGGCTTGATCCGAAGCGCACGTCGCCCTACCACTTCTACCAGTTCTGGTACAACATCGATGATGCGGATGTCGGCAAGTATCTGCGATACTTTACCTGGTTGAGCGCCGCCGAGATCGAAGAACTAGAGCAGATCACGGCGCATCAACCGGAGCGTCGTGCTGCGCAGCAACGCCTGGCGCGCGACGTGACGCGCATGGTGCACGGCGAAACAGCGCTGGCGCGCGCCGAAGAGGCGTCACAGGCGCTGTTCGGCGGTTCGCTGGTCAGCCTCAGCGCCGATGATGTGGCGGATATCTTCGAGGATGTGCCATCGACCACGTTCCTGCGCCAGGACCTCGAGGGTGATGGGATGAGCCTGATCGATGCGCTGGTGCGCTGCGGCGTCGCTACGTCGAAAAGCGACGCGCGACGCGCCGTTGAAGGTGGCGGCATCTACATCAATAATATCCAGAGCGTCGATCTGGGGCGCCGGCTGACACTGCAAGACAGTATCGAGGGACGGTTTATCGTGGTGCGCAAAGGGCGCAGGCATTACCACCTGATCCGGCTGGTATGAGTATCTGTCGGGATCGATCCTTTAGCTGCCCTCCAACGCCTTCAGCCTCCCGGTTCCGACCCGTTCGAGCCGTTGTGAAACGCCGCCATCGCTGTGTACCAGCGCCTGAATCGCAGCGTGCGGCAGCGCCAAGACCGTAAGTGGGGTCAGAGCGATGATGCTTGCCACCGGAGGTGCGGTGCGCAATAGTTCGAGTTCGCCGAAGAACTCCTGCGGTCCTAGCCGCGCAACCGGCCGCAGGTTCGGTTGCGATCCATTGGTTGCTTTGTCGCGCCGGACAACAGCCGCTGTCCCTTTGCGAATGACGAAGAACGTGCCACTCGGCGCTCCCTGGCGCACGACGACGGTGCGCGCCGGATAGGTGCGCTGCTCGGCAATCGCCGCCAGGCCGCGCAACGTGTTGCGCGGGAGATCGGCGAACAGCGGCACACGTTCGAGCAAGCGGAGCACTTCGGCGGACTCCAGTCCGGTTGCGGCGTGCGGAGCGCGATCCGCAGCAAGGCGAAAGAACTCATCTGCCGGCAGGTAGAGCAGGCTCGATGCCATGGTTGCGCGATAGGTATACTTACTGGAAGTGCTTCCCAGCACTTCTTCGGCGCCGACCGTGTCGCCGCGATGAAGTTCTGCGACGATCCGACTGCCGCGCCGTGCAACAATTTCTCCTGCTTCGATGATCCAGATTCCTGGCGCTGATGCGCCGGCGCGCAGCACTGTTGCACCTGCGGAGAAGGTTTGCGTGATAGCGCTTGCGACCAGCGCCTCCAGCTCGTCATCGTCACAGTGCAGGAAAACATCGACCTGCCGCAGCAAGCGCAAACGCGCAGCGCGCACATCACCGAACGAGCTCGACAACTCGCGCGCCCACGGCGTGTCGGGGAAGCAGAGCCGGCTTGCCGTTTCGCGTTCGGGCCAGGGTAATGCGTCGTATGCCGCCTGAATGCAGCGCCGCGCAAATGCAGCGCCTGCGATGTTCTCGATCTCGGCAACGGTGTAACGCAACACTTCGGCGAATCGTGCGCCCTGTTCGGCAATTGGGAGCATGGTGACCTGCCGCCCGATTCGTGCATGTTCGTGATCCAGGGTGATCTCCCAGTTTGCTGTGGCTGCCAGAATGTCCATTCGATCATCGAGGGCGCGCGCGCGGCGTTCGCCATACACCGAATGTAGCAGATGATAACAACCGCGATAGGTCAGTTGGAAGGCGCGTGCCAGACGTTCGCTTTCGTTCATGCTCGGAATGTGCTCCCAGCGAAACTCGCGCAGCGTCAGATGGCGAAGTGTGGCCAGATGCACCAGCCATGCCGTCGTCCACAATCCTGCCCCCAGCACATCGAGCGCCAGCCCGTTTCCGCGCAGGTCGGCAATGTAACCGGCAGTTTTGACCAGCGCGCCTGCCCAGAGTAATGCCCATGCCCAGACCAGCCGCGAGTCCGCCAGCCCAAACAGATGCTGCAACAACAACGCCAGCGCCAGCGCGCCAAAGTAGGCTGGCGCCGCCATTGCCAGCCACGCAAACGCGCCTGCGGCAGGGTAGACGCTTTGGGCGCTGAAGAGCGCCGCTCCGCCAATTGCGAAGGCGATCATCAACAAGACAGCCGTTCCGAGCAACTCGCGCAGCGGTGTCGCGCGCAGGTCCACGTCGAGCAACGCCGTGAACCCCGCGACCAGCAACCCGACAAACGCCAGACCATCCAGTGTGACCCAGATGCCGGACGGCAGCGGCAATGCCCGCGCGACGCCTGCCAATCCGGCAAGACCTGTCGTTGCGATCAGCGCCAGCACTGCCGGGTAAATGGCCGCGCCGCGATAGTACGGGCGAATGGCCAGCAGTGCATTGAGCGCTACAAGCCAGAGCGCCGGTCCAAGCGCCAGTGCGATCCACCTCCAGGCGCCATACTCGGTTGTCATAACGATCAGCGCCGCAATCAGCGCCAGCAGCACGCCGACCGTCGAGAGAAGACCAGGTTGTCGTCCATACCCGCGCCGGACCAGCCAGCCAACAATGGTCTGACCGGCTTCCCAGATCGCAAGCAGAATGGCAGCGACCGCCGGTAATACAACCACCAGGATCAGCGCTACGCCAATCAGTTGTTGCCACCAGGCGCCGCGCAATAACTCCAGAGCCGGTTCGAGGATCTGTTGCTGCCAGAACCATACTGCGCCAATGATTGCCAGCAGGGTATAGAGCGCCGTTGCCGCACCATAGATTGCGTAGATGCGTTCTTCGCGGCTGAACGGCAAGATGCGCTCATCGAAATGAAGCGTTGTTGCCGCCGGTTGTTTGCCCGCGCGTTGTCGCCGGCGCGTGTAGCGCATACGCATGTGCGCACCGAGTTTGCTCCACAGCGGACCACGCACATACGCCAGCGCCGATCGCCGGAGGTCCGGCATGCGCAGCAGATCGACAAGAATGTAGTAGCCGTCGAGTTCGAGGAGTGGATTCAGGTTGAACACGCTCGACGCAAAACTGGTGAACGCCAGCTTGTAGGCAATCGCACCGACGGCGGTATCTGGCAACAGGTAGGCGGCAATCGCCGCCAGACTGCCGACCAGCAGGTCTGCCGCAGGACCGACGGCTGATACAATGATACGCGCACGGCGTGGCGAGCGCCAGATATCGCTGGTATCGACAAACGCGGCAGGCAAGCCGTAATACAGCATCACGCCACCACGAGTCAGGGTTCGTCCGAAATGCTTCACTGCCAATGCGTGTGCGCTCTCGTGGACCACAAAGGACAGAAGCGTAACAGCCCATAGCGCAGCCAGTCCCAGTGTCACCGAGTCGTTGAGCCGGATGATCTCATAGGTATCGGAGTTGCTGCTCATTGCCAGCCCAAACGCGATCATGCCAATGATTGCGATGATGCCGGCAAGGAAAGCAAAAACGCGGGTGAAGAGCAACCTGCCGCCCCAGCGATACATCGTGTCGTAAAAACTGTCGATTCCAGGCAGCGCCAGTGTTGCACCGGTCAGGACTCGTTGTAGCCGGCGTCCCCGGGCGCCGGTCGTGCCCCTGGCGAGCGCTTCGTTGATGGCGCGATAGACGCCGGTTGGCTGGTCGAAGAGCAGCCCTTCCGCTTTGAGCCCCGCAACCAGTTCGCCGATTGGCAGGATCAGTCCACGTCGGCGAAAGGCGGCGAGTCCCAGTTCGGAGACAGTGCGTGTGCCGTCCATTGCGCGCCAGACCTCGTGTTGCGCTTCGGTCAGACGAAGGTAATTGCCGCGCGGACTGCGCACGATGTAGAGAGTCTGGTCGCCTTCGCATATTGGTTCGGCAGCAACGTCGGGAATGGCATGGGGGCGATACAGCGCCGGATCGGTGCGGTTGCGCAGGGTCGTCCAGAGAGCATTCGATCCTGATCGGTGAGCGGTCCGTTCCCGAAGGAGCGTATATGTCTGAGTCGTTGCGGTGGACGGTGTGGCGACGCCCTGCCGCACTGCCGCCCAGATGCCGCCGGGTAGCGGACGGGAGACGGCTTCGGTTGTGCTGGAGTCCAGGGTTGTTGTAGCATTCAGTGTCGCCATCGCTCTTATTCTAGCATGGCGTGCCAGTGGCTCGAAGACGCTGTGCGAGGGTGGGTGGTACGGTTGCAGGTGTGAAGGTTGCAGGTTGACATGGCACGTGGGCATGCCCGGTAGGAACGTGGCGGCGTGCGCCCGACGCCCGTGGGTGCGTTGCAGGCGACGGTGCGTGGGGGGTCACGGCACAACGCCTCGGATTGGGGGTTGCGGCGTGGTGTAGGGGCGTGGCGCGACGCCCAGAGGCGCCGTTGACAGGTAAGGACGAACGGCATGCACCCGCGCGCCCGCGCCATGTTGCGTGCGCTAACAGGAGGGAGAAAAAGGACGCCCTGATTTTTTCACTCAGCGTGGTTTGCCTTTACTTAACCCGACTGCTTCAATCAGCTGCTTCGCATGCTCGTACCCGAGACATAACGACATCGCTGATCTTTGAGATGATATGGTACGTTTTCACGTTACCGTAATCATCTCGAAGCGCCGCACCCGGCTCCTAGCGCAACGGTTTTTCACATTACCGCGCGTATTTGCTGGTCTCCCCGAGCAGATCCAAAACCTCTCGTTTCCCTCAGCTTACGACAGACCTTTGCAGTGCTATCGCTTGCCAGGTGCGGGTGCGTCGGGTTGTTCAAGTGCTTGCCCTTCGCTGAGTTACTCTATCAGGGCGGTAAAGATAGTATACTCCATGCCAGATGATTTTACAAGCCCTTAATATGATGCAATTCAGTGCAGTTCGCTGTGCAAAGGGTGTGCTTAAAGAAATGGTACAATAGTGGCGTCGCTGTGTGGTTTGACCACATCCAAACGCTGCGGTAGACTACAGATACTATCGACCCCTCGGACGGATCGAAGGTTGTGTGTGGGTGATGAGGCAGTGAGGTCGCTGATGAGTACGCTCAATGAAAAGACGGCATTCATTACAGGTGGTGGGCGTGGAATTGGACGGGCGATTGCGCTTACTTTCGCTGGCGCCGGCGCCGCTGTTGCGATTGCCGGGCGCAACCGAGAGGCGCTCGACGAGGTGTGCGCCATTATCGAACAGCGTGGCGGGCGCGCGGTCGCTGTCACGTGCGATGTTGCCGATGCCATGCAGGTCTATACCGCCGTCAGCACCGCGCGTGCAGTGCTTGGTCCGTTTGATATTCTGGTGAACAATGCCGGCATGACGTACAGCGCCAAATTGACCGATACCGATGACGCGCTATGGGAGCGGGTCGTTCAGGTGAATCTCAATGGGGCATATTATTGTTGTAAGGCGATCGTTCCCGATATGATTGCACGCGGCGGCGGGCGGATTATTAATATCGCGTCGATGGCGTCACTGGTCGGGATGCCCTTCTCGGCGGCCTATAGCGCCGCAAAGCATGGGTTGCTCGGTCTGACGCGCTCGCTGGCGCTTGAGTTGCAACGGTACCACATTACATCGAATGCTATCTGTCCTGCCTGGGTCGATACCGATATGATGGCGGACGCGATCAATGCCCTGGCAGCGAAGACTGGTCGCACGCCGGAGGAAGCGCGTGAGGCGCTGCTGTCGCGCGGTGGTCAGCAACGGGCTATGTCGCCGGAAGAAGTCGCTATCGCTGCGCTGCGTCTTGCCGGTCCTGAAGGCGCCTCTACCACCGGCGAGGCAGTGGTGCTGCACTGAGCCGTATGCCTGCATATCTCGTCACCGCTTATACGCGCCACGACCCCGCCGCTCCTGATCATCTCTTCTTGCTCGACGGTGATCTCGACCACACGGCCGTGGCGCGTCTGACCGCCGATCTGCTCCACGATCCGGTGGTGCAGGAGGCATCCTGGACCCGGCTCGATGATCTGGTTGATGAGCCGGTCGCTGACGCTGATGGGACGCTTCGGGTCGAGGTTGCGTATCGCCCCGGCGTAACCGATAACGAGGCGGAGAGTGTTCGCGCCGGCGCTGCCCGCCTCGGCATTACCGGTCTGCAGACGGTGAAGACGCTGCGGCGCTATCGAGTGGCGCAGCCGGGTGATGAACGCGACCTGTACAATGACCTGATCCAGACGGTGTTGCGCTACCCTGCCGGTGCGGGCGCGGCTGAGCGTCGCGCATGGTATGCGCATTTGCTTCAGCCGCCGGCGGATCATCAACCATTCGTGGCGCGTGTGCCGATCACGACCGCGTCTGACGATGATCTGCTGCGTATCAGTCAGGAAGGCATCCTGTCGCTCGATCTGCATGAAATGCGCGCGATCCAGGGGTACTATCGCAACGAAGGGCGTGAACCCACCGACGCCGAACTCGAGACGCTGGCGCAGACCTGGAGTGAGCATTGCAGCCATAAGACGTTCAAGGGTCGCATTATCTACAAGAATCTCGTCGCGCTGGATGCCGATGATGCAGCCCTGCCTGCAGAGGTCTACCCATCGCTGCACCGGTTGATGCGCGATGGCGAAATCGATAGCCTCATCCGCACGTTCCTCATGGCGGCTACGCAGCATGTGCTCGAGCAGCGCAAGGATCGCGATTTTGCGGTGCTCTCGGCGTTTGTCGATAACGCGGGCATTGTGGCGTTTGATGAGCACTACGAGGTCTCGTTCAAGGTCGAAACGCACAATCACCCGTCGGCGCTTGAACCATTCGGCGGCGCGAATACCGGCATCGGCGGCGTGGTGCGCGATGTGCTCGGCGTTTCTGCACAACCTATCGCCAATACCGATGTGTTGTGCTTTGGTCCGCTCGATCTGCCACAAACCGATCTCAGCCCGGGCGTGCTGCACCCACGACGCATTGCAACCGGCGTGGTCGCCGGTGTCCGTGACTACGGCAATAAACTTGGCATTCCGACCGTGAATGGCGCGGTGCTCTATGACCGCGGGTATGTGGCGAATCCGCTCGTCTACTGTGGCACCGTCGGTCTGGCGCCGCGCGATGCGCATCCGCGTGCGGTGCGCCCCGGCGATGCAATCGTCGTGATTGGTGGGCGCACCGGGCGCGACGGTATCCACGGCGCGACCTTCTCATCGGTGGAGTTGACCCATACCACGGCGGAGGAGGTTGGCAGCGCCGTGCAGATCGGCGACCCGATCACGGAAAAGAAGATGATGGACGTCATCCTTCAAGCGCGCGACCGGAAACTCTACAGTGCGATTACCGACTGTGGCGCCGGAGGATTGTCGTCGGCAGTCGGCGAAATGGGAGCGGAGTGCGGCGCTGAGGTGGAACTGGCGCATGCACCGCTGAAGTACGCCGGTTTGCAACCCTGGGAGATCTGGCTCTCCGAAGCGCAGGAGCGCATGGTGCTGTCAGTGCCGCAGCAGTGCCTGGCAGACTTGCTGGCGCTCTGTGCGAGCGAGGATGTGGAAGCGACGGTCATCGGGCGCTACACCGATACCGGTCGTCTGGTGGTGCGCTACCGCGATATGCTGGTCGTCGATCTGGCGATGTCGTTCCTTCACGATGGACGACCGCAGCGAGTTTTGGAAGCGCACTGGCACGGCGCAGCACCGCTTGAGCAACAGCATACGGGTGATAGCGACCGCTCAGCGATAGATGCTGCGGACCTGCTGCTGGCGTTACTGCGCCATCCCAACATTGCTTCCAAAGAGCCGATTGTTCGTACCTACGACCACGAAGTGGGCGGTCGTACAGTCGTGAAGCCGCTCATCGGCGAGGGACCCGGCGATGCTGCGGTGCTGCAACCGCTGCCGTCATCCATGCGCGGCATTGCCGTCGGGTGTGGCATTAACCCGCGCTATGGGCGGATCGATCCGTACTGGATGGCGCTGGCGTGCGTCGATGAAGCGTTGCGCAATGTGGTCGCCGTGGGTGCGGACCCGGCTCGCGCCGCCATTCTCGACAATTTTTGCTGGGGCGATCCGCGCCTGCCGGATCGCATGGCCGGGCTGGTGCGCGCCGCAGCCGGATGCTATGATGCAGCCGTTGCATTTGGTGCGCCGTTCATCTCTGGGAAAGATTCGCTCAACAATGAGTATCGCGACGCCGAAGGACACCGCACGCCGATCCCGCCAACCCTCCTCATTTCAGCACTGGCGTTGGTTCCCGACATCCGGCGCGCCGTGACCTCGGATCTCAAGGAAGCAGGCAACGCTGTCTATCTGGTTGGAATGACGAAGGCGGAGTTGGGTGGGGCGCATCTGCTTGATGTTTTACCGCCGTCATTCGTCTCTTCCACGCTGTTTGATGCGCAGAAGCGACTGCCCAGGGTGGATCTGGCGCAGGCGCCGCGCTTGATGGCAGCGCTGCATCGGGCGATCACGGCGGGTCTGGTGCGCGCCTGCCACGATCTGAGTGAAGGCGGGTTGGGGGTGGCGGCAGCAGAGATGGCGCTTGCCGGCAATCTTGGGCTGACCCTGGACCTGCGCGCAGTGCCACGCGACCCTGCTGTGGACGATGACCTGACGCTGCTGTTCAGTGAGTCGCCGACCCGTTTTCTGGTAGAAGTGCGCCCCGCCGACGCCGCTGCATTCGAGGCGACGCTCGCAGGGTATGCACACGCGCGGGTTGGCGCGGTTGCAGAGAAGAACTTGCAGATCATCGGATTAACCGGCGTCATGACGGTTCAGATTACACTGTCTGCCATTGCATCCGCGTGGCGGGGCGCAACCGTCGTCTGATAGGAAGATCATCCTGAACCTGGACAATCACGCCTGCACCTGTGGAGCGGTTGGCGTTGGTTTCGACAGGCTCAACCGGCGTTGGCTGAGCCTGTCGAAGCCAACGCCGATCACGAGATTGTCCACTGTCTGGTTGATCTTCCTATGACGCAGCGATGAGGGAGGCAGAGATGCGAAATGGTGATACGCCGCTTATGGAGGCTGAGCAGTTTGCTGCGTATATCGAGCGACGTCTGAGCCTGTATGATGACGTACTCGAGGTGCGAGAGCGCCGGGGTTCGCTGCTCGTCGTCCGCATTCGCGATCACGACGTCACCATTAATCTCGATCGCTTCTATCATGCCTACGCCCAGGACCCTGCGAAACTCGACGTTATTGTCCAGACCATCGTCAGTGTGTTGACTCGCGACATCCCGGCGCGTGATCGCACTGATTTTGCGTCGCTGCGTGATCTTATTTTTCCAATGCTCAAACCGATTGGTCTGCTGGCGTTTGTGCGTGAACGCAACCTGCCAATACTGGTCTATCGTCCTTTTCTGGTCGATCTTATTATTACATATGTGGTGGATGAACCGCAGAGTGTGGCGTATATCAACGAACAGCATGTGGCGCAGTGGGGGGTAAGCGAACGTGAGATTCACGAGTTGGCGCTGCGTAATCTGCGGCGACGCACGGATGAGCGCACGCCGTATGTGAAGGTCGGCGAGGATGAACAGCAACTCTTTATCTACAACAGTAATGACGGGTACGATGCCACGCGCCTGTTGCTGACCGATATTCTGGCAGATTGGGCGAAGCGTGTGCACGGCCATCTGGTGATTGGCATACCGAACCGCGATTTTCTGATCGCTTTTGGTGACGCCAACCCCGATATTCTTCGCAGCGTGGCGGCGCAGATTCAGATCGATGCAGTGCAGCGCGATCACGGGTTGACCGATCGCCTGTTCACCCTGGTTGGCGATCAGATCCGCGAGTACGAGATGGTTTGATGGAACTTGGTATTCTGTTGTTCACGATCGGCGCCTTTGGGATTGCCAGCCTGCTTGCCTGGCGCGACCGTCATCCTCACTATCTGATCGCCCTGGCGTCCGGGCAGATCGCCACGCTCCTCTCGCCGCTCTGGCAGCGTCTGTACGGATTTTCCTACGACCCGTCGTTCAGCCCTTTGTTTCGCGTGTTTGACTATCCGTTGCCGACGGCGATCTTTCTGGCGGGATGGACGCTCATGCTGCCGCCGCTGGCGATTTTCTTCCTCTATCAGCGGCGCTGGTGGATCTCCGGTTATGTTACAGGTGCATTGACATTTGTGCTGTTTACGCTCTACCACATTCTGATCGAGACAATTGGCGTTCGCGCCGGCTGGTGGCAGTATGCCGACGGTGGCGCGCTGCCGTTCGATATTGGCGTCAACGTGCTTGCCGGTTTGATGAATGGGCTGGTATCGCTTGGAGGGCTGGCGGTGCTGCTGATCACGCGCCACTATGCCTGGTCCATGCTCCTGGCAGTCGTGCTGCCCACGCCGCTCTTGATGAGCGTGCTGGTGCATGGGTTACTCGGCGCCCCGTTGTATACCGTGCTGCTGCTCCGCGCCCAATCGTGGGCTGCGGCGATCGGGATGATCGGAACCCTTGGGCTGCTCCTCTGGGGAGTGCACATTATCGCCAGCGAACTGGGGCGCCGTCCGGTCATCGGCCGCACAACCATGTAAACGTCAATCGCGTTTGCGGCAAATGCCGACGCCGTCGCGCACCGGCACTATGACCGATTCGAGTTGCGGGTGGGTCATGATCGCGCGGTTGAACTCCTGAATGCCGCGCACGATCGGCGCTGCGTCGTCCTCCAACACCAGCGCATTACACAGCACATTATCGGCAATCAGCAGGCCGCCGGGTCGCAGACGCGACACGCAGAGGTCGAGTGCGCGCAATGACTCGCGCTCGCCCGTCAAATGGCGGAGAATATCGAGAAAGATCAGGTCGTAAGGACCTTCCGTCTGCTCCAGTGTACTGAACCATTCGCCCTCAATAACGGTGAAATGGTCGCCATAGCCGGCGTGCGCGACATAGGTGCGCGCCAGCGTGATACGCTCTGGGTTGCGCTCGATCGCCGTCAGGCGACCGCCGTTTGGTGCAATCGCCCGCAGCAGCCAGATAGCGGCATACCCGGTGGCCACGCCGATTTCCAGCGCCTCGCGCGCGCCATGCATCTTTGCCAGCAGGTAGAGCAATTGCCCTTCGACCGGACCCACCAGGGGCCAGCCATGCTCGCGCGCATGGCGCTCCAGTTCTGCCAGTGCCTGCGGTCGCGGCGGCATCAGTTCAGCCAGATAATCCTCGATTGCGATGTTCGTGATATCGTCACGCATACTGCGCCCTCCTTGCACGATGGACGTGATCTGCATTGCCTGTCGATGAGCGCGACAGCGGTCGTCACCATTGCCCACCGCGAACACGCGCTGCATGGCAGCATGAAAATTGTACCATACATGCACGAGGAATTGACAGGCGGCGCACGATTACGGTATCATTGCGAGCCACACAGCGCTCATGAGGTAAAGCACGTCTCTGCCGCCTTTCGCTGGCGCGCGTCTTTCCTTACACAACGGAGTTTTCATGCAACGTGCATATCATCGCTGGGAAAGCCCGGCGCTCGGCAGACCGATGGAACTGCTGGTCTTCGGTCATGCCGGTGCGCCGGTAATTGTGTTTCCAACGTCGTGCGGTCGATTCTTCGACTACGAAGACCGTGGCATGGTCGCCACGCTTGGTCATCATCTCGAACAGGGATGGATTCAATTGTACTGCGTGGACAGCGTGGATGCGGAAAGCTGGTACTGTGGCTGGATCCACCCGCGCGACCGTCTGCGCCGTCATGATCAGTATGAACGCTACATTCTCGATGAGGTGCTGCCGTTCATCGGCAACCAGAACCCCAACCCGTTCATCATGGTTCATGGCTGTTCCTTTGGCGCGACTCACGCCATGCTCTTCGGGTTGCGCCATCCAACGCGCTTCAGCCGCATCCTGGCGTTTTCCGGCTTGATGGATATTCGCTCGTTCGTGGATGGCTACCACGACCAGGAGGTGTACGCCCACAATCCGGTCGAGTTCATCAGCGGGTTGCAACCTGGACCGTATGCCGATGCGCTACGGCGGCTGGATATCATTATGGCGATCGGACGCGACGATGAACTGGCGCCGAGTAATGCTGCGCTTTCGGAGGCGCTCTGGCGCAAAGGCATCTGGCATGCCACGCGCTGGTGGGACGGTTGGGCGCACGACTGGCCCTACTGGCAGCAGATGGTCCGTATTTATATCAACGGTGCAGACTGATACTCTGCGTTTATGCCCAAGGAGCGATGTGTGACTCTGAAAATCGGCATTCTGGTCGGGCGGGAAAATACCTGGCCCCCCGCGTTTATCGAAGAAGTCAACCGGCGCAACGCAGGCGTGACGGCTGAGTTTGTCAAACTGAGCGGCACCTGCATGGCAGAAGAGCCACGCTATGCAGTCATTGTTGATCGCATCTCGCACGAGGTGCCGTACTATCGCACCTTCCTCAAAACAGCGGCGATCGGCGGAGCGCACGTGGTCAATAATCCCTTCTGGTGGAGCGCCGACGAGAAGTTCACCGGCGCGACTATCGCCACGCGTCTTGGCATCGCTCACCCGCGCACAATCGCGTTGCCGTCGCACTCCTACATCCCTGCTATTCACCCGGTCGAGTCGCTGCGCAACCTGGAGCCGCGCATTCCGTGGGAACAGCACGTGGAGTATGTCGGCGGCTTCCCGCTCATTCTGAAGCCGCACGCTGGCGGCGGGTTCAAGCAGGTCTACAAAGTGTACGACTTGCAGGGATTGTGGTCGGCATACAACGAGAGCGGCGCCGAATGCATGATGATGCAGGAGTTCATCCACTGGGACAAGTATGTCCGTTGCCTGGTCATCGGGCGGGAACACGTGCTGGTGATGAAGTTCGACGTGAGTGCGCCGTATCCGCACCGGTATTTCGACGAGCCGGATTACCTGACGCCCGAAGAGCACGAGCGCGTGGTGCGCGACGCGCTGACCCTCTGCCGCGCGCTTGGCTACGATATGAACACGGTCGAGTTCGCCATTAAGGACGGCGTGCCCTACGCGATCGATTTCACCAACCCGGCGCCGGATATGGATTACTGGTCGCTCAAGGAGAAGTTCTTCCGCTGGGCAGTCACGAAGATGGCGGATATGTGCATCGCAAAGGCGCTCTCCGGTCCCGCAACACTCGACGAGATCCACTGGAGTCGCCTGCTCAACCCGTCTGATGCCGGCGCCGGGTCAAAGAAACGCGCCGCTCGCAAGAAAAAGAATGATACCTGATGGGGGCGTCTATGCTGGAGCAGGCAATCGCCGATTACCACGCGCTGCTGGAGGACGACGGGCTTGCACGCGCCACCTGGGAGACGTTGACCGAGGGGCAGCGCGGGCGTCATCTCTTCTTCGGAACCCGCCCACTCGCCACTGTGATGCGCCCGCGCTTTCTGACCCGGCAGCAATATGAACTGCTGCAACGCGGCGTCGGGCTGGTCGTTGCGGCGCTGCAACGCCTCGGCGATGCGCTGCTGGCGGATGCAACGTTGCGCTCCCAGATCGCGCTGACGCCGCAGGAAGAGGCGCTGCTGGCATACGATCCCGGCTATCCGCAGCACAGCGCCCATTCGCGCATGGATGCGTTCCTCACCCTCGATGGCGCGTCGCTGCGGTTTGTTGAGTACAACGGGGAAAGTCCGGCGGCAATCGCTTACGAAGATGTGTTGTCGGAACTCTTCAGTGCGCTCCCTGCGATGCAGCAGTTTACCCGGCGCTACACTGTCACGCCGCTGCCGGCGCGCCACCGGTTGCTCGCCACCTTGCTGGACGCCTGGAACCAGTTCGGCGGCTCTGGGACGCCACGGATCGCAATTCTGGATTGGAGCGGCCTGCCGACGCATTCGGAGTTCGTGCTGTTCCAGCGCTACTTTCGTGACCATGGCATCGAAGCGGTCATCTGCACGCCCGACGACCTGGCGTACCGCGAAGGGCGCCTGGTCGCCACGCGCTTCGAGGCGGCTGAACCGACGGCGGCGACTGAATTTCCCGTCGATCTGGTGTACAAACGGGTATTGACCAGCGAATTGCTGGTGCACTACGGCGACGCGGCGCTCGACCATCCCTTGATGCGGGCCTACGCGGATGGCGCGATCTGTATGGTCAATTCCTTCCGCGCCAAACTGCTGCACAAAAAAGCAATCTTTGCGTTGCTAACCGACGAAACGCTCCATGACCTCTTCACGCCTGAAGAACGCGACGCGATCACGGCGCATGTGCCCTGGACGCGCGTGGTGCGCCCTGGGATGACAACCTACCATGGCACGCCGGTTGACTTAATGGCATTTGTGCGTACTGAACGCGAGCGCCTGGTGATCAAACCCAACGACGAGTATGGTGGCAAAGGAGTGGTTATCGGCTGGGAGACGCCGCCGGACGAGTGGGAGCGCGTGCTTGGCGATGCGTTGCGTTCGTCGTCGATCCTGCAGGAGCGTGTGACGATTGCATATGAGGAATATCCTGCGATGGTCGATGGCAGGGTGCAGATCAAGCGACGTCTGGTGGACAGCGATCCGTTTGTGTTCGGCAGCGAGGTGCATGGATGTTTGTGCCGTCTTTCGACGGTTACGCTCTTGAATGTGACGGCTGGCGGCGGATCGACGACACCGGTCTTTCTGGTGGGGAGAGGAGCAGAGCCATGACATCGTACAATCCTGCGTCGCCCGATTTTCCGTTCACCATCGGCATTGAGGAAGAGTATCAGGTCGTAGATCCGCAGACGCGCGAATTGCGCTCGTACATCACGCAGATTCTCGACCGCGGACGCATGATCCTGCGCGAGCAGATCAAACCGGAAATGCACCAGAGCATGGTGGAAGTCGGTACACAGCCGTGTCGTACCGTCCAGGAGGCGCGCGCTGAGGTGGTGCGGCTGCGCAGCACGATTGCCGGTCTTGCCCGCCAACACGGATTGACGATCATCTCCGCCGGAACCCACCCGATCTCATCGTGGATGAGCCAGGAAATCACCCCCTTTGAGCGCTACAAAGGCGTCGTCGAAGAAATGCAGCAACTGGCGTTGCAACTGCTCATCTTCGGCATGCACGTCCACGTAGGCATGCCGGACGACGAGGTTGCCATTGAACTGATGAATGTTGCGCGCTACTTCCTGCCCCACATCCTGGCGCTTTCGACATCGTCGCCATTCTGGATGGGGCGCAACACCGGTTTCAAGTCGTACCGTTCCGCCCTGTTCTCGAACTTCCCGCGCACCGGTATTCCGCCAAGTTTCCATTCCGCCGCCGAGTTTCAGAACTATGTGAACCTGCTGATCAAGACGAACTGCATCGATGATGCGAAGAAGATCTACTGGGACCTGCGCCCGCACCCGTATTTTGGCACGCTCGAGTTTCGTGTCTGTGACGCCGCCACACGGGTGGACGAGTGCATCGGATTGGCGGCGCTTATGCAGGCGCTGGCAGTCAAACTGCACCTGATGTTTTCCGAAAACACCACCTTCCGCGTCTACCGGCGCGCCGTCATTATGGAGAACAAGTGGCGGGCGCAGCGCTGGGGTCTGGACGGCAAACTGATCGACTTCGGCAAGCGCGCCGAAGTGGAAGCGAAGGCGCTCATGCACGAACTGGTCGCTTTTGTTGATGAAGTCGTCGATGAACTCGGCAGCCGCCACGAGGTCGAGTACCTGCTCAAGGTCGCCGATGGCGGATCGAGCGCCGACCGGCAACTGGCGGTGTTCCGCGAGACCAACGATCTGCATGCTGTGGTAGACCGCCTGATCGTCGAGACGCTGGAGGGAGTGCCGGTGTATCAGGGGTGAATGCGGAGAACAATGCAACGGTTGCAGGTGGCGGGGCGCTCCCTCCGCAGTCGTCTGGCGGGTGACAGTCTTCTTCACCCGGCAGCCCTACTCCGCACTCCAGCGGATCACCGCCGATGCCCAGGTGAGGCCGCCGCCAAACGCGGTAAGGAGCGCATAATCGCCTTTGCGTAGCCGCTGCTGCTCCACGGCTTCGACGAGCGCAATCGGGATGCTGGCAGCCGAGGTGTTGCCGTAGCGGTCGAGGTTGACCAACACGCGATCCATGGGCACTTCGAGGCGTTTCGCGGTCGCCTCGATGATGCGCAGATTCGCCTGATGGGGAATGACCAGCGCGATGTCGCTGGTGGACAGCCCGGCAGCCTGAATGGCGTCGAGCGCGGATGCAGCCATTTCACGAACCGCGTGCTTGAAGATTTCGCGCCCGTTCATGGAGACGTACTGACGCCCCTGTTCAAGCAGTTCCGGCGTGGCGGGGAGGCGCGTCCCGCCTGCTTCGACCGCCATGAGGTCTTCCTGCTCGCCATCGGCGCCGAGTGCGCACGAGAGGAGGCCGGCCGGTTCGTCGGAGGGCTGGAGCACCACGGCGCCGGCGCCATCACCGAACAGCACACACGTATTGCGGTCGTTCCAGTTGATAAAGTGAGTAAAGATATCGCAGGCGACGAAGAGCACGTTGCGCGCCGCGCCGCTGCGGACCATACTGGTCGCCACTTGCAGGCCATAGACAAAGCCGCTGCATGCTGCGACTACATCGAAGGCAGCGGCGCGGCGCGCGCCGATCCCTGCCTGAACCGTGCAGGCCGTCGCGGGAAATGGCCGATCCGGCGTACAGGTCGCCAGGATGACCGTATCGATGTGAGCGGCATCGAGACCGGCGCGCGCGAGGGCAGCGCGCCCTGCGGCGATCGACAGCGCCGAGGTATGTTCACCAGGACCTGCAATATATCGTGTACGAATACCGGTGCGGGTCTGGATCCACTCGTCCGACGTTTCGACCATTCGCGCAAGATCGGCATTAGTCAGCACACGTTCAGGAATTGCCATGCCCCATCCAGTGATTGCAGCAAAGTTTGCCATACCCGCCTCGATAATACAAAAAGGGTTACTGACACGCCAGAATGGCAGTCAATAACCCCTCACGACGCGCACGTGACGTGTTATTCCTCTCTGGCTTCGCTTTTCGGCTCGACGACCAGGCGGCCCCGGTAATACCCGCACGACTTGCAGACATAATGTGCGCGCATCAGTTCGCCACAGCGCGTGCATGGCACGAGCGTCGGCGTATCAAGGCGCTGATTGCGACGGCGGTTGCCGCGTCGATGGCGGGAAACTTTTGTTTTTGGTACAGCACCCATGACCTGTTTACCTTTTTGCTCCTATGCTTTATTCTGGCTTCAAAAGCGCGCGTAGCGCGGCAAACCGTTCGTCATCGCCGGAACTGCCGCATGAACACTGCTCGACATTCAGATCGGCGCCGCATTCCGGGCAGAGACCGCGGCAGTCGGGACGGCAGAGCGGTTGCATTGGCAATTCGAGCAGCACATACTCGCGCAGCATCTCACCAATGTCCGCCATATGCAACTCGTCGAGGTAGAACGGGTCCTCCTCGTCCGGCTGCGGCAACGGCGCTCCGGTCGTCACGTCGATCCGCGAATGGAACTCATCGCGGAAGCGCACCTCGATATGCTGCACGGCTGGATTGAGGCAGCGGACGCACTGCATCTCCACGGTTCCGTGGGCCTGCACATCGACCAACACGCCGCTAGCGGTGCGGGTGAATCGAACGCTCCCAACCACGTCGCGCATCTCGAGCAGATCGTCGAGGCGCAAGACAGGCTCGGTAAAGTCGTACCTGCGCGATGCGCCGACATACTCACGCAACAGTTGGGCGACGTTGAACTTCAAATCGGTGATCGGTTTTGACATGTGCATGGTGGAGCCCTCGGCGCTCACAGAATGTGCATTATAGGTCAGCGGCGTCACGCTGTCAAGATGACGTGCAGCCTGCACGCCGCCCAACGCTGAACCGGCGGGTTGATTGCGCCAGGGGAAGCGCCACGCCTTCTGCGTTGCGCAGCCCCGCGACAGCAGGGCTTGATTCACTCAGTATGGATGGTCATGCCCGCGCGCGCATTGTCGGTCGAGGGTAGCTGTACGACGCAGGGGCGGCAGGTGATGAGGAGCGGTTTCTATTTCATGACAGCGCCCTATCTTCTGGGAGAGGGCGGTTCGCGCGCCACGCCAAGCTCTTGCAGACCGTTCTGCACGCTGGTGATGACTTTCAGCAAGCGTTGTTCGAGTTCCTCGAGCACCTGACGGGCATATTCATCGGCGCCGGCGCGCACGGCGCGCGCCTCGCGCTCCGCCTGATCCAGCAACCGCGCGCGTTCCGCCTCGATTGCCGCCAGCAATCCCTGTTCTTGCAGCACCTGCTGCACCCGTTCCTGCGCTTCGCCGATCAACCGTTCCTGCTCGCTAATGATCCGGCGCGCCTGGCGCAATTCTTCCGGGACTGCCACGCGCATCCGATCAATGATGTCGAGCACGCGATCCTCGTCGATCAAGAGCCGACCGCTGAACGGCACCCGTTTGCCCTCGGCAATCACATCTTCCAGTTCATCGATCAACTGATCCAGTTCGATGGCTCATCACCTCCTGCCATAGACGCGCTTCAGCGCTTCCACTACCGGACCGGGAACCAGCCAGGAGACGTCGCCGCCAAGCGACGCGATTTCACGCACTGTGCTCGAACTGAAGAAGGTATAGCGATGGCTCGCCATAAACAGCACGATATCAATGTCGGGCGCGAGCGTCTGATTGATCTGCGCCAGTTGAAACTCCGCCTCGAAGTCGCCGACGGCGCGCATGCCGCGCACGATGACCGACGCGCCAACGCTGCGCACATAGTCAACCGTCAGGGTCGAATACGTATCGACCTTAACGCGCGGGAGGTGCCGGGTCGACTCGCGCAGCAGTGCAACCCGTTCTTCGGTGCTGAAGAGCAACTGCTTGTTAGGACGATCAAAGACGGCCATGATCACCGTATCGAAGATGCGCGACGCGCGCGCGGCAATGTCCAGGTGTCCATTCGTGACCGGATCGAAGCTTCCTGGATAGACGGCAATCGTCACCCCTTCTCTCCTTCACTGGTGCAACGCAGATCCGCAGAACGTTGCGCCGTTTTATCAGTGATCAGCCAGCGGCACAGTGGGCTGATGCGTCTCTTCGCAATCAGAGGCGCTATTGTCCGGCGCCAGTTCATAAATCGAAAAGCACGAATCTCCCAGACGGCGGAATTTTCGGCGGCGGAAACGCTGGTAACGATCACTGAGTTCGACGCGCGGCGAGTGACCGACGACCAGGATACCCGTATCGGTAAGCAGGTTTGCGTCGTCCACGGCGCAAATCGTCGCCTCAATCGCAGGATCAGCATAGGGCGGGTCCATAAAAATTATATCATACCTTTCATGCTGACCGTGCGTGCGCAAGAATCGCGCGACCGACATAGGAAAGATGCGCGCCCGATCCGCCAGACGGGTGTGTTCCAGGTTCTCGCGGATGATCCGGCAGACATGCGTTTTGTGTTCTACGAAATCCGCCCGTGAAGCGCCGCGCGACAGGCATTCGATCCCCAGCGATCCGGTGCCGGCGTACAGGTCGAGCACACGCCCGCGAATGGGTCCATACCCTTCAATGACCGAAAAGAGCGCCTCCTTGACCCGATCCAGCATGGGGCGCGTGCCGAGACCCTCGGGCGCTTTCAGCCGATGACCTTTGGCTGTTCCAGTAATGACGCGCATCTGCGTGCTTATTCGCTAACTCCCAAAATCAGCACGGGAATGTCGATGTCTGCAATGCCACGTTCCTCTAAATCCCAAACAAGCTGTTCGAAGTATGAGACGCCCGTGGACATTTGGTCTGCAAACTCCTTAATCGGGACAATCTCGATACCGACATCGATATATTTCTTTTTGTGAAAGATGGTCATCTTTGCGCAAACATTGTAGACCATGAAAGCATACTTGCCAAACTGAACTTCGACACCTACACGATTTTTGACAAAATCCATCTCCCGAAAAGCGCGCTTGGGCGTTGTCTTCGATTTGAAGTATGGTAAATAGTACCCGCTGGAGTATTCACAAAGTATCCTTTTTTTCTCCCATTTCCTGAAGGTAAAAGCCTGTTCGAAGGCATCGTTTAAGGAAACAGGATCGTAGAGCATTGTACCGAGCATTGTTTTTTCCTGGCTCTGTTTTGTTTTATACTGAGCGCTATCAACACTCCTGATGATTTCCCCAACTTCTGCAAGTTCGTTCTTATATGTCCAAAATGTATTCTGAGAACCTTTGAAATAGTATGCTGCTGCTATAATCATTCGTAATCTCCTCGGGTTTCGAGCAGACGCTCCTGAGATTGCTCTATCCACTCTTCCGGTATTTGAGATACCTTCTCGTTTCCTGTCGGTTGATAAACCGGTTTTCCGATAGGGCGATAACGAAGCGTACCATTATAGTAGTCTCGTATCCTCTGACGAGCCAGCTCTGTATAAGCAGCGTCTTTTTCGCAACCTACTGCGCGTCGATTATGCATGAGGGCAGCGATAAGAGACGAGCCAACACCCATATATGGATCGAAAACCCAGTCATCTTCATTCGTAAGTGCAAGAACGCACCGTTCGACGAGTTCAATAGGAAACTGACAAGGGTGTACGGTTTTCTCCGGGTGATTGGACTTTACATTCGGAATATCCCAAACCTCTTCCTCCCAGTCTTGCGCCAGAACCTCCCATATGTCAGATGGATTTTTGCCAAGAGGGTTTCCCGAAGGCTTTCCTTTATTTGGACCCTTAAAGTGCCGTTTTCCGGGATACTTTGATGGAACGCGGACAGAGTCGAGATTGAAGATGTACTTGTCTGATTTGGTAAACCACAAGATGGTTTCGTATCGCCCTGAAAACCGTTTGGAGGCATGTAATCCGTGTCCAAATTTCCAGATAATTCTGTTTCTCAAATTCATGCCAATTTCTTTAAAAATAGGGTAGTAAAGAATATCAAGCGGGTATACTTCTCCATCTTCGACGAAGTTTCCCACCTGCCAGCAAATGCTTCCATCGTTCTTGAGAACTCGATATAGTTGATTTATTAACTGAGTCTGTGATCTTAGATACTTCTCGATAGAAATACGGTTTTCATATGCCTTGCCTAGATTATAAGGCGGAGAAGTGACAACGAGAGTGATGGAATTGTCGGGAATCTGCTTGATAAAATCACTGACATCCCCATTGAATACAACGATCTCTGCGTCAGATCGAAATGTATCTTCAATCGGCTTGGGTAATCGAAACAAAGGAAGATCGTTCATGTTCTGACACCACTACAGATTTACAATACGTTGTTTGCCGCCATCGCATCGAGCGTGGCCGCGAACGCTGCAATCGTCGCGTCGATGTCGCCCGGCGTGTGGACTGCCGATACAAACCCGCTCCGGCCGCGCATCAGATCGACGCCGTGGTTGATCATCCCCAGGCGCAGCAACTGCACCAGGCGCGGATCGCCGCCGCGCTTCAGTTCGTCCGGCGGCGCCGCCGGATCGAGTTCACCCGGCGGGAAACCGACGGAGCACCCGGCGACGATATGGAAGATCGAGCCGTCGCCGTAGACAGCCCAACCGGCGAGGCGTCGTTTGCGCAACTCAGCGTTCATCCCGGCGACGAGCCGCTCTCCCAGCGCAGCGGCATGCGCTCCTGGCGCGTCATTGGCGACGATGTTGAGCATCGCCACTCCTGCGGCTGCGGAGAGCGGCGCCGCGTTGAAGGTGCCGAAATGCCGGATTTTGTGCGCCTGGTTCCATTCCGCATCGCCAAACGCCAGATGCTTCAGAATATCAGCGCGACCGCCGACCGCGCCGCCAGGCAACCCGCCTGCCAGAATCTTCGCCAGGGTTGTCAGGTCGGCAGTGATGCCCGCGCGCTGCTGCGCGCCGCCAGGGGCGACCCGAAAGCCGGTGACGATCTCATCGCACATGAGCAGCACGCCGTATCGCAAGGTCAACTGCCGTAGATCGCGCAGGAAGCCGGCAGGCAGCGGGACGGCGCCGTATGATGCGCCGGTTGGCTCAAGGATGACTGCCGCTATATCGGTGCGGCGGCGCAGAATATGCTCAACATGATCCAGATCGGTCGGCGCCACGATGGTTGAGCCGAGCATACCGTCATACAGACCGGCAGGGGCGACGGCATTGTCCGTATCATGCGCCAGCATATCGTGCCAGCCGTGGTAGTGCCCGGCAAAGCGGACGACAACCGGTTTGCCGGTGAAAGCGCGCGCCAGACGCAGCGCCATCATCGTCGCTTCGGTGCCGGAGGCGGTGAAGCGCAGCAGTTCGATGCCGGGGACCAGCCGCCTGACCAGTTGCGCCCATTGCAGGCTAAGTTCGTGTTCGGCGCCGTAGTGCGTGCCGCGTTCCGCCTGGCGCTGCACCGCCGCAACGATTGCCGGATGCCCGTGCCCAAGCAACAGCGCGCCATGCCCCATCCAGTAATCAATCAGGCCGTTCCCGTCGGCATCCCATTTGTGCGCTCCAGCGCAGCGTTCGACATACAGCGGAAACGGCGCAACATATCGTCCATCGTGGGTGACGCCACTGGGAAACAGCGTCTGCGCCTGGCGGAACAACGCCTGTGAGCGTGGATGCCGCTGAATGTACGTTTCAATGATGGTCATCAGATACCGTACTCCAGCCGGGTGATAAGCGCGTCGGGCAACCGTGCCTCGCGCATCTGGCGCTGCGTCAGCCCGATGTCATACGGAACGCGATGAAAGGTGATCGTATCGGCAGCAGTGTCGAAGATCGCAAATGCGGCGCGCGAGTCCTGGTTTCGCGGCTGCCCGACACTCCCAGGATTGATAATATACCGGAACCCGTCTTCCAATATCAGTGTCGCGCCGTCGTCTGGCGATGATGGTCCTTCGCAGCGTCCTTCGGGAGTCAGACGGAAGACCAGCGGCACGTGAGAATGACCGATCAGACAGACCTGCTGCTCAAAGCGGCGAAAATTGTCGAGCGCCTGATAGCGCGTCAGCAAATATTCCCATACCGGTTCACGCGGGCTGCCGTGCGCCGCCAGAAAGCGCTCATTGATCGGCTGAATGGGTTCGAGTTCTTCCAGCAGCATCCGATGGTCGTCCGTCAACTGATCGCCGTTCCAGACGTTGGCAGTGCGCGCGTCCGGGTTGAAGTCGCTCAGATCGAGCAAGCCGAGACAGGCGAGATCGTGGTTGCCTGCCAGCATCATGCTCGCCACTGTACGGATCGTCGCCACGCATTCATTGGGGCGCGGACCGTATCCGATGGTATCGCCCAGATTCCAGACGGTATCATAAGGTCGAGCAGCAGACAGCACGGTTTCGAGCGCCACAATGTTCGAGTGAATATCCGAAAGGATCAGGATGCGCATAGGTCCTGCCGATTCCTCACAACCACCTGAGCAGGTTGCAGCACATATACCGAATATGATACCACGTTGGGCGCTCCAATGCCGCCTGAGGGTGAAGCAAGACGCAATCTGGCTGTAAGGTTTCGGTAATGCCAGGACTTTGCATCAATTCCTGTCCACTCCGTATAATACGCCTGAATATCGTAGCGCTCAGCGTTCAAGGAGACCCGGCGCGCTATGAGCGAGCCAATGCCAACCGGTCCAGGGTATTGCCCGTATCTGGGTTTGAAGCAGAATCGCGCGATTCGATTCTCGTCGCCGACGCCGGAGCATCGCTGCTACGTTGGCGGCGAACCGGTCGAAATACCGGTCGATCAGAGTGCATTTTGCCTTTCTCGCAATCATGTTCAATGCCCATTATACATGGGTTTAACACTCCCCTCAATTCCCGCACCTGGCGCTCCATCAGACGCCGCAACCGCCGCGTCCGGCGGGTTGCGTGGCTGGCTACGAACGCTGTCGCCGCGCGACCGCGCGATCTATGCCCTGATGCTGGGTATGCTGGCGATCATTATATTAGTGTATGCAATTGCGGGGTGGCAGGCGCTGACGGGTGGCACGCCGACTACGGCTGCTCCTTCACCGACGACCGTGGCTGTGCTCGAGACGGCGACTTCAACCCTATCGCCCGAACCGCTCCCCTCGGCAACAGCGACGCCGCTGCCGCCGACCCCTACGCCGCTGCCGACCAGTACGCCCTCGCCGCAACCAACGCCGTCGCCAACCGCGGAACCGCTGATCATCGTGCCAACGGCCATCCCGACGCAACCAGTCGATGTCGCAACTGTCGCCGCTGCGCCAACCGTCGGCTTGACGGCTTTTCCTTCCCCAACGGAACCGGTCCAGCCATCGCCCACTGTTGCGGTCACGGCGTCGCCACTGCCGACCGCGCAGCCAGCCCAACCATCGCCAACTCCCACCGCGACCGCAGCGCCGACCACACCGCCGACGGCGCCGCCGCGACCTCCCGCGCCGACGGCGGCGCCTGCGGTTCAGCAGCAGCGGTTGTGGCTCTACTTTGGTGACGCGACCGGCGCCCTCTTTGTGCCGGTTCAGCGGCTTGTGCCTGTGGAAGATCGCAAAGTGGCGGCGGCTGCCATCAATGCCCTTATCGAAGGTCCACGCAACGGCCTCGAACGTCTGATCGATCCGCAGGCGCGTCTGTTGAGCATTACAATCCACAATGGTCTTGCGACGGTCAACTTCGACCGGCCGCCGCATCTGAACGGCGATCCGCGCGGCTTGCAATCGATTGTTCTGACGCTGACCCATTTCGAGACGATCAACCGGGTGCAGTTCCAGGTCAATGGTCAAAACATCGGCATTGACGGAAGCGGTCCAATTGGGCGACCGGTTGTCAACCCATTGAACCCGGATAATCTGCCAGTCGATTATGCCATCACCGAGTTTCTACCGACGTACTACCTGGCGAACGATGGGTATCACACCATCCGCATCATTCGCATGACGCCGAAGACGCGCCAGGTGGCTGAGGGAACGGTGCGCGCCCTCATCGAGGGACCGGGAATCTATGAGTATGCAGTGCAGCGCACTATTCCGTCGGGAACCGAACTCCGCTCAATCAGCATCAACCAGGGGGTGGTGCGGGTCGATTTCAGCGCCCAATTCGCCGAGGCGACCGATCGCAACGCCGCAGTGCGCACGCTGGTCGAATCACTGACCACGCTGCCGCGTGTGACCGGGGTGCAGATCTTTGTCGAGGGTCGCTCACTTGCGGAGTGGTGGGGTGAGCCATATGGCAAGGTGTACCCGAAGCCGCTGATCAACCCGGAGGGATGATCTACCACCAGCGCCACCAGACGTAGTGGTGTTCTTGTGGTGGAACAACGCGGCACTGAGCGCAGACACGAAATGGAATGCCGGTCTCACGCTCGAGGTGGAGATTGTCGCGCCCGCCGCAGTAGCGACACACGCTCAGATTTTCGATATCGTCGGCGCGCCAGAGTTGGGGGATGAGGGTCAATTTCAGCGGATGAACGCCATCGATCGCGGCGATCTTGACGCACACCGCCGCCGGAAAGACCGCTTCAACGCGCGCGAACAGGTGATAGCGGTACGAATACACCTCGTCGCCGACACAAATGGCGCCTATTCGCGGATGGGTCCGAATCTTCATGGCATCCTCAGCAGCGCAGCCAGCCTGCGCAGTTCCTCTTCGTTGAGACGAAACGCCTCGTGATCGCTGAACATGAGCGCGTCAAGTATATCAGCGATGCGCTCCCCGGCGCCCGCCTCGAAGCATGCCAGACCGAGTTCTACGGCATAGAACTGGTCGAATGCCCACGATGCCAGCGCGTCGTCGGTCATGGCGCCGGATAATCGTTGCTCGATCTGATCCGCTACCGCGTTGCGTGTAATGACCGTCATTAATCTCGGTCTGATGATTGGGCGGAGCCGCTGCATTGCAACGGCTCTGCCTGAATGAATTACGAATCCCGCAGCGCCTGATCACACATCGAGGCAAACCCGCATCCGAAACAGCGTGCGGGATCATCGTGACTCCGATCACACTCGTTGTCAAGCGCCGCGCGCATCTCTTCGATCAGCGCCAGCGTCTCTTCGCGCACGCGCGCTGTATACGATAGCCGAAACGTTCGATCGGCATACCGCAACAAGCCATACGGCGGGGCAGTGCCGGTGGTTTCCTCGATCAACAGGCAATACGCCGCCAGTTGCATCAGATCGGATTCATACGGGCGTGTTGCGTTGCGTCCCGGTTTGATCTCCATCGGAATGAGATATCCGCGTTTCTGGATCAGGTAATCCGGTTTTCCCACCAGACCAAGCCGACGGGCCACAAGCGGTCGTTCCGGTGATCGGGCGTTGGTGTCGCAATACGCTACCGGCGCCCATGGCAGCCCGGTGGCGGTGCGGAGGCGGAGGGCGCCGATCAGAGCGACGAGTGCGAGCAGAAGCAGCGCCAGTCCAATGGTGATCGCCATAGGTCATCCCGCCATCCCGCCGCCGATCAGCAGCGCCAGCGCGAGTGCGCCGAAGAGCGCAGCGATGATCAACAACAGGCGACTCAGGGCGACCGATCGAGCGTGGCGGCGATGCAGCATTGCGCCGTGCTCACGCCGTTCGCGTCCTTCCGGTTCGAGACCGGCGACGCGGCGCAGCCACCAGGCGCGGGCACAGTACGCATATTCGCCGATTTCACTGGCGCGTATCGTCGGTAACCGCTGATCTGGCATCGTTCAGGGGACCTATCCGCCACCCAGCACCGGATTGCCGCCGATCCAGTTCGCCACATCAGAAACGGTAATAACGACCATCAAGCCCATGAGCATCATGAACCCGATGGCATGCACCATTGCTTCGCGCTCAGGCGGGATCTTCTTACCGCCACGGGCGATCTCGATCAGCGAAAAGAGGATGTGGCTGCCATCGAGCGCAGGAATGGGCAGCAGGTTGATCAGGAACAAATTAAGACTGATAAGCGCCGTCCACTGCCAGAAGCCGATCCAGCCGTCGCGCTGAATGACCTCGCCGGTACCGCGGGCAATGCCGACCACCCCAGCGACCCCGCCCTGCGGCGCTTCGTTTATTCCCAGCAGGCTGCCGAGCATCTGACCAATGCCGGTGATGAATCGCCCCAAAATATCGAAGGTGTAGGTGAAGCCCGTGCCGAGCGCTGTGAGCGGTGTTGCTGGAACAACCCGAACGTTTGGCGTGTAGGCGAAGCCAAACCCGTTCTCGAACTTCACGTCGTCGCGCTCCCAGGGTCCAGGGGTGATCGCCAGCACAGCACGCACCCCCTCGCGCTCAACGACCGCCTCGATCGTGCGACCGCGGTTTTCTGCTGCAATCAGGCGGATCACGCTCAGATCGGTGTCGAGCGTGCGCCCGCCAAGTGCAACCAGAAGATCGCCGCTGCGCAAGCCGGCGCGTTCGGCAGGGGTGGCCGGATAGACGACATCGATGCGTGCGCCGTCGAAAACCGCCGGAACGCCGCGCGCCATAAAGATGCCGCTGAAGATGAGGAACGCCAGTAGCAGGTTCATCAGCGGTCCGGCGAACAGAACGGCGATTTTCTTCCACGGCGATGCTGCGGAAAGGCTGCCGACGCCGTAGATCTGATCCCCTTCGCCGCTGAAGCGCACAAACCCGCCAATAGGCAGCCAGTTGAGCGTATACTTAACGCCATTGCGCTCAAAGAGCACCATTGCGCGCGGTGGATATCCCAGTCCGAACTCTTCGACTTTGATGCCAAACCATACTGCCGTCAGAAAATGCCCCAACTCATGAACCAGCACCAGCAGCCCGAGCATGAGCAGGAATGCGGCAATGGTAACCAGACCGTCGGGCAAACTCTCGAACACTACGCTTCTCCTCTGATACAGAGCGGCTGCTGTACCGCCATTGAACATGCGCGCCGCGTACAGAGTAGTGTACCGTATGGCAGAAGCGTCTGTCAACCGCGAAAGTCGTCAGTCGCCGGAAACATCACACGTGGAGCGTTTGCAGACGCGACGCGCGTTTTCCGTGTGCCGATGCGTTGTCCCCCACATCCCCGCCGCCCGCCTGCTTCCACACGGGGCGAGGCGGGGTGTTTTCCCCTCATCCCCCTGCCCCCCTTCTCCCACGAGGGGAGAAGGGGGGCGTGGCGGTTGAGAACAGAACCCGATGTGGCCTGCGGAGGCAGGCTGCGCACCTGTAGCCCGCGGCTTCAGCCGCCGGGCGTCCGCGTGGATGCATCGGTTTTCCCCGCATCCCCGCCGCCCGCCTGCTTCCGCACGGGGCGAAGCGGGGTGTTTTCCCCTCATCCCCCTGCCCCCTTCTCCCACGAGGGGAGAAGGGAGGCGTGGCGGTTGAGAACAGAACCCGATGTAGCCTGCGGAGGCAGGCTGCGCACCTGTAGCCCGCGGCTTCAGCCGCCGGGCGCAAGGTGCATGCCGGATGATTGTGTGAATCTCGATCAGCGCCAGGACGCGAAGGCGCGGAGGACTCAGGGGAGGGAGTACTTTGCGTCTTCGCGTGGTTGGGTTGATGCCCATGACCAATCCGGTCTCGCCTGTGGAGGCGGGCAGCGCAGCGGGCGGCGTGCGGCAGCCCGCACTCCTTTCGGGGCAGCGGGCGGCGTGCGGTAGCCCGCACTACGCTTCCGGGGCAGGGCGGCGTATCATCTGTGCCGGCGTCCCAATTTTGACACCTATCGTTGCAATACGCTAAGATGTAGAAAGATTGCTTCGCTTGCAATAATACTGAACTGGCAGGCGGACAGGCTCTATGGAACTACACACGAGAGCGGTCGGTCCCTGGCCCATGAACAGTTACGCACTGGTCTGCCCGACGACGCACTACAGCGTCCTGATAGATCCTGGCGCAGAACCGGACGAACTTGCCGCTATGCTCGACGGCACGACCCCGATCGCCATTCTGCTGACGCATACGCACCCGGATCACATTGGCGCGCTCGAAGAGATGCGCAACAGGCTAGGCGTACCGGTCTTCGCCCATCCCGGACCTTACGTTGCCGGTGCGACGTTGCGCGTGGATCGGACGCTGGCTCATGGAGACGTGGTGACCGTTGGCGCTTCGACAATCCGGGTATGGCATACCCCCGGTCACACCGCCGATATGGTGTGTTACCTGGACGATGGCGCGCCAATTGCCATCGTCGGCGATACCCTGTTCGACGGCGGACCGGGGCGCACCTGGTCGGCGGACGATTTCCGCATCGCCTTGACAACCTTGCGTGCCATCGTGTTGACCTGGAGCGATGACGTGATCTGCTACCCTGGTCACGGTCCGTCCTTCCGGCTTGGCGACCGGCGCGTTGCTATCGAGCGTTTCCTGGCGCGCGCGCCAGAAGGGTTTTTCGGCGACGCAACATGGGATATGTGAGAGGAGTCTATGCCTGCTTCGGCGAAACTGGTTGCGCGCGCGATGGTTGGGTCCCCCATTGAGCGACCTTTTGGCGGATGCCTGTTTGTTGCAGGAATGCTGGCGTTGCTCGGCTTTGCCTTCCTGGGGCACCTGGCGCTCTGGATTCTGGAACCCATCACGCGCGTCGGCATTTTCCTGATCGGCATCACCATCGGCACGATTGCGTCGCTGCCGCTCCTGGCATTTTTGCGCTGGCTCGACCGGCGCGAGCGCGAGTCGCTGTGGCTGGCGATTGGCGCGGTCGTGTGGGGCGCGGTCATCAGCACCGGGCTGTCTGCGATCTTCAATGCGCTTGGCTTTGGCTTCATCGCCGTCAGCCTGGAGATTGTCGGCGGAGTCGACGCTGAATTGCTCGGACAGTTGCTCGCAGCGGCGCTGGTCGCTCCACCGGTCGAAGAGGCGTTCAAAGGGCTGGCGATCCTGGTGCTCTTCTGGTTTCTGCGCGCTGAGTTTGACAATGTGCGCGACGGCATTATCTATGGCGCGCTGGTCGGTATCGGGTTCAATATCGCCGAGTATGCGCTCTATGTGATGCAGGGGTACGCCGAGAGCGGCGTGGCGCCGTTCGCCGAGCAGTTCGCCGGTCGTTTCGTCTTTCTCGGCTTCAATGGGCATATGTTGTGGAGTGCAATCTGCGGCGCCGGCGTCGGGTTTGCGCGTCAGTCAACCACCAGAGGTTGCGCCTCGCTCGGAGCGCCGGTCGCCGGGTATCTGACCGCAGTATTTGGGCACGCGCTCAACAACTCGGTCGGGGTGTTTCTCCTTGCCGTCATTCTCGTGATGATGGGGTACGATGTCGAAAGCGGGCTTATGAGCATTCCGCCGTTTGCGCTCTGGACGGCGGCGGCGATCATGAATGTGCTGGTGCAGGGCGTGCTCTACATCGCGCTGCTCGTGCTCCTGGCGCTGACCTCGCGCTGGGAGCGGGATGTGATCTGTACCTACCTGGCGGACGAAGTTGGCATCAGTGTCACACCCGAAGAATTTACCGCAATTGTGAATGACCGTATGTTCGGCGCACTGGGGAACCGTGGCATCCCATGGCAGCTGGCGCTGGCGCAGAATGAACTGGCCTTCCGCAAATGGCATGTTGCGCGTGAAGGCGGCAACCCCGCAACTGACCCGCTGGTTGCAGCATGGCGTCAGGATATTGCGGCGCTGCGCGAAGAGTGGCTGCGCTCCCGACGAACGAGGTGAGGTATGACAGTTGCGACCGATCAGCGTCTCGCGCTGGCAATGACCATTCCCGGCGCGCCGGTCTGGCGGTTAAGCCTGGAGCAGTACCATCGCATGATCCAGACCGGTATCCTCACCGATGATGATCCCTTCGAGTTTCTCGAAGGGTTGCTGGTGGCGAAAATGCCCAACAATCCGCTGCACAGCCTTGTAGCCCATCTGATGCGCAACGCGCTTGCGCAGGTTGCGCCAGCGCAGTGGTACGTCGATGCGCAGGAGCCGTTCACCGCTGACAATAGTGAGCCGGAACCGGACGTTCTGGTTGTTCGTGGTGAGCGCCGTCAGTATCGCAATCACCGCCCGCTGGCGCAGGACGTTGCGCTGGTTGTGGAAGTGGCAGATACGACGCTCCAGCGTGATCGAACCTTGAAGAAGCGGATCTATGCACGCGCAATGATCCCGATGTACTGGATCGTCAATCTTGTGGAGCGCAAGGTCGAATGGTATGCCCACCCTTCAGTTTCCGAAGGGGAAGCCGATTACGCACAGCGCCAGGGTGGTACTGAGGATGATGTGATTCCGGTTGTCCTCGACGGCGTGGGGATCGCGCGTCTTCCGGTGCGCGATCTGTTGCCCTGAACGTATTTCACGAAAGTGAGAATATGATGTCACGTCCTGTCTCTGTCGGTCTGGTGCAAATGCGGATGACCGACGACCCGCAGCGCAACTTCGCCGCCGCCGTGGAAGGCATCCGCGATGCTGCGGCTTGCGGCGCACAGATCGTTTGTTTGCCGGAATTGTTTCGTTCGCTCTACTTCTGCCAGAGCGAGGATCATCGCTATTTCGCCCTGGCGGAGCCGATCCCCGGTCCGTCCACCGAAGCGTTGAGCGTTCTGGCGCGCGATCTTGGCGTGGTAATCATCGCCAGTCTGTTCGAGAAGCGTGCCAAAGGGCTGTACCACAACACTGCCGCTGTGATCGACGCCGACGGGCGCTATCTGGGCAAGTATCGCAAGATGCACATTCCTGATGATCCGCTCTACTACGAGAAGTTTTACTTCACCCCCGGCGATCTCGGTTTCAGAGTGTTTGCAACGCGCTATGCGCGGGTTGGCGTGCTCATCTGCTGGGATCAGTGGTACCCCGAAGCGGCGCGCCTCACGGCGCTGCGCGGCGCCGACATACTCTTCTACCCCACAGCCATTGGCTGGCATCCCAAAGAAAAGGATGAATACGGCGCGGCGCAGCACGCAAGCTGGGAGATCATTCAGCGCTCCCACGGCGTCGCCAATGGGTGTTACGTCGTCAGTGTCAACCGTACCGGGCACGAAGGCGACCCGGATGGCGGCATCGAGTTCTGGGGGCAAAGTTTCGTTTCCGATCCGTCTGGAACGATTCTGGCAAAAGCAGCGGTTGATCGTCCAGAAGTGATGGTCACACCGGTTGACTTGGCGCGCATCGACGAGCAGCGCACCCACTGGCCCTTCCTGCGCGACCGGCGGATCGATGCGTATGGCGAGATCACCAGGCGCTACATTGATGAGGCGTGACGGAGCAACGATGACGACTTCCCAACCAACGCCAGCCCGACTTGGCTACCGGATGCCTGCTGAGTGGGCGCCACACCAGGCGACCTGGCTTTCCTGGCCCCATAATGCGGAGTCGTGGCCCGGCAAACTGCACGTTATTCTGCCGATCTACGCGCGCATGGTCGCGGCGCTGGCGCACTCCGAAACCGTCCATATCAACGTCAACGACGAGGCGATGGAAGAGGAGGCGCGCCGGTTGCTGCGCAGCGCTGGCGCAAACGGCGACATCCGTTTCCACCGCTTCCCGACGAACGACGCCTGGTGCCGCGATCACGGCGCAATCTTCGTCGTGCGCGACGGCGACGATCCGCTGGCGGCGATCGACTGGGAGTACAACGCCTGGGGTGGCAAGTACCCGCCATACGATCTGGATCAGCAGATTCCCCGGCGCATGGCGGAGGCGCTTGGCGTGCCCTGCTTCGACGGCGGTATGGTGCTGGAAGGCGGCTCAATCGATGTCAACGGCGAGGGGCTGCTGCTGACGACCGAGGCATGCCTGCTCAACCCCAATCGCAATCCACACCTCACCCGCGAGCAGATCGAGCAGCGCTTGTGTGAGTATCTGGGTGTCTCAAACGTGCTCTGGCTTGGCGATGGAATTGTTGGGGATGACACCGACGGACATGTTGATGACCTGACCCGTTTCGTCGCGCCCGACACGGTGGTGACGGCAGTGGAACACGACCCGTCGGACGAGAACTATGACGCGCTCCAGGAAAATCTGCGCCGCTTGCGCTGCATGACCGATCTGCGCGGTGGAGCGCTGCGGATTGTAGAGTTGCCTATGCCGCCGGCAGTGGTGTACGAAGGACGGCGCCTGCCTGCCTCCTATGCCAACTTCTACATCGCCAATCGTATTGTGCTGCTCCCCGCCTTCAACCATCCAAACGACGACCGCGCAGCGGCGATCCTGGCGGAACTCTTTCCGACACGCGAGATTGTAGGGATTGACTGCACCGACATGGTGTGGGGGCTTGGCGCCTGGCACTGCCTGACCCAGCAGGTGCCCGCGGTTCACGGCATTTCATACTAACTTGGTCAGTCCGCCCGGCGGCTGAAGCCGCGGGCTACCGTTGCCAAGCCCGCCTGCGCGAGCTTCAGCGGGCGATGCCGGATTCTTTGCTCACAAACCATGATCGACTTCACTGCAAAAATCTGTAAACCACGAAGGTCACCAAGGGACACGAAGGACATGCGCTTCTTGGTTCTTCCCCTTCGTGCGCGTCGGGTCCCTGGCGGTGAAGCCTTCCATGACTTCACGGCAACAAGCAACCACGAAGGTCGCCAAGGGACACGAAGGACATGCGCTTTATGGTTCTTCCCCTTCGTGCGCTTGTGTCCTTGGTGGTGAAGCCTCTGTGCAGCAACCACGAAGGTCACCAAGGGACACGAAGGACATGCGCTTCTTGGTTTTTCCCCTTCGTGCGCTTCGCGTCCCTGGCGGTTCAGCCGGTGTGCAGTGGACTCATGATTGCCCCAATGACCGCGCATGAGAGCCTATCCGAAAAATCACTGACTAAAGTGCGACCGGGTAGGTGAAGGCAAAGCCTTCGCCTACCCAATGAGCTTTTCCGGATAGGCACTTAGTATCAGATTGACGCAAAGGCGCAAAGCTTCGCAGTCAGCAGTCCCTTTGCGTCTTCGCGCCTTTGCGTGAGCCTTTCCGAGAAACTCTCCAGTCACCCGCCAATCCATGCATACATACCGGCCGCAACGGCGCCGCCTGCCAGGGAACTGAGGAAGTTGACCATGTCGTTATTCATCCAGCGCCAGCCGCGCACCAGAGGAAAGGTGCGCCCCTCGCGCGACGCGCGTTTCTCGGTTTCGCCGGTTGGCGCAAGATACATTGCCTGTACCGTTGCGCCGAGCAAACTATCGAATAAACTGCCGACGACTCCGCCGCACAGCGCTGCCGGCGCCAGGAGAAGAAGCAAGACCCTGCGTTCGACGGCCATGAGCGCCAGCGCCGCCACGCCGATTAGCAGCGCGCCCCCAACTGAAGCGCCGATGCCATAGAGCGTTACACCGCCGGATGTGCCAGGCGGCACAATCCTGCCAGAGGTGATCAGACGCGGCGGATGCGGACTGAGGACGCCGATCTCGGTTGCCCAGGTATCGGCGGTCACCGTCGCCATGATGCCGACATACGCTGCAAGCAGCATCACCGGCTCGCCGGTCAACCCGTAGACCAGGGCAAGCGCCGCGCCTGCGCCGCCATTGGCGAGCGCCTGCCAGAAATCGCGACGCCCACCTTTCTCGAACTTCTCACCGGCGATGCGCTGCTTCTGCGCCTGCCGAAAATGGGAGAGCGCGCTGGACGTTACAAAAAAGACGATCAGCACACATCCCCACGTCCATCCCCCAAAACCAAAGGTCAATGTGCCGGTGACAACCGCGCCGAGCCAGCCGCTGAGATCAAGCGATTGCCGGCGATAGGCGACGGCGCCAATCACGGTGCTCAACACCAATCCAGCCGTAATGCGAGGAATATCGATCATGGCGTTTTATGTCGGAAACGGAACGCCACGCATCATACCACAGGTGCAAGGCAAAAGGTGAGGGGCGTGAGGCGTGAGGCGCGAGGCG
>CALGYB010000085.1 GCA_937935075.1 uncultured Roseiflexus sp. | reverse complement strand
CGGGTCGGGGCGGATGACCCACACACTGCCCAGCGCCCCGCAGTGACCGTCACTTCCGCCCGCACCCGCGGGTCGGGGCGGATGACCCGCACACTGCCCGGCGCCCCGCAGTGACCGTCACTTCCGCCCGCAAACCACCGGCGGGTCGGGGCGGATGACCCGCGCACTGCCCAGCGCCCCCTGGTGACGGTCACATCCGCCAGCGCCTCCCCGCCCGCAAACCACCGGCGGGTCGGGGCGGATGACCCGCGCACTGCCCAGCGCCCCGCAGTGACCGTCACTTCCGCCCTCATTTCCCGCAGGCGCGGCAGCGCCGCGCCCCTGCTACGGTCGCACCACCTCGCCGCTGAACGACTTGATGTACGTGCCGAAGAAGGACGGGCTGGTCAGTTCAGCGTAGTTCGTCCAGCGTCCAGTACGCACACCCTGCGCGCGGAAGCCAATGGTGACCGTCTGCCCTGGCGCACCAGGGGTGGTCTCGATGTAGACGTCGTTCGAGTTCGCGGTCGGGATTGTGCCGACCACCGGACCGAAGCCGTCGTTGCTGTAGATGTTTGCGCCCCGGTTGCCGAACGCATTCTCTGCGCCGACGGTGACGAAGCCGCTATCGCCGCTAGAGAGGACTGGACCGTAGGAGTAGGTGATGTCCTCCACACCGTTCAGCCCGATCCAGATCTGGAAGGTATTCGGTTGACCATTGCTCCAGTTTGGCGCATTCTCCCACTCCAGAATCAGCCAGCAGGTATTCGCCGGATTGCTGCATGGACCAAAGCCGACCAGATAGGCGTAGTAATTGCCGCCGGCGCTGCCGTCAATGTCGGTCCAGAACGCGCCGAGCGTGTTGTTCGGGCGGGCGGTGTTGGGGAAGGTGCGATTGATAAACGAAATGTCTGCTGCCGTCCCGCCGCCAACCACGGCATAGCCGTTGCTCACCATAGCGACGGTTGTGTAGCTCTGCCCGCCGAACAGGAAGGGCCGCGTCAGGGTCAGGTTGACGAGCGTCTCATCGCTAAGGCTGACATTTGGTGATGCGCCAAGGCTGGCCAGCGAGAGATAGCCGTTGAAGCCTAACCGGCCTGCGCTGACGTCCGGCGGCGCTGCGCCGGTCAGCAAGCCGCTGAAAGTCAACCCATTGCCAGTTTCAGTCGCGCCGCCGGTAACGCTGCCGCTGACCAGTTTCAACTGGCGCGGCATTGTGTCATTGAGCGTGACTGCCGCATTCTGGAAGGTCGTGTTCGAGATCGTGATCGTGCAGTCTGTCGTACCACGCAACGGTAGTGTCGCCGGGTTGCACTGCTTCTCCATGCGGATATCCGGCTCTCCACGCACAATTGTGATCGGAAAACGCACCTGGCAGCCATTGCGTTCGGTGAAGACAACGACGGCGTGGCGCACCTGACCGACCGGCACATTGCGCGCATCAACCGTGATGTTGAAGGTGTACGTTCCATTCGCCGGAACGAAGAACTCGTTCGGCACAGTTACTGTAAAGTCGCGCGGCTGACCAGCCTGGTAGGTCACTCTGCTCTTGTAGAAACTATCGTAGCCCGATACCTCGCGCGCCGTGCGGCTGACGGTGATCAGCCCCGGCATCTTCGGGACGTACAGACTCGGATAGTTCGCATGCCACAGTTCATTCTGCAATGCAACGTAATTCACCCCGGTCTCGTCGAAGGTCAACCCCGCATCCCACGCCTTGCGCAGGTTGATGCGGCCCGAACCGGCATCGAATGGCGTGAACGGCGTCACTCCGTCTTCTTTGAACACCCCGGCAGCCTTGGCGCTCGTCATCAAGGCCGACTTGATCTGGCCCGGCGTCCATGTCGGGTGCAGCCACTTGAGCAGAACTGCTGCGCCGGCATTGTGCGGGCTGGACATCGATGTGCCGCTGAGGAAGGCGAACTGCGGCACTGGCGTGCCGTATTCAATTGCCGTGTAGCCTGCCAGAATGTTGACGCCGGGCGCGGTCACGTCCGGTTTGCTGATGCCAAGCGTCTGGCCCGGTCCGCCGCGCGAGCTGAAGCCAGCCATCACATCACCCTGGATCGAGCCGGGTGCGCCGGCTGTGAAGGTCGCAGTCGCGCCGGGATTGGCCGACAGGAACGCCAGCAGCGCCGCACCATCGGTGTTCTGAATGTGAACCGTAGGAATGACGTGGAAATCGGCATCGAGGCTACTCGGCGACGGGTTGTACAGGATCATGCCGATCGCGCCGCCGGCGGCGACATTGGCGCTCTTGGCGACGCGGGCAATAGCGCCGCGTTGACAGACGACGATCTGACCGGTGAACGTTCCCGGCGCCGCCGGGTTCAAGCAGAGTGGATCGCCTGTGTTGACGACAATCGGCGCGGGGGTGGCGATACCGGCGCCGCTCGATGCGCCGACGGCGGTGAAGGTTCCGCTCGCGCCCTGCACCGTCAGCGTGCTGAGGTACGACCGGTCCGACGTGCTGGCGCCAACCGTGGCCACCCACGGTTCGCGGTGGTTGACGGTATCGGCGCTGGGACCGGAGTTGCCCGCTGAGGCGGAAACCAGAACCCCGGCGTTATAGGCGTCGAGGAACGCCAGCGAAGCGATATCGGTATAGGGGTTCGTACCGCCGCTGATCGAGAAGTTGATGACCTGCACGCCATCGCGGATCGCCTGCTGCACCGCCGCTGCCGAGTCGGTCGAGAAGCAGCCGAGTTCGCCGCAGACCTTGTAGTTGACGATGTAGGCGCGTGGCGCAACGCCGGAGATCGTGCCGAACACCCGACTACCGTCGCTGGCGGACACACCGCGGTTACCGGCGGCGGTCGACGCCGTGTGGGTGCCATGCCCATCGTCGTCACGGCCAGAGCGGAATTCATATGGCTCAGTTCCGACGAAGAAGTCGTAGGCGGTCATGAAGCGGTACGAGCCGATCAGTTTGTTATTGCAGGCGAACGGCGCATCACCGGGTGTTGCGCTGCCGAAGTTACACGAGCGCGTTCCGCCGGGATTGCCCGGCGCAGGCGGCGGCGGCGCGTAAGGTTTGCCCAGCGGATCGGGATCGGAGAAGGATGGATGCTCGGGCCAGACGCCGCTATCGAGCACGCCGAAGATGACTCCTTCGCCAGCGAAAGCGGAACCGCCGCCTCTGCCCCAGGCGGTCGTGGCGCCGATAAAGGCGGGGGTGCGGTAGGTCTCAATCTTCTCAATCCGGTCGTTGATCACATCCACCACATTCGGCAGGCGGCGCAGTTTGTCGATTTCACCAATCGGCGCAACGACCGAAATACCGCCGATGATCAGATCGAAACGATGGGTGACGCTCAGACCGGGCACGAGTTGCTTTGCCCGCGCGACAAGCGCATTGAGTTCGGTATTCAACTGGCGCAGATAGTTCTGCGCCATGGGCGCATTTATGTCGCTGATGCCGTTCTGCGCCATAAACGTCGCCAGCGAGGGCGAGTCGATCTTGAGGAAGACGCTTGCCAGCGAGCCATCGCGCGAGACGGCTGTGTTCTTGTTGATCGCCAGGTCTTCGCGACCGCTGATCGTTGCCGGTTCAATCGTCAGCGGCGTTCCAGGCGTCGGACGATTGGGACGAGTTTGCGCCTCGACGGCGCGCAGTGGCGATAACGCTGCCAAAAGCAGCGAAAGCAGCAATGTCAGGGCCACCATACTCGTTCGAAAAGTTGGGCGACTCATAGGCTCCCTTTCCTGATCTAAAACCAACGACGACATACTCACAGTCAGGTGGCATGGGCAAAGCGCCGCGCCGGCCTCCTTTCGCTGGGCAGACAAAGACCGCCGTTGCAAAACGACCAGATTTTGCAACGCCTGTATTGGGCTGATCTAGTTAAGTGAAGGTTTAGATACATGCTATCTTATTCAAAACCGGATAAGAGTCAAGAGATGAGCGAACTAGACCGGAAACCGCGTGCTAAGGCAACAGGAAGAGGCAAAACCAGGCAGCGCCGCCGGTGGATGAAAAGATTGTTATCGAGATCTCCGGGTAACTATCACTTGCACCCGCTTCACTCCCCCGCCAGTGACGGTCACATCCGCCCGCAAATCACCGGCGGGTCGGGGCGGATGACCCGCACACTGCCCAGCGCCCCCCAGTGACCGTCACTTCCGCCAGCGCCTCCCCGTCCGTAAACCACCGGCGGGTCGGGGCGGATGACCCGCACACTGCCCAGCGCCTCCTGGTGACGGTCACTTCCGCCAGCGCCTCCCCGCCCGCAAACCACCGGCGGGTCGGGGCGGATGACCCGCACCCTGCCCAGCGCCCCCTGGTGACGGTCACATCCGCCCGCACCCGCGGGTCGGGGCGGATGACCCGCACACTGCCCGGCGCCCCGCAGTGACCGTCACTTCCGCTGGCGACTCCCCGCTCGCAAACCACCCGCAGGTCGGGGCGGATGACCCGGGGTGACGGTCACTTCAGGTAACAATCTTTTCATCTCTCCATTTCCGCACGATCCGCGACTGTCACCATCAGGACGCCATAAAGCCCGGTTTTCCATGCTGGAAGACGTTCCTGGGAGGTCTCGACAAGACAGATATAATGAATGTGCATCACTCAAGACACAAATTATCAATCCGGCACATGGTGCAACTGCTGGCGCATCAAGTTTGTGGTGTGCGCAGGTGTTGCAGTGGAGTATGAGCTGGAAAGGAGGTCGGTTCAGCTCGACACAACAATGTGAGCCTATCGGGATAGGGTCGTTCATCCTTGCAAGCATCAGGCATATCGTTCAGACAATGGTGTCGTTCTGCAACAAAGAAGAAGAGGTATTATGAGTTGTCAGACACCTTTTCGGATGCTGGCGGTGGCGCTTGCACTCGTGCTGACGTTTGCGTTGATCGCTCCGGCGACGGCGCAAGTCGCGCCCCCTCAGATCGATCCGGCGCGCATCGAGCAGTTGCGCCTGGATGCCCCGGTCGAAACCACAAATCCGCGTGGTGTGCTCTCTCCCACTCTACAGGACGCCACAGGGCGTCGACAAGTCGTGATTCGCCTGCGCGAAAACCCGGCGGCGATGGTCGAGGAAGGCGCTGCGCAACTGGCGCAGGTTGATCGGGTGCGCGCGCAGCAGGACCGGGTGCTTGCCCGCATTCAGGCAATCGACCCGACAGCAACTGAGTATGCACGCCTGCGCATTGGTCTCAACGCGCTGATCGTCGAGGTTGATGCAGCGGCGCTCCCGGCGATTGCGCGTGATGCCGAGGTGACGCGCATCAATGCAGTCGTCCACTACGAGCGCGACCTGGACGAAACTGTGCCGTACATTGGCGCGTCGCCTGAAGTACAGGACTTAGCGTTCAAAGGCGAAGACGTGCGCGTGGCGGTGCTCGACAGCGGCATCGATTACACCCATATTGCTTTTGATGGTCCCGGCACGCCTGAAGCCTATGCGCTGGCGTACTGCGGTGATGAAACGATCACTCCTGATCCCACGAATCCGGCCTGTCGCGCTGCGGCTGCGGCAGCGCCCGATCCGACGCTGTTTGGTCCCGGCGCGCCGCGTATCAAGGGCGGCTTCGACTTCGTTGGCGAGGTGTGGCCCAACGGTCCGCTGGCGCCTGATCCCAATCCGATCGACTTCGAGGGCCACGGCACGCACGTTGCCGATATTATCGGCGGCAGACAGGGCGTTGCGCCGAAGGTCGATCTCTACGCCGTCAAAGTCTGCTCGGCGGTGTCGTCGTCGTGCAACGGCATTGCGCTGTTGCAGGGTCTGGAGTTTGCAGCGGACCCGAATGGCGACGGGATGACCGATGACCACGTCCATATCGTCAACATGTCGCTCGGCGCGTCGTATGGGCAGAACTACGACGACGATCTCTCCGTGCTGGTTGACGCAATCACGCCAATCGGCATCCTGGTGGTCGCCTCGGCGGGCAACAGCGCCGACCGACCCTACATCTCCGGCACGCCAGCCGCAGCGCGCAGCGCGCTTTCGGTGGCGCAGACGGCCGTGCCGCGCGATAAGGCGTTTCCGATCACCGTTGCAGGTGTGACAGTCTTCGGAATTGCGCAGCCATGGGCGCCTGAGCCGACAACAGCGATCTCTGGCAGTCTGGTCTACGGCGCTTCTCTTGGGAATGCGCTGGGGTGCACAGCGTTTCCTGCCGGCTCGCTCACCGGGCAGGTGCTGCTGGTGGATCGTGGCGCGTGTGCCGTGAGCATCAAAGGGAGCAATGGCGCTGCGGCAGGAGCAGTGGCGGTCATCGTAGCGAACAACGCTGCCGGTGTGGTGCCGCCATCGTTTGGGTTCGGCGGCGGTAGTCCGACCGTTCCAACGCTGTCGATTACGCAGGCGGCTGGAACGGCGCTCAAGGCGCGGGTTGGCAATGTCGCTACGGTCGATGGCGCTAATCCGCAGAGTTCGGTGGGCAGCGTGGTTGGCACGTCGTCACGCGGTCCGGTGATGGGCCAGATGTTCTACGGCAACCAGGTGATGTATGGCCAGATCATCAAACCGGAGATCGGCGCACCCGGCGCTTCGATCTCGGCAGTGGCCGGCAGCGGTGACGGTGTTGAACCGTTCGGCGGCACCTCTGGCGCGGCGCCGGTCGTTGCGGGCGCGGCAGCGCTGTTGATGAACGCCACCAACTGGCAACTCTCACCATGGGAACTGAAGGCGCGTCTGATGAACACGGCAGAGACCAGTATTCTGAATGGTCCGCAAGTCTTTGTCGGATCCAGCCTCGCGCCGATTACACGTATCGGCGGCGGCGAGGTGCGCATTGATCGCGCCGTGGCGTCGCAGGCGAGCGCCTGGGAGAGCGTGAGCCGCGGCGGGTCGCTGTCGTTCGGCATGGTCGATCTCACCCGCGAGACGACGCTGCGCCGCACGGTGGTGGTGCGCAACTATGGCAATACGCCGCTAACGTACTCCATCAATCCGACTTTCCGGTTTGCCAATGACGCGGCGACCGGCGCGGTCACGCCGGTTGCGCCGTCCACGATTACGGTGCCGCCGCGTAGTCAGCGCTCCTTCCCGATTGCGCTGCGGATCGACCCGACGAAACTGCCGTCCTGGACGCTGAACTCCGGTCCGAACGGCGGCAATGGCGATGTGCTGACGCTCGTCGAGTACGACGGGTACCTGACGCTCGATGCACCGGGGACGGCGAACGACTTGACGATGCCCTGGCAGGTGCTGCCGCGCGCGGCAGGCAATGTGCGCGCTCCGGTCAGCGTGCGGCTACGGGGCGGTTCGGCGACGGCGACGCTCACCAACAACGGCGTTAACCCGGTCGATGTTGAGACCTTCGCACTGATCGGCGAGAACCCCTTCGTGACGGCATCGCCGGGCGCAGGGCAGCAGGCGCCGCCGATGGACCTGCGGTATGTTGGGGTG
>CALGYB010000084.1 GCA_937935075.1 uncultured Roseiflexus sp. | reverse complement strand
GGGGAAAGGGGGGACGTTGATGCCCGTCATAGCCGGCGCGCGCTGCGCTCCCCCCTGCCCCCCCCTGCGGGGGGGGCAGGGGGGGCGCGCGCAGATCATGGACGAGCGTCTCAAAGACCCCGGCCTTCAGCCAGCGCTGGGTGTGCTGCGAGACGGTGGACCACGGCGGCAGATCGGTGGGCAGCATGCGCCAGGGCGCTCCCGTGCGATGCGCTGAGCCTGCCGAAGCGCGGACGATGCAATCGCCCCCCCTTTCCCCCCCCCCGCAGGGGGGGGAAGGGGGGGGCGCAGCGCGACCACGCGCTGCGGGGCGTCGTCGGTCATGAAGGTCAGGGAGAGAGCGACGAAGGCCCCCTCCTCGTCGCTCCCATCGCGTGGAGAGGGTTGACGTGTCATGCTGAAATCATACCACGTTTATCTCTGAAGTGCATAACAGGCTCTAGCGGCAGACGTTGGCTTCGACAGGCTCAGCCAACGTCTGCCGCTTCACGTCCTTGATTGTCCAGATTTCGGTTGATCGCTCTATCAGTTCGTGGTTCTCAGTTCTCACTAAGACATGGTATACTTCCAGGCAATTCAATGCACCTGGAGCCAATGGTATGAACGACGCCTCATTACAGCGCGACCTGACCAGACTGACCTGCGACCTGATCGCCTTTCCCTCGACCGCCGATCATCCTGATACATTAGCCGCCATCATTGATTATGTCGAGCAATATGCGCACAGCGCCGGCGGACTGCATGTTCACCGCTTTGAGGTCGAACAGAAGCCCAGTCTCATGATCACCCTGCGCGATACGCACTCGCCCGCTGTCATCCTCAACGGACATCTTGATGTTGTTGCAGCGCGCGCCGAACAGTACCAGCCCGTCGTGCGCAATGGACGGATCTACGGGCGCGGCAGCCAGGACATGAAGGGCGCGTGCGCCGTCCTGATGCGCCTGATGTGTGACCTGGCCGCGCTATCGGATCCGCCCGACGTTGGTTTTATGTTTGTGACAGATGAGGAAATTGGCGGATTCCACGGCACGAACTACCTGTTGGAACAGGGGTGGCGCACCGAGTTCTTCATCGCCGCCGAACCGACCGATCTCAACATTTGTTACGCTGCCAAGGGCATGGTGCGCTTCGACATCATCCTCCACGGGCGACCGGCGCACGGTTCACGCCCATGGGAGGGAGTCAATCCGATCCTGCTGTTGCGCGATGGGTTGCAGGCGCTCGAACGGCGTTTCCCGACGCCGCGTGAAGCGGTTTGGGCGACAACCGCCGTCCCGACTGTGGTCCACGGTGGCGACACGCTCAACCGCATTCCAGAAACGGTGACGCTTGCGCTCGATATTCGCCATATTCCCGAAGAAACGCCGGACGAGATCGAGGAGGCGGTGCGCGCCTGCTTCCCTGAAGCCGCAGTGACGCGCAATAGCACCGGCGGCATCCCGCTCATGACCGACCCTAACGATCCACACCTGGCTCGCCTGGCGACCAGCGTTGAGCGCATCACCGGACGACAGCCGGCATTCTACCGTGAGCATTATGGCTCAGATGCACGCTTCTACAGCGGCGCTGGCATCCCGGCAATCTGTTTCGGACCGGTAGGCGCAGGGTTGCACTCCGACGAGGAGTGGGTGGATATTGCCAGCCTGGAGCGCCTGTATCTGATTTTGCGAGATTTCGTGACGACAATGCCGTGATCGGCAGCGGCGCTTCACGCGGCGTGCGCTTCCATCCACGCGAGATGTAGCGCCATTACCGTAAGCGTCTGCCATGGATCATCATCCGGCGCGAGCAGTATTGTTGTCTCGTCTGTTCCGTGCGCCAGAACAACCGCACGATGACGCAAAAAGAGAACACTGCCGCCTGCCGCACGATGAGCGCGCAGCGCCGGATGTTCAGCAGAGCGCGCTATCAGGATCAAAGGGCACGGCGCATATTCGGCAAGCGCCAGAATCGCAGAGTCCTCAGCATTCAGCACGGCTCTTCCGGCCGGCGCAGTAACCAGCAGCGCCACCCCCAACGCGCGCGCCAGGTCGTCGCGGCTGCCCGCCTCAGCCACCAGTTCTCCCGGCAGATCGAGCAATGCGCTGACCATACACTGTTCAACCGGCAATCCGCGCCAGAGCAGATCAGCCGGATCGAGATCGAGCACGATCACCTCAGCCGAGGGATCGGTCAGGCAATCGCGCGCCGTATCGAACGATGCGGTCAGAACAGTCGCCACGCCGCTGCGCTGCTGACGCAGACGGGAAACAAACGCGGCGGTTGTTTCGGCTGATGTCCTGCCTGAAACGATCACAATTGGAACAGCGCCCAGACGGTCCCAGGGAAGGAGCGAACCGATCGATGATTGAGCGAACGGCGGCGAGCCAGCGCCGATGTCGGACCCGCGTAGCACCGATTTGCGTTCACGGAACGGAGCAAGATCGACTGTATGACCGTGTGCGCCGTAGCCGACCTGAAGCAATCCATCGTGACGCACGAATGTCGGCACATCCCGCGCCGATGCCTCAGCCATCAGTTGCAACGCCTGTAATGGCAGCGCTGCCGCCCGACGCTTTTTTTGCAGATCCCATAGCCGACCGTCAGCTTCCCATGCTTCATCGCCGGCATCCTGTGCATTGAGCAGTGCGACGGCATATTGCACCATTTCGGCGCCAATGGCAGGCATTGGCGTAACGAAGAACACCTCGTGCCAGAAAGTATCGACAGACCTCTTGCTCTCGATGCGAGGATTGCCGATCACCAGACCGATCCGTTGTGCAGCATCCTTGAGCACTGCCCGCAATGCAGCGCTCCTATCGCGCCCGGCGCGAAGATGCGCCAGCACGCCGGATCGCGGATCGAAACCATTGGGACCATCAAATGTTGCTATGCGAACAATCTCGATACTCACAGATTTGCTTTCTTGCCTCTGCATATGATGCACCACGGAGGACATGGTACCAGATCATCGTCATTATGCCTGTTTTTTCTGCCATCCTCCACCGTTGGGGCAGGTCTGAGACCTGCCCCTACTGCTGATGACCGTCGCCCACGCCAGGTCTCAGCGCTGCACCAGCGGCAGGAACACCTGATACTGCGGCGTCGTTCCCGGCGCTGGCGTCACCGTGATGCGCACCTCGACCGGCGCCGACTGATCCTCGCCATCGAACGCCGCGATCTGGAATGCGTCCACACCGACGAGCGTGGACTGCGGCGTATACGTGAACGACCCATCGGGATTGAGCGTGAGCGTACCGTTCGCCGGTCCATCGATCAGCACCGCCGTCAGCGAGTCGCCATCCGGGTCGCTCGCGCCGGTCAGCACACCGGGCGCCGGTACGGTGAGCGGCTGCCGGTTGGTCGTCGTCCAGGCGCTGGGCTGCGCCGTCGGCGGGCGGTTATCCTTCCGCACCGTGATGCGCACCTCGACCGGCGCCGACTGATCCTCGCCATCGAACGCCGCGATCTGGAATGCGTCCACACCGACGAACGTGGACTGCGGCGTATACGTGAACGACCCATCGGGATTGAGCGTGAGCGTACCGTTCGCCGGTCCATCGATCAGCACTGCCGTCAGCGGACTGCCATCCGGGTCGCTTGCGTCGGTCAGCACACCGGGCGCCGGCACGACGAGCGGCTGCCGGTTGGTCGTCGTCCAGGCGCTGGGCTGCGCCGTCGGTGGTTGGTTGGGAGTGACGCGAACGGTCACTGTCGTAGGCGGCGCGCTCAGACGACCATCGCTGGCGGTGTAGGTGAACGAGTCGTCGCCGGTGAACCCGTCGGCAGGAACGTAGGTGAAGGATCCGTCGCTGTTGAAGGTCAGCGTACCGCTGAGCGGTTCACCGGTCAATGTAATCTGGATCGGATCGCCGTCGCCGTCGCTATCATTGGCGCGCACGCCAGGCGCTGGAACCTGAAGCGTTCGACCAGGACGTATGAAATACGTCTCACCCGGCGCCCACGGTGCAAGGTTCGGCACGAGGCGTTCCCCCTGTCCGACAGTTACGGTCAGAGCACGATAGCGCCCTTCAATCTCACGACCGAATGTACTGTCGAAGTTGGAAGGCGCGCTCTCCACAAATCCCAGCGAAAAACGACGCTGACCGCGCAACTCGGCCTGCAACGTCGGCGACGATCCGCTCCACTCACGGCGACCGAACCCGAACACCGTCATACCATTCTGCACGCCGGACGAATCGTTCTGTTGGCGATACACCTCGATACTCGTGTCAGCATCGTCGTGGTGCGCCAGCCACAACGCGCGTCCGCCCAAAGCCGACTCGCCGGCGCGGAAATAGACCCACTCAGGACCATTGATGTCGGCGTGGAAACGCTCACGGTATTGAAAAGCGCTATCAAACGCTATGCCGGACAACCCATCGCCGCGCACCCAGCGGTCGCCGTCGTTGAGTGTTCCGCCTGGCGTCCCCTCGTACAGCCACCAATAAGGGAACGGCGTAGAACCGGACACCGGCGTGCGCACGATCGACATACGCACACTGTTGGGGAAGAATTCCCAGACCGCTTCCCACTGCCCGTTGCTGCTCACCGAGCGAACGATGGTGCGCAGCGTTCCTTCCTGTTCAATCGTCGTCGTCGAGCGCTGGTTGGTATTGAGTTCATTCCCCTGGATCAGACCGGTTGCGGTCGTATCTGGAATGGGGAAGACATTGTAGTGCCCTGGACGGAAGACCGGACCAAGGTTCGGAATGCCGCGATACGCGCCTGCCGAGTCAGCCGCCGGGTTGTACGAAATCCAGTCGGCATTCGAGCGATCAAGCAGACTGATGAGCGCACCGCCGTTGTAAGAGTAGTAGAAGGTTGCGTTGCGCTCGCCATTCGCATTGCGCGTCTCGATGACGGTCGCGAGGTCGCGCTGGTGGGACAGTGTCGGCGTAACGACCCGCGTGAGCGGCGCGAAGTCCGGCGGCGCGAAACGCCCTTGCGTCTCGAAATAGACGAAGAAGCGCCGGGTCACATTCGCCTCGGTGCGCCCGCGCAGCAGCACGAGCAACGTCCCGCGCGCATTGGTCGCCGGGTTGTACGCCGCTGCCGGATCGAACTGATAGACGACGCTCGGATCGACGAGATTGCCAGCCGCATCAACTTCGGCAACCCGAATCGAGTCGCGCAGCAGCGCGCCGCTGCCGCCCGCCTGCGCAAGCGCAGCCGTAAAGTTGACTTCGAACTCGGCAACGTGATCGACACGCGGATAGGCGCCGGATTGGGCTTCGAGCGGGAGCCGGTACCGCCATCCGGTCAAATGCCAGTCGTTCGGCGACGGCGGCGTGCCGGGAGTGAGGACGGTAACGGTGGCCGTGGCAACGCTGGTCTGCACGCCATCGCCGGCGCTGATCGTCAGCGGGAAGCGTCCGCCGTTGCGATAGCGATAACTCAACTGGAACGAACCATCCGGGTTGAGATCGAGCGGTTGCGCACCGCTGCCATCACCATAATCGACGGTTGCGGTCAGGTCTGGCGAGTCGGGATCACGGATGACGCCGGTGCGTGTGAACACATCGCCCGGATTGAGCAGCGCCCCTTCGCCAAGAAGGATTTCCGGCGGGTCATCGACCGCCTGAATAGTGATCGATACCGTTGCGGTTGCGCTGCGCCCGTACTGATCATCGACGCGGAAGACGAACCTATCGCTGCCGCTCACATCGGGGTTGGGCGTATACGTCAGGTTCGGCGCAATGCCGCGCAGCACGCCAAGCGTCGGCGGCGTCACAATCGTGTACTGCAACGCAGCGCGCGCGTCATTGCCGACCGGCAGGGTAATCGCCAGTGATTGATCTTCCTGAGTATTGAGCGACGTATCGTTCGCAATCAACGGCGGCGTATCCGGCGGCGAACCATACTCAACGAACAACGCCGGACCGGGCCAGAGCACTTCGAGTTCGTGATCGGTGCGGTTCGACCAGATGCGGAGAATGTTATCGCCCTGATTGAGAAACGCGCGCGGATCATTGAAAACGATGGCATCGAAACTATAGTCGTGGAACACTCCGAAGGCGCGATCAGGCCAGATCGACCGTCGATTGACGGCAACCGTCGTGCGGGACGACGACTCCGATGATCTCCCACTCCAGCTGTAGAGGATAAAGCGCGCCCGTGTCGCATTCGTGAGCGGGTCCGGGATGGAGATAAACGCCGTCTTGCCGATGCGCGGCTGTCGGTAGGTATTGAACCCGAAATTGCGTGGCGGACCAAACACGCGCTGCCCGTAGTAGTCGCTCCAGGTCGTATACATGCGCACGCTGCGCCCGATGCGGTTGAACGTCACCGTCACCGCTGGCGTCATATAACTCATGCCGGTATTATCGGTGATCCGCGCCATCAACTGGATCGGCTGATCCTGATCGGGGATCCATTCCGTATTCCACGTGAAATCGTAGACGCCATTTGTGTTCGATCCGCTTGATGGGGAGGTGCGCGTCCCGATAGTGCGCTCCCAGACGCCGTGGCGCAACGCATAGTGCCACTCGCGCAGCACACCATCGCCGTCCCAGTCATAATCGAGATAATTACCGATCAGGTCCACCCGGGCAATCGAGCGACCGGCCGGCGCCTGCGCGCGCACACTGATCTGCGGACGCTGGTTGGCGCTCAGATTCTCGGTTATCACCGCGCCATTCACCGGCGACGTAATCTCACCATCGGGTCGAACCACGCTTGCATCGTAGTAAATGCGCGTCGTTACCTCATAGATCCACATATTGCCCCAGTTGAAATTCGTTCCCGACGCGCACTGCGGCAACGACCGCTGAAGACCGATACGGTAGCGATAATTGACCGTCACGGTACTGCCCGTGCTGCCGGGAGGTCGCACCCCGCCGGTCCCGCTCAGCGGCAGCGGCGCAATCGCGTTGGTCGGCGCGCGGAAGTAGCAGGTCGGCAGCGTATCGGGAGGAATGCCCTGAATGTCGGGGTAGGGCGTCCAGGGACCGCCGTTGACGTTGAACTGCTGTTGTGTTGAGGCAAGGTGCCCGCCCCAGTACTCGAAGATCGCCTCGGCGCGCACGGCATTGGCAAGATCGACGTTCACCGCCCGACGCGGTTGCTCTGAAGTCACCGTACCGCAACGATTGCCTGTTGCGTTACACACCCCCGTCTGACGAAAATTGGCATCGTCCTGGAACTGACGGAAGACATCTCCTGGCTGCGGACCGATGGGCGCGCCGCTCTGTGCAGCGGCAGTCGGCGGTTCGATCCACGTCTGGAACGACGCCGACGGCTGCACAAGCAGCGGCGCGATGAGAGCGACTAAGAGCGCAATTGTCAGCACGCATCGATGACCACGAGTCGGTTGCACTATCATTGACCTATCCTTACACTCATGATTCTGAACAACAGCCGACAGGGGCGCTGCTCATCACAGCATCGCCTGACGCTTTCGCGACTGGTTTCAATACGTATATCCGGATAGAATATAGAAGGAAACACGATGATCTGTCAATGATAATGAAAATACTGTAAAATACCCCATTTCTTACTCCAAGTTTGGATGAGAATAAATATATGAGTCCACTGCAAAAAGGCTTAACCACAAAGGACACGAAGCGCACGAGGGTGAACAAAAATGAAGCGCATTTCCTTTCCCACAAGGGGAAAAGGGGGTATTGAGGGCGGGCGGCGCCCCTTGCGGTGAGCCTGCCGAACCGCGCCCGTACCGGCGTCCTGCGCCTCACACGCGCGATGCAACAAGGGTTCCTGGCAGCACAATCCCCCCATGCGAGCAGCCCCGCAGGGGATTTCACGACCGCACCCGTCGTACAACCTGCATTGACATCCCTGGAGAAAATGATATATTTGTTCGAGATATGGCGCGAAACCACGAGCATGGAGCAGAGTCATGTCGGCATTGCAGCGAAAACGCCTGGGCGTCGTCACCAACGGCTCACTCATCGAGGGGCTGAACGTGCGCCTCGACAGCGGCATCAGCGTCGAGGATATTCGCGTTGGTCAATTCGTCGTGATTCAGGGAGAGAAGAACGCCTTCTTTTCGATGGTGACCGATATTGCGCTCGAGGCGACCAACCGCGCCATTCTTGCCCGTCCGCCAGAGGGCGACCATTTCTTCCACGAGGTCCTGGCAGGCACGGCAACCTATGGCACGGTGCAACTCAAGCCCATGCTCATGCTGCCCCACAGTGAGAACGAAGGGCTACGCCCGGTCAAAACGGTGCCGTATCACTTCGCGCCCGTGCTCGAAGCCGACATAGAGGATTTTACCCGCGTCTTTGGCGCAGAAGATGCGACCCACTTCGAGATCGGTCGGCCGCTCGATATGGAGATACCGGTCTGTCTCGATCTCAACCGCCTGGTCGAACGATCAAACGGCATTTTCGGCAAAAGCGGCACCGGCAAGAGTTTTCTCACCCGCCTGATCCTGTGCGGCATTATCCGTTCCGGCGTAGCGTCGAACCTGGTGTTCGATATGCACAGCGAGTATGGCTGGGATGCGACATCGGAGGATGGCGCATTTGTGAAGGGGTTACGCCAGCTGTTTGGAGCGCAGGTGCTGATCTATTCGCTCGACGCCGAATCGTCGCGCAAACGCGGCGTGAGCGTAGACGAAGCCATTGCCATCGGGCTGGATCAGATCGAAGCCGACGACATTCTGCTGTTGCAAGACGAACTGAACCTGACCGCCACAGCCGCCGAGTCTGCCTATCTGCTCGTGGATCGTTACAAACAGGAGTGGCTGAAGACACTCCTGGACATGAGCGGCGACGATATTCATACATTCGCCGAACAATCCGGCGCACACGCCGGCGCCATCAGCGCGCTCAAGCGGAAACTGGATCAGGTCCGGCGTCTGGGATTCGTCCGCGATCAGGCGTCAACCGATGGAATTGATCGCCTGATCGAGCATCTGGCACGCGGGAAGCATGTGGTGCTCGAGTTCGGGCAGTACCGCAGCGCGCTGGCGTATATGCTGACGGCGAATATTATCACGCGCCGCATCTACCGTCGCTGGGTCGAACAGACCGAAACCTTCCTGCGCACCAAGAACCCTGCCGACAAACCGCGTCAACTGGTGATCACCATTGAAGAGGCGCACAAATTCCTCAATCCGGCTGCGGCACGACAGACGATTTTTGGCACGATTGCGCGTGAGTTGCGCAAATATAGCGTGACGCTGCTCATTGTCGATCAACGCCCCTCCTCGATCGACCCGGAGGTAATGAGTCAGATCGGCAGCCGGATCACGGCGCTCCTCAACGACGACCGCGACATCGATGCCGTCTTTACCGGCGTAAGCGGCGCCGCCGGTTTGCGCGCCGTCCTCGCCAGCCTCGACACCCGCCAGCAGGCGATGGTGCTCGGTCACGCCGTGCCGATGCCGGCGGTTATTCGGACGCGCCCTTACGACGCGGCATTCTACAGGGCGATGGGGCTGGTCGAAACGTCCATCGCCGAGCGACGGAACCGCGCGTATGCGGAGATGGATGAGTTGTTTCCGTGAGAACTGAGAACCGAGAACTGAGAACCAAGAACCCCTTTCCGGTGACAACTGGCAACCTTCCCGCTCTTAACATTCAACATGCACCGTGCAACGACCGCCTGTAACCTTCCTTCCCCAAGCCTCTTGGGATCGGGCGAGGTTTCCGAAGCGGGCACAACCTCTCCCTTCAGCGACATGCAAGGGCAGGGGGGTGTGACACACACCTCAAAAGGCGGATACGTTCAACGTGTAACGTTCAGCCACCCGTCCAACAAACGCTGCTGCTCTTCGGTCGGTGATTCGACCGGCGTGATGGTCAGGGTATCGGGCGGGGCTTCGGTAAGTTGCAGCGGAATGTGGAGCAGGTCGTCACGGCGGAACAGGCTAAACACCACGGTATCGCCAGGTTTTCGTTCCGCCAGGCGCGCTTTGAGGCGCTCTTCGTCGATGCGAATGCCATCCAGCGCAATCAGTTCGTCGCCGGCATAAATCCCGGCAGACTCAGCAGGACCGCCTGCCAGTACGACCGACACCTTAAGGCGACCGTGCTCGGTTTTGAGGCGCAACCCATGCCAGGCAGGCAGATGATCGTTCTCATTTTCGAGCGAATGCCCCCAGACCAGGCGCAGCCCAACGGCTTCGAATGCCCGATCATAATCCAGTTCGTCGGTACCCGCGACGGCGCGCGCCAGAAATGCGCGGTACGCACCGCCTTCCTCGCCGGCGACCGCTTCCACAGCACGGCAGAACCCATCGTCATCATCGAAACCGGGACGCTTTGCAAACCTGCCGCTGTAGAGATCATGCACCTGATCGCCCGCGTATTCCGCATACAAATAGCGCATCACATCATCAAGCGAACGTGCGCCGCCAGTGCGCCGCCGGATCTCCAGATCGAGCAGGAGCGCGACCAGGCTCCCTTTCAGGTAGTACGACACGCTGCTATTCGGGCCATTCTCATCAGGACGGTAGAACTTGATCCAGGCGTCGAAACTGCTCTGTTCCAGCGACTGAAGCGCCCGTCCTGGCTGGCTCTGCAACAGTTTGATGTCATCGGCAATCGTTTCGAGATACCGTTCGCGGCTGATCAAGCCGGCGCGCAGCAGGATCAGATGGTCGTAATAACTGGTAATGCCTTCCATCACCCACAATTGGCGGGTGTAATTTTCGCGTGTATAGTCGAACGGACCAAGCGGCGCCGGACGAATGCGTTTGACATTCCAGACGTGGAAGAACTCATGCGCTGTGAGCGCCAGGAACTTTTCATACGAACGCGCAGGACGAAACCCCCACCGATCGACAATATTCGAGACGCTGTTGCGGTGTTCGAGACCGCCATACCCGCCATCGACCAGATGAACGATGAAGACATAGCGCTGATAGGGTAACCCGCCGAACATGGCGCGTGTCGTTTCGACGATGGTGCGGGTATCGGCAAGGATCTGTCGCTCATCTTCGTTGCCGCGCCCCCAGAGCGCGATCTCGTGGGGAATGCCATCGACATCGAAGGTCAACCGACGGTGCGTTCCGCACTCGAACGGCGCGTCTACCAGTTCATCATAATCGTGAGCGCGGAATGACGTCCAACCATTCCCCTCCTCCCGATCAATCCGCTCCAGTCCAGTCGTCACCTGCCATCCAGGCGGCGTCTGAACGTTGACGACGCACGGATCGTGGGTGTGCCCGCACAGGTACATACAGATATTGGACGGGTTGAAATAGCCGTGCGTCCCGTCAAGATGGCTGGTACGGACACTCAGATCGAACGCATAGACCTGATAGGTGACGCGCACAGAGCGGGCGTTACCAGCCGTAATGCGCCAGGTCGTCTTATCGACCTTCCGCCAGGGCAACGGTTCGCCGTGATCGTCGGTGGCGGCGAACTGCTGCACATGCCGGGCATAATCACGGATCAGGTACGATCCCGGCGTCCAGACCGGCAGCGCCAGATCGAGCGCTGGACTCTCAACGGCATGAATGTCCAGCGCCACATCATACCGATGGGTATGAGGGCGCAGCATTGAGATAGTATACGTTACTGGCATGGGCGCTACTTCACGGCTGCGCCTTCAGGAACAGACGCGCATAAACAAATGCACAATCGCGCATTTTGAAGGCGTTACATTGTATAAGGGGCGAACAGGCGGACAAACAGCCGCCCAAATTGCGGCGAGTCGGCGTCGATCTGCTCATAGAGATCGACAACGCGCGCGACCTGATCCCGGCGCCGCCACATCTCACGCGCGAACCGGTCGTCGATATTGCGTTCGGTGCGCAGAAAGGTGTAGAACTGCTTGAGCGACGTACAGAGTTCACGCGCCCCCCGCGGTGAGCTGTTGGCGACGCGCCGCGGATAGAAGAAGAACAGGCACTCATCAAGAGTGGCGTAGTTGCCCTCAGCCAGCGTCTGCGCATAATAACTGGCAAGAAAATCGGCGTAGATCCACAGATCGCCAGTGCGACTGGCCGCCGTCGCCTCGCTCTTGCCCTGCGCCAGAAGGAAGGCATAGAACCGTTCCATCAACTCATGACTGACAGCCAGCGCCTCGTCATTCGGGGTCAGTTGCTCCTCAAGGTCCTCATCCCACTCTTCAGCATCTTCGTCCCACTCCTCATCGAGCGTCGCTATCCCATCATCCCCTGCAACATCTTCGAGTTCTGGCGGTCCCCCATTGAAATCCGACGACGTTGTATCGGGAGCCACATAGGGGACCAGGGTTGCAAACAGATGCGGATGATCCGGGAGCAGGCGATGGAAGCGTGTTGCCAGGATCTGCTGAATTTCCTCGATGTTGTCGGTATTGTGCAGGCGCTCGCTCTCCTCAGGGCTGAGACTCGTCATCAACTGGCGCGCCGCCGCAAGCAACTCGGGACGTTCGGCAATGAACTCGCGCAGATCGTCGATGATTGGCAGGTCGTCATCATCGAGGCCGGCAGCGGCAAACAGCCCATCCTCATCGTCGATCAACGTCCATGCATCGTGATCATACTCGCCTTTGCGCAACCGTTCTTCGATCTGATCGGAGTAATCCTGAAGCGCATTGATCGGTTCCGGCATCACAACAGTTGCTTCGCCGCTGCGTGTATCGAAGACCACGCGCGCAGTCGAAGCGCGTGGTGCGATGCCATTCCACAACTCCTGCACCGCGGCTTCGCGGCGGCTCTCCAAAAGTTCGCGCTGGAGCGCATCGATTGCCGCCAGCAGTTCAGAATCGCGCGTTTCCCACATGCCAGAGTCCTGATCCTCAAAAATATCCGCCAGGGTGCGATACGTTCGATCACTCAGAAATATCCCGTTGATAAGACGCAGACGCGGATCGTTCGCCACCAGATCCTGCCATGAACGCCCGGCATAGATCGTGCGCCAGGCAGCGCGCGCAAAGACGGGCAACACCACATCAGCGGCGCTGATCGGCAGTGAACGGCTGGTCGTCACACGCTCGGCGATGCCTTCGATCAATTCCTGCTCCTGGCGGATCACGTCCGCCGAACGAGCGGGCGCGGAATGATCTGCCTGCAACCGGAGCGTCAACGGCGCAACCTGCTCAATCGTCACCAGAATCGTGTCGCCGTCGAACATCTCTTCGCGGCGCATCCAGTCATGGATGTCGATAGCCGATTGCGCAAGCGGGCCGAAAAGATCATCAACCAGTTCAATCGAATCAAATTCGAAAGGAATGGGCATCCCGGCGGCGTCTTTCAGCACGAAATCGTCCTGCCGAAGTGAAACGAACGGGAACAGGTGCGTCCGCAGCAGCAGACCGGTCGCTACTTCGTGCGGACCCGGCGCCACCCGGAAGCGCAACCCGGTCAACGCAACGCGCAGCGGCAGCAACTTGCCGTCGCCAAGGCGCACCCATCCGACCTCACTCGCCCCGACACGCAGACGGACCCGAATGCTGGCGAAGGGATCGCGCGCCTGGCTTGGGCGCCGGTGCAGCACACGTTCGCAGATCTCACGCTCAGCGACGACATCATCATACTCCTCTGCCAGTTCCAACAGGATGCTGGCGATAGTCGGTTCGCGTTGCGCCATAGTCGGGATGCTCCTCATTGTGCGTGTATCTTGTAGCAATTATATCACAGTGACGAGGGAGGCGAGAGGCAAGAGACGAGAGGCAAGAGACGAGAGGGTGCAGACGGCAGGCGGGATGTTGAACGTTGCACGTTCCATGTGCGGATGAAAAGGTACAGGTAAGCACGTGCTTCCAGCCTCTAACCCTTAACCCTTCTCCTAGTTCCTGGTTCTCCCACCTTGACTTGACATCCCCTCCCTTCTCGGATATAGTAGCGCCGTAATGAAACCTACGCCAGCAGCCTGTATGCGTGCAGCATTTCGTACAACGACCGCCACGATGACTACTCCGGGCACTACCGCCGGGTGGTATCGTCGTGGGAGGGTTTTCGGGCGCTGACAGCCCATATGCGATGAACGCCCCCTCCTGCAAAGGACGGGGGCGTTTCTATTTCTGCGATGGAGGAAGGCATGCTGTTCGACCGCTATGGCGCATTTCTGCCGCTCACAGAACAAACGCCGCACCTCAGCCTCGGCGAGGGCGATACGCCGCTGATCCACGCACCGCGTCTGGCGCGCGCCATTGGTGTGCGTGAGTTGTTTTTGAAATACGAAGGCGCCAACCCGACCGGCTCGTTCAAAGATCGCGGCATGGTTGTGGCGGTCGCCAAGGCCCTGGAAGCGGGCGCAACCTCGGTGATCTGCGCCTCGACCGGCAATACCTCCGCCAGCGCAGCGGCGTATGCAGCGCATGCCGGAATCGAGTCGATTGTTGTCGTGCCTGCGGGGAAAATCGCGCTCGGCAAACTGGCACAGGCGCTTATGTACGGCGCGCGGCTGCTGGTGATCGAAGGCAACTTCGACCAGGCGTTGCAGATTGTGCGTGACCTGGCGCAAACGCATCCGGTCACTATCGTCAACTCGGTGAACCCCTATCGCCTTGAAGGGCAGGCGACCGCCGCCTACGAAATCTGCGATGCGCTGGGAGGTCCGCCGGATGCGCTCTGCCTGCCGGTCGGCAATGCCGGAAATATTACCGCCTACTGGATGGGATTTCGTCGCTACCACGAGGCGGGGCGCATCGACCGGCTGCCAAAAATGCTCGGTTTCCAGGCAGAAGGCGCAGCGCCGATTGTTCGCGGGCATCCGGTCGAACATCCGGAAACCATCGCAACTGCGATCCGCATCGGCAACCCGGCAAGCTGGTGCTATGCGCTCGATGCGCGCGATCACTCAGGCGGGTTGATCGACTGCGTGAGTGACGATCAGATTCTTCGGAGTTGGCGCGATCTGGCGCGTCTTGAAGGCGTGTTCGTCGAACCGGCGTCGGCGGCTGGCGTCGCGGGATTACGCAAGGTCATCGCCGAAGGACGCGCCGACCCGGACGCGCGCTATGTGGCGGTGCTGACCGGTCACGGCTTGAAAGACCCTGGACTGGCGGTGGAACAGTTCGATGCGCCTGAGCCGGTGCCGGCGGACATGGACGCCATCCTTCGATGGTTGGGCTGGTAGAACAACGAGGAGGAGACTGATGCCCTTGCTGGTAATGAAGTTCGGCGGAACGTCGGTCGGCGACGCCGCCGCCATTCAGGCAGTTGCTGCGATTACCGAGGCGCAGCGCGCAACGTGGGGACAGGTGGCGCTGGTCGTCTCGGCGATGAGTGGCGTCACCGACATGCTGATCCGCGGCGCAACCACGGCGGCGTCCGGCGATCAGCAAACCTTCCGTGACGTAGACCGCCTGCTGCGCGACAAGCACGCCGCCGCGCTGGCGAAACTCGTTCCCGACGAGCACGAGCGCGCAGACGTCAGCGATCAGGTGTTTCGTCTGATCGACGAGTTCAGCATTCTATGTCACAGCGTCGCCGTGCTCGGCGAGTTATCGCCGCGCGCCATCGACGCCATTTCGAGCCTTGGCGAGCGCATGAGCGTAAGGGTCGTCGCCGCAGCGTTGCGCGCGCGCGGCATCCCCGCCGAAGCGCTCGACGCGACCGGCTTCGTCATCACTACGGCGCATTTTGGCGACGCGCGCCCTCTGCAGGACGTGACGCGCGAACGCACTCGCGCACGGCTGCTGCCGCTGATCGAGCGCGGGATCGTGCCGGTCATCACCGGTTTCATCGGCGCAACCGAACAGGGTGTGACGACGACCCTGGGACGCGGCGGCAGCGATTACAGCGGCGCCATTATTGGCGCTGCACTCGACGCCGATGAAGTCGATATCTACACTGACGTCGATGGCGTTATGACCACCGACCCGCGAATGGCGCCCGATGCCCGCGTCATCCCGGTCCTCTCTTACGCCGAAATGGGGGAACTGGCGTATTTTGGCGCGAAAGTGCTGCACCCACGCACTATTCGTCCGGTCGTCGAACGCGGTATTCCGCTGCGGGTGCGCAACACCTTCAATCCATCCCATCCCGGAACGCTGGTCGTCCAGACGGTTGAGTCAAACGGGCAGACGGTCAAAGCCGTGACCGCCATCCGCAACCTGAGCCTGATCACCGTCGAAGGACGCGGCATGATCGGCGTTCCTGGCGTCGCCGCGCGCACCTTTAGCGCCGTCGCCAGCGTTGGCGCAAACGTGCTGATGATTTCACAGGCGTCATCGGAGCAGAGCATCTGCTTTGTGGTGCCATCCAACACAGTGCCGCAGGTGACCTACGCGCTCGAACACAATCTGGCAATGGAACTGGCGCGCCGCGATATTGATCGCATTTGGGCGCGCGATGATGTAGCAATCATCACCGCAGTCGGTGCGGGCATGCGCGACACGCCCGGAGTCGCGGCGCGGGTCTTCAGCGCGCTTGCCGAGAATAACATCAACGTGATTGCCATTGCTCAGGGGTCATCGGAGTGCTCGATCAGCACGGTCGTCGTTGCGCCGGAATGCGATGCCGCCGTGCGCGCCGTGCATCGGCTGACGCAAGAGTGATCGAGGTGACCGCACCGCCTGGGCTGCACAACCCCGCGTGGTGTGTGCGCAGCCAGAGAGGCATGAGCGGAGCGAAGGGGCAGCCGCAGCGGTGACGGTCACCTGGGATTGGTGAGAAGTGTAAAAAAGGAGAGACACATGACACGCAAACGAATCCCAGTCGCCATTCTCGGCGCTACCGGCGCCGTCGGTCAGCGGATGGTGCAGTTGCTGGAGAATCATCCGTGGTTCGAGATCGCCGTTCTTACCGGTTCAGACCGAACGATCGGGCGTCCCTACGGCGAACTGGTGCGCTGGATCCTCGACACGCCCATCCCGGAGCAGGCGGCGAAAATGATTGTGCAGCCGACCGAAGAGGTCGCCGACGTGGCCATTGCACTGTCGGCGTTGCCAACGGATGTGGCGCGCGAGATGGAACCGCGCTGGGCGGAGCGCACCGCCGTTTGCTCGAATGCCTCGGCGTATCGCGCCGTCGCCGATGTGCCGCTGATCATCCCGGAAGTCAACCCCGATCAACTGACGCTGATCGAGCAGCAACGCGCGCAACGCGGCTGGAAAGGATGCCTGGTGACCAACCCGAACTGTGCGACGATCAGCGCTGTGATGCCGCTCAAGCCGCTCCACGATGCGTTTGGCCTGCAAAAGGCGCATATCAGCACGCTTCAGGCGGTCTCCGGCGCCGGGTATCCGGGTGTGGCATCGCTCGACATCATTGACAACATTATCCCGAATATCGCCGACGGCGGCGAAGAAGCCAAGATTGAGGCAGAGCCGCGCAAATTGCTGGGGAAAGTCGTGGATGGTCAGGTCGTCGAGGCGCAGTTCGCCATCAGCGCACAGGTGACGCGCGTACCGATTATCGATGGTCATACGGCGTTGATTGCCGCATCGTTCGCGCAGAAACCGTCGCCGGAAGAGGCGCTTGCTGTGCTGGAGGCGTTCATGCCGCCAGAGATCGTGCGCCACCTGCCCACATCGCCGGAACGCGCCCTGATCGTCCATCGCGCCGGCGACCGTCCGCAGCCGCGACGCGACCGCGACGCCGGGCGCGGGATGAGCGCAAGCGTCGGGCGGGTGCGCGCCTGCCCGGTGCTGGACCTGCGCCTGGTTGCGTTGTCGCACAATACCATCCGCGGCGCGGCTGGCGGCGCTATCCTCAATGCTGAGCTGCTCGTCGCAAGCGGGATTGTGTCGTGAGAGGCGAGAGG
>CALGYB010000083.1 GCA_937935075.1 uncultured Roseiflexus sp. | reverse complement strand
TTTCGCGCGCGACGCGCGCCTAGCGCGCGTCGCGCATTGCTCGACTAGTTCGACTCTTTCGCCTCCGCCTCCTGGCGCGCCTCCGCCTGTGCGCACGCCTCGCGCCACTCGCGCGCGTCGCGCGCGAGTTCGCGCAGGAAGACCTGCGGCTCGCCTGACTCGATCACCGCCACGTCATCTTCGCTGAGATCGACGTAGCGATAGTCCCACTTGATCGATCCATCGTCCAGAACGCGCCAGGCGCGCGAAACGAACCCATCGTTCGGGATGCCCGCTCGCACCCCGAATGCGATGTACTCCCGAATGGCGGCGTCAACATCGCCGCCGTCGAAGTCCCAGTGCAGTTCATTGCACCAGGCCCTACAGCTGTTCACCCCTTCGTGTCCCTTCGTGCACTTCGTGGATGACTCCAGGACGATGCTCTGGAGTGAACGGCTACCCGCTGCGCATCCGTTCATCGAGCGCCGACGCCACAGCATCGCGCAGCGCGCGTGTCGCCGCCTCGGGGTCCGGCGCGCCGATCACAGCCGAGATCACTGCAACACCAACCGCACCCGCCCGCACAACCGACGCCGCATTGGCGATCGTGACGCCACCGATGCCCAGCACCGGCAGATCGACCGCGTGTGCAATCGCTGTCAGTGGCGCCAGACCAATCGGCGGACCGGCATCCGGTTTGCTCGGTGTGCCAAACAGGTCGCCGACGCTGACATACGTCGCGCCATCGCGCACCGCCTGCTGCGCCTGTTCCACAGTTGCGACCGACACTCCCAGAATGCGCTCTGGGCCAATGATCCGTCGCACCATATCCGCCGGAATATCGTCCTGCCCGATGTGAACGCCGTCGGCATCCAGCGCCAGCGCCACGTCAACGCGATCATTGACGATCAGCGGCACGCCAGCCGCGCGGGTAAGCGGCAGCAACGCCTCCCCCAACGCGCACATGTCGCGTGCCGGAACATCTTTGTCGCGCAGTTGAACGACATGCGCGCCGCCGCGCAACGCCGCGCGCACAATGTCAACCAGCGAACGTTCACCTGCCGCGCGCCGGTCGGTAATGACGTAGACAATGCCTCCTTCGGACGGAAACGGGATCGGATCGGTCAGAACCGATGGAGATGGATCAACAGGTGTGGACAGTGCCATAAGTTTCTTCTCCTGGAGCGCCAGAATCAAAACTGCCGCCGACCCAACCAACGTGGATCAGCGGCAGACTCCGTCTGGACACTTCCCTACGCTGGCATAACCCAGGTCAGGTTCAAAGGGTCTGCGACATCGGTCGGGTCGCACTCTCAGCCAGGCTCGCCCGGCTCCCCCAGTGGCGCTGCAAAGCAGCGCGTGATTATTCATTTGTCAATTGGTAATTAACAACCATGATACACGACTTTTAGAAAGATCGCAAGATGTTAAGAGCCGGCATCGGCTAGACGGGAATGCGCGCCCACGCCGCATCAATCTGCGCGCGAGTGGCATCGAGCGCCCCGCTGTTATCAATCACAACGTCCGCCTGCGCCACCCGGCTTTCCTGCGGCGGCTGTGCGGCAATGCGCATGCGGGCCTCGGCTTCGCTCATGCCGCGCGTTTCCATCAGGCGGCGCAGTTGCTGATCCGGGGTGCAGGTCACCACCCACACCGCATCGCAGACCTGCTTCCAGCCCGCTTCCAGCAGTTTGACCGCATCGATCACCGCGACGCGCGCATATGTTGCAGCGTCATCGAGCCACGCCAGAATGCGCGCGTGTACCGCAGGGTGGACAATCTGTTCCAGTCGCCGCAATGCCTGCGGGTCCGAGAAGACAATCGCTCCCAATCGCTGCCGGTCGATCGGTCCGCCTGGTTCGCACAGGATCGTCTCACCAAATGTCTCAACAATCTGCCGGTAGACCGGTTCTCCCGGTTGCTGCACCTGGCGGGTCACCTGATCGGCGTCGATCACCGCCGCGCCGCGCTCGCTAAGCATTGCCAGTACGGTGCTTTTACCGCAGGCGATATTGCCGGTCAGCCCAATCAGATAGACCCCTTTGTACGGCATGCTTCCCAATCCTCAGTGCTCGACTCCCGCCAGTTCGAGTTCAACATACTCCTGCTTGATCAGCGCATCCTCAGGAACGCCGAAGCGCCACAGCAGCTCGCTCATGAGTTCGACCTTGTGCTCAGCATCCTTCCGGCTCCACGTGCGACTCTTGATCTCCAGGTACGGTCCAGGGCGCGCATGCCCGACCAGCGTATCGAGGTTGACCGCGAAATCGGCGTCGCGGTACTGGATGCGCCAGCGGCGGCGGCGCTTTTCGATCTCCACGATCCGATCCGGCTGGAAGTATTCACGGTAGAAGCGCAGCGTGCGATCGGCGCGCGCAGTGTAGCGCGCCCGCCCGAAGAGCACCGCCATCTGATACTCGCCGCGCTGCGCGGGCGCCATCAGGGTAATCGTGTATTTTGGTTCGGCGCGCGCGCCCGGATCGGTCCGGTGATCTTCCCGAATGCGAATGCGCCCGCGCTCTTCATCGTCCCACAGGAAGTAGGTGTCGTACTGCGTGCGCTCACTCGCTTTCGTTATCGTGATGTCGGACTCGTGCAGCAACTGCACAACCCGTTCGGCGGTCTGCGGATCGATGAGCGCCTTCGCCTGCACCTCGAAGATCTCGGATTGCTGCACACCGCCGATTGCCAGGATTTTGTCGAGCAGGTTATCTTCGCGAGCCGCCAGAAAGACGTCGACCCGATCGGCAATTGCCTGCGCGCGCTGCAACACTTCTTCCTCGTCGATGGTCAGCAACTGCTGGTTCCGCAGCAGGAAGCGTCCGTCCACCAGCACATCACGCACATCCGCCGAGCGCGCACCATAGACCAGGTGCGAGTAGATTGCATCGGGAGCGTAGTGGTACCGCGGCGCGGAGTGCAACCGTCCCAGCACGACGACCGTGATGTCGGCGCGCTTCCCCGCTTCGAGCGAGCCGATCAGGTGGTCGAGGTGGATGGCGCGCGCCCCTGATGATGTCGCCAGCGCCAGCGCATCACGCGCCGGAACCGCCGTCGGGTCGCCGCTCACCCCTTTCGGCAGCAACGCCGCCAGGTGAACCTCGGTGAACATATCCTGATCATCGTTCGAGGCCGGTCCGTCAGTGCCCAGACCGACGCGCAGGCTGGCTTCGATAAAGCGGCGGATGGGAGCAATGCCGCTGGCAAGTTTCAGGTTCGAGGAAGGACACGGAACCACACCGACGTGATGTTCACGCAGCAGTCGGATATCGTCCTCCGTGGCGTGGACGCAGTGCGCAGCAATACACTTGCCGTCAAACGCACCAACGCGCCTGGCATAGCGAATCGGCGTCACCTCGCGCTCCTGGCGACTCTCCTCAACCTCGCGTTCGGTCTCGGAGAGGTGAGTGACCAGCGGCACGCCGTAGCGCCGGCAGAGCGCCGCCGCCTCGCGGTAGATCGCGTCGGTGCAGGTATACGGCGCGTGGGGCGCAATGGTCGGAATAATGCGTTCGTGCCCATGCCACTGCTCGATGAATGCGCGCGCGCGCTCCAGCCCTTCATCGAACGATGCGGCATCGGGGGTGGGCAGGCGCATCACCGTCTGCCCGCAGATCGCGCGCATCCCGGCCTGATCGGCGGCGCGCGCAACTTCCTCCTCGAAATAGTACATATCCACGAACGTCGTCGTCCCACCCCGGATCATCTCGGCGCACGAGAGTTGCGTGCCGGTGAACACGAACTCCGGATCGACGAAGCGGCTCTCGACCGGAAACATATACCCGAACAGCCAGACATCGAGTTGCTGGTCGGCAACCAAACCGCGCAGCAGGCTCATCGGCACATGGGCGTGGGCATTGATCAGACCGGGTATGATCGCGCATCCCTGGCAATCAACCGTCTCGCTGGCGGTGAATCGCGCAGCCAGATCGTCGGACGGACCAACCGCAACGATCTCGTTGCCCCGCACCGCCACCGCCCCATCGAGGAATACGTGCCATGCGGCGTCCATGGTGACCACAGCGCCGTGGATGAGCAGAAGATCGACGGTTTCCATGAAAACTCCTTACTCACGTGTGAGGGGTCGCGCCGATGATAGCCGTGCTTCCAGCGCGTGTATACTATTTTGAAGTTCAACCTGTGGATTAGCGCGCAGTCCCAAACACTGCGCGACGCCTACTGTATCTGTACTCCACTGTGAATTCGATAGAACCCCTTTTCGTTCAATTCACGTGCTCGCCCCGATAAACGTGCGCGATCCAAATGCGTCGCGCGCTGCTGCCCACGAATAATCATTCGAAAATCAGATATTCTACCAGCAGCACCATCTTCCAGCATTTTGTTCAATTCCTGCAGCGCTTCCTGCTTCTCTTCGTCAGAAAGAGCGGTGGAAAGTTCAATTTGACGGCGATAGCGCACCCCTGAAACTCCTGTCACCGATGTTACCAAACCATTCACGACTCTGGATTATCTCGGTTTCGAGCGGATTGCGTCGATATTATAATAGTATTTGGATTGCTTCACAAAATGGAAGACATATTCGCGAACGTTTCCCAAACGGTTCTTTACGGCGTCCATGCCGCTTTTGACCTTATTCCAGATGACGCTATTGCGCAAAATCCACCCCTGATGACCGGTCAGTTCAAGCGCAACACGCCAGGGAATGCCGAGCAGGTGCATACGATGTTGATTGCCAGTGATCGGCGGCGCCCTGAACCTGCTGCAGGGTGGCTGTGTCCATACGCCGTATCCTGTCGTCACTTTCGATACTGTTCAGATGTCGTCGCGCGTGTGTGTTGCGAACACCATCTCATCATCCTTCCGCCTCCGCCGATGTCGGCGCATTCGCCGGGGATGCCGCCGGCTGCGGCGGACGGCGCGCATACAGCAGCATCTGAACCTGATCAACCGGCGTCAGCGACGCCTGACCGGGAAGAAAGACGCCATCGCAGCGACTACAGTAGGAGAGTTGCTGCCAGCGTTCACTGGCGCGATGCCAGGCGGTGAACGCCCGGCGGAAATAGCGACTTGCCCGCGCCTGCCGCCAGACGAACATGGCATGCACACCAACAAAAACGAACAGAAAGGTGATGATCCCGGTGAACACCGAGGTGTCGCGCACGCCGAACAGCAGACTGGTGCGCGGCGCAGTCGCGGTCAGTTCGGACAATCCCGTAGCGAGAATAGCGGCGCTCAGGCTGATCATCGTGACAAAGAACGATGTGGCGCAGCCGATAACGGCAACCGGCTGCGGCGATCGCGGCGCGGCAAGTTTCTGCGCCAGCGATGACTCCGGTTCGTCCCGAACAAGGTCGCTGACGCGGCGCACCTGATCATTCTGCCCACACTGAGGACAGACCGGCGGAGGAGTGGCATTGGCAGTCATAGATTCGGACACGGTTCCTCTCAGTCGCGCGGCGGCGAGGATAGCGATGACCGCCGTTGTTCATACTCGTCGCGCGTGATAAATGCGCCGCCTTCGATCGTGCGGTTGATCTCACGGCGACGCACATCATACTCAATCTCGGCGCGCATCAACCGGAAACAGCGCGAGTCCATGATCTCCTTGATCAACCGGTAGCCGGTGAGATCATCGCCATCACCATACTCCGGCATCAGATCGTTGCGTGGGTCGACGCGCACATGCACAACCGCATGACAGCGCCCACACTCGACATACACATGGATCGCGCCATCATGCTCACGATTGTTGTCGTTGCCGCCAAACAGTCGTCGCAGGAAATTCATCTTGGGTACTATGCCTGGTCGCTTCTTTCCGGCAAGTATACCACGGGCGCGCTATCACGGTTCGGCGATGATGACCCGCCCTTCAGCGGCGCGTATCAGCCGATCGCGAATGGTCAGGCGCAACCCTTCCTGACCAGGATCGCGCACCAGGATCAGATCGACGCCAGTGCGTTCGATCTCGCGTAGTGCGGCGAACAACCGCTGCGCCACCTGCTCTGGATCGGTTGCGGAACCCAGCATGACCAACTGCACGGAAAGGTCGGTCAGGGCTGGCGCATCCTCATCAAATGCCAGCACACCAACCCGCCTGCCGGCAGCAATGGCAGCCAACGCCTCGCTGCGCATACGCGCCAGCGCCGCCGCGCGCCTGCCCGCCACCACAATCAGCGCCGCATCGGGAGCATAATGCCGCAGCAACATCCCCGGCGCCGGCGCCGCTTCGTCTTCGACGGTCAGATAGCGGGGCGCAAAGGTCAATCCGGGCAACAGTTCCAGCAGTGCTGCAACGGTCACACCGCCGGGGCGCAGCAGCACCGGCGGGTCGGCAGTCAGATCGACCACGCTCGACTCAACACCGATGGGCGTGGGACCGCCATCGAGCACCAGGTCAATGCGCCCTGCCAGATCATCGAGCACATGCGCCGCCATCGTCGGACTGGGACGGCTGAAACGATTGGCGCTCGGCGCAGCAATCGGCGCATCAGCCGCAGCGATCAACGCCAGCGCCACCGGGTGTGCCGGCATCCGCACCGCCACCGTCGCACGCCCGGCAGAGAGATTGGCGGGCACAACCGGTCGTCGCAGCACCACCAGCGTAAGCGGCCCGGGCCAGAAACGCTGCGCCAGCGCATACGCGACCGATGGCACGTCATACGCCAGCGCGTCGAGCTGCTGAAGGTCAGCGATGTGTGCAATGATCGGGTCGGTTGCCGGTCGCCCCTTGGCGTGGAAGATCCGTGCCACTGCTCGCTCATCGAGCGCATTGGCGCCCAGACCATAGACCGTTTCGGTGGGAAACGCCACCAGTCCGCCCGCCCGGATCACCGCAGCGGCTTCTGCAATGATCTGCGGGTCAGGCGCAGACGGATCGACAGTGAGAACGCGGGTTGGGATGTGATTGGTCACTTCAACTCGTGATACCCGCGACGATAGTAGATCAGCGGCGAACCTTCGCGGATCTCCGCATTCTGCACTTCACCGACAAAGATCGAATGGTCCCCGCCCGGAAACGTATCGGTCAACCGGCACTCGAACGCCGCCAGCGTATCGTCGAGAAGGGGCAACCCCAGTTGACCGAAACGCCAGGCGATGCCCATGAACTTGTCGATTTCCGGCGTTGCAAAGCGGCGCGAAAGGTACTCCTGATGTTTCTCGAGAATATTGACCGCGTAGCGCCCGGCGGCAGCAATCGCATCGTGCGCCCGAACTTTCTTATCAATACAGATTAACACCAGTGGCGGACGCAGGGAGAGCGAGCAGAAGGAACTGACCGTCAATCCGAACAGTTGCCCTTCGTGTTCCGTTGTCACAACCGTCACCCCGCTGGCGAAATGACCCAGCAACTGGCGAAAACGAGATTCATCGACTGGCATGGATGCTCCGTTATTTCACAAGAACTCATTGTATTATACGGCGCTGCGCTCATTGCGGTTCGCACTCCCGATGCAGGTTCGGGCGAAGGCGTGTGAGCGATGGCATACCGACGCTCTGCCCGCTACACCGGGCAGATCAGGTTGAACGGGCATGAATCGCACTGCGGACCGAACGACGGTTCCCAACGTCGCGCGCGCATGGCTTCCAGCAGACGGTCGATCTTTTCGGTATGGTTCGCCAGCACGCGCTCACTCGGCATGGCGGGTCGCATGTCGCCGGTTCCGGTGTAGGCGATGACGATCTCGTCAGGGGGATGAGCCGTCTCCTGACGCGCCAGAGCGTACAGCATCACCCGTTCCGCCAGGTGATCGTCACTGCGCGGCATACCCGGACGCACCCACACCCAGCGCGTTATCCCGTTCTGCGTCTCCTCACGATCAATCCGCACCTCGATAGTCCCGGCAGGTCGCCGCACGATCACCCGCCGGTCCACCTGTTCCGGCGTGATCCGCCCGTTGCGCAGGTCGTCCCATACGGTCTGCACATGCCGCAGCGTCTCGGCAGCGTAGTCATCGGCATACAAGACGGTGTCGAGTTCGTAGCGTTGCAACTGGCCAAACACCAGGGTGCGCAGTGCGGCTTCATCAGCCGGAAGAACGCCATCACGCGCCTGTTCGGTCAGAGTCTTGACGCATTCGCGGATTGCCTGGTGCATGCGCAAGAAGGGCGAGAGGTCGTCATACAACTGATAGACGTACTGGTAGAGAAAGCGCCGTTTGCAGCCATCAAGATCAATGCTCGACGCCGGCAGCGGCATACGCGGCAGCGGCGTGTCGTACAGGCGCATGTCAGGCGTCGGGGGCGGGCAGTTCGCTGCACCCTCCAGCACGCGAACGCGCCATGGAACGCCATTCCCTTGACCATCTCCGGGCAGCAGCGACGAGCGCTCTACCGGTCTTGCGCCGTCGTCGCGCATCAGCGCCCGGCTGAGCACCAACCGGTTGCGCGCGCGGGTCATCGCCACGTAGAGCAGGTAACGTTCCTCCTGCTCTTCGCTCTCGATTGGACCGCGGATGAGACTGTCGGGCAACTGGATGCCTCGCCGGTTGCCACGCGCCGGGAAGCGTCCTTCCTGCAATCCCGGTACGTACACGATCGGGAATTCCAGCCCTTTCGCGGCGTGAATGGTCATCACCTGCACGGCATCCGCCAGCGTGCCGCTCGATGATCGCGGGCGCACACCGGCAGCGCGCAGTGCGCGAATGTAATCAATAAAATGGGACATATCGCATTCGTCTGGCGCTGCCAGGCGCACGAACGCACTTGCACTCGCAAGGAGTTGACCAAGCGCCGCGAGTTCACGTTGCGCCCTGACATCCCCCTGCGCGGCGCGGGTCAAACGCTCGCGCATTGCCCGGCTATACCGGAACAGATATGCGGTCAACACCTGCCAGGCATCACTCTCGCCCTCCAGCGCTTCGACCATTGCCTGGAGTTGTGCGAGCGTTCGCTGCCCTGCTTCGCTGAGCTGCGCAACGATCTGCGGGTCGCGCGCAGCCCGCGGCAATGCCTGCCGGCTTCGTCGCGCCAGATCGACCAGTCGGTTGAGATCGGCGGGATCGAGCCGGTGTTCGGGCATGGTCAGTGCGCGCAACAATCCGACGCTGTTGGTTGCGCCGACCTGCGCGCAGACTGCCAGGGCATCCTTGACTTCCGGCGTGTCGAACACATCGCTGATGTAATCAACGGGAATGCCATACGCTTCGAGCACGGCAGCGAGCGCGCCTGCCTGCTCGTGAGTACGACAGAGGATGGCATGGTCGCGAAAGCGCCACCGACGGATTGAAAGTGGAAGACGGCGCGCGCTCCGCCGCATTCTTCCAGAGCGCGCCCCCCGGCGCCGCGCCGCGCAGCCCGGCAACAACCGGCGGGTGCGCGCGCGCACCCGGCACAGAATATCGTAGGCAATGGCGGCATATTCATCCTGGCTGCGCGGCGCGGCCCACTCAACGACCGTGTGGACATCGCCGCCGTTGCGCTGCGCCACAAGGGGAGGTCGTTCGGCAGCGCGCAGATCGCTCGCCATCACCGCAGCGCTGGCGTCAAGGATCGATTGCAGCGAACGATAGTTGCGCGTCAGATAGCAGATACGCGCGTTCGGATAATGCTGCGTGAATTCGTCGAGGTTCGCTGCGGATGCGCCACGAAAACGGTAGATGCTCTGCCAGGCGTCGCCGACTGCCCACACCTGCCCGCGCCCGCCGTCGAGCAGCCGGATCAACTCACCCGAAGCATAGTTGATGTCCTGAAACTCATCGACCAGCAGATAGCGATGGCGACAGCGGAGATCGGCGGCGATTGCCGGATAATCGCGCAGCGCCCGCACCGGCAGCACAATCAGGTCGCCATAGTCGAGCGCGCCTGCATCGCGGAGTATGGCTTCGTACCGCGGGTAGACCTGCGCCAGTTCCCGCAACGCCGCAGCCTGTCGCGCAGCACGTTCACGCGCCTCGGTCGCCCTGCGGGTAGCGCCAGGGTGATCCCGTTCCGCCTGTTCGATCAGGCGACGCGCCTCCACGTCTGCCAGGCGAGCAAACTCCTCTGGCGACCACAGTTCATCCTTGATACGACTGATCGCCTGAATGATCGCCAGCACATGGCGAGTTGGCTCGCGCAGGTCTTTGAAATGCTCCAGGCGCAGGTCATTCAGGCGCTTCGAGAGCAGGATGAAGAGATCGGCAGTGTCGAGCAGGCGCACATCGACCGGCAGACCCAGACGTGTGCCGTAGATCCGCAGCACATTCAAGCCCCACGAGTGAAAGGTGCTGATCTCGACACGACCGGCGAGGTGCGGCGCTTCCTGGCGAAGCGCCGTGACAATCCGCTCGCGCATCTCTTCCGCTGCCCGGTTCGAGAACGTCAGCGCCAGAATGGACGACGGATCGACCCCCTGACGCGCCAATGACACATACTTCGCCACAATGCTGCGCGTTTTGCCGGCGCCGGGTCCAGCGGCGAGCAGCAGCGGCAGCGGCGCATCGACCGCCGCCTGCTGTTCTGGATCGGGGGTGAATGAGGCGGCGCGCGCCTCAACCGGCGCTTCCAATAGCGCTGGCGGTTGGAGGAGGCAGACATTCACCAGTTGCGCGCGCAGAGCATCGGACGACACAGCGAAGTGCGCCGCCAGGGTTTCAATGCTCCATTCTGGTTGTTGCACCGCCTGCCAGAGTTCATCCGCCGGCACGAGCAGTTCGAGCGCGAACAGGTTTGCCTCTCGCTCGCGGCGTTCGCGCGTATTGTAGGTGCGCACCGCCGACTCATCGACACCCTCGCCGGCTGCGCGCTCATCGAGGGTATCGGCAGTATCACGGAAGGAACCGGCGGTCAGTCCTTCGAGCGCCACGTGACCAATTTCGTGCGCCACCACGAAGCGCAGGCGGGTCGGCGGAAGATCGCGCCGCACCCGAATGACCTGAAGTTCCGGCTCGACCTTCCCCTGAATGCCTTCGGCGAGCGTCGCCGTCGGAACGACCGTCAACTCCCAGAGCGTCTCCGCCAGATCGTCGAGTGGCAGGGGATGGTCGAACGCACCGCCGGTGCGTTCCAGGTAAGCGCGACGAATATCGCGCACCAATGCGCGGATATGCCTTGAACGCACACTCATGGTCGCCGTCGCTCCTCATACCAATGCGCGGTCAATCGTACAATACTGCCGGGGCGCACAGCGGGACGCCGGGGCGCTGCGGGCGAAAGCCCGTGCTAAGGACATGAAAGTTTGCTTTGCTGCGCCATTCCGCCCTTCAGATAACCAGCGCTGCGGGCGAAAGCCCGCGCTGAGGACGCGGTTCGACATGCTCACCGCACGCGGTTCGACGGTGCTCACCGCAAGTGGAAGCCCCGCCGGGGCTGCTGATGCCACTGCGCAGTCATGCGTCCACGACACGGACTGCCGGTGCGCGTTGACTGGTGCGCCTTGCGAACCGGGCGCGCGAACATCTTGTCTGACTGACCGCAAGTCAGTATCACATCGGCACAGGTCTTACCCGGTTCATCGCCTGCGCCAATTCAGAACCGGCGCGATCACTCACCGCGCGCATACTCCCCCGCGCCGTTCTATACAGTGCATCCGTGTTGGGCGGCAATGCAGGTATGACCATTCACCTGTTTTATCGTCGGTCCTCTGGCAGCACATCAGCCCAGGCTGCCCGCTCTTCGTCGGTCGGAGCGCTGTCTACGAACGCCCGTGCGAAGCTGACCACTGTCTCTTCCGGCTCGACGATTCCATCTTCGGCGTTGAGACGCGCTCCTGTGCTGGCAGGCGGCGGCGCGAGCAATGCCGCTTGAATAACGGACGTAGCGGTTTGCAGCGCATCGGCAAGGCGCTCAATCAACCGTTCGGGGATCGTCGCAACGCGCACTTTGCCGCGCTCCAGGCGCGCCAGCAGATCGACCGGCAATTTCAAGTGGCGCGCCAGTCGCCCGACTGTCATATGACGCGCCTTGCGCAGGTCGGTCAGATTCTGGAGCGGCTCGCCGCTCAGCTCGCGTTCCCACGCCGCCCCCGCCAGCGCCATCACACGGTCGGCCGCCGCCTCTTCCGTCGGCGATAGCACCGCCGGCTCGTCCAATTCGCCGAGCGTCAGGTTAAACTCGAGAAACGCGCGCAGTTCCTCGCGCACCTCTGGCGGTTCCTGCGCCACAAATGCATCGAGGCTGATGATCTGCCCCGATTCGAGCAGTTCCTCGTAACGCAACGCCGCCTCGATAAAATACGAACGGTCTTTCATGATGATTCCCCGGCAGCCAATGCCTGACGCAACCGATTGATTGCGCGCTTGTAGATACGTGAAACATTTGCGGGCGACATGCTAAGCATCTGTGCAATATCAATCCCGCGTACTTCGCTCAGGCGATGCGTAACAACCACACGTTCGATTTCAGGAAGCGCCTCGATCGCTTCGTACAATCGTTTGCGAACCTGTTCTTCGTCATGCTCTTCGGCAAGACGCGCCAGCGTCGGGTCTTCGATGACCTCGTGGAGCGGCAGACCATCGTCACCCATCGGCGCATCCAGACTCTCAAGAGAAGATAAGATGTTCTGCTGGTTGTTTTTTCGTTCGTAGAGGATGCGGTTAACCGTCGTCGAGATGTACGAGCCGAATTTGCGCTCCATACTACGGAATCCGGGACTGCGCAGATCGCGCTGGAGTTGTTCGATGAACGCGAGCAGCACATCGGCGCAGGCATCCTCATCGAGTCCCGATTTGCGCGCCCGACCGTAGATCCAGTTGCGCGCTGCAAGGATCACGTTGTCGAGGTCTTTCTGAAGCGCTGGCGTCCACTCGCCGCCCGTCGTGAGCACTGCGCGGATGCGCACCACACGCTCCTGACACTCCTGCACCACTTCATACCACGAACGTTCCTGTGCCATGTCATCAACCACCTTCACCAGAGCGCCAGAGCCTCAGCACCCATCACGCATCCCGGTTCTCGGTTCTCTGAACAGATGTGCATGGATGACTTCACTGCAAAAAGCCGTAACCACGAAGGTCACCAAGGGACACGAAGGCAATGCGCTTCATCTTTATCACCCGCCGTGCGCTTCGTGTCCCTGGTGGTTACTTCACGGCACAAAGCGGAACCACGAAGGTCACCAAGGGACACGAAGGAGGTGCGCTTCGTCTTTATTCCCCTTCGTGCGCTTCGTGTCCGTGGTGGTTACTTCACGGCACAAAGCGAACCACGAAGGTCACCAAGGGACACGAAGGAAGTGCGCTTTATCTTTATTCCCCTTCGTGCGCTTCGTGTCCTTGGTGGTTACTTCACGGCAAAAAGCGAACCACGAAGGTCACCAAGGGACATGAAGGAAGTGCGCTTCATCTTTATTCCCCTTCGTGTGCTTCGTGTCCTCGGTGGTGAAGCCTTCCATGACTTCACCGCACAAAGCGAACCACGAAGGTCACTAAGGGACACGAAGGCAATGCGCTTCATCTTTATCACCCGCCGTGCGCTTCGTGCCCCTGGTGGTTACGCCTTTGTGCAGTGGACTCATTCATGGATGATACCCAATCGCTTTGGCGGTTGTCAACCGACAGAGATGAAAAAAGCAGCGCGCGACTGTCTTATCTTGTTCATAGAAACAGGCTATGCTCAATGCAAATAGACGCTCTCCAGAGACAGGAGCGGGCGTCGCACCTGAATAGAGGAGGCTCGCATGATCGCCATCAGCAACCACGCACGCCTGCGACAGGCACAACGCAACCTGAAGGACGACGAGGTGGCATTCATCATGCGACATGGGCGTCGCATCCGCAGCGGCGGCGTGCTGCACATCTTCCTCGGGCGGCGCGATATTCCAACCGATCGGGCGACCTTTCAAAAATATCATCATCTGGAAGGCGCCACGCTGGTCATCAACGACGCCGGTAAGACGCCGGTACTCATCACCGTTTACCGCAACCGCCGCGCCTTGCGCGACATTCGCCGCAAACAGAAGTACGATCGGACGGCAGTGAAGGCGCTTGTAAGCGCCTGAAGCAGGAAGATACGAACGCGCGCAAAACCAGGCGCGCGGCAAGGGGCAGGCGACGCGAGGGTTGCGCTCAAGCGGAGCGTTGCCGATCACCAAAACCCCACGCGCAGGGCTGCGGGGCGATTGCGGACGCCAGATGGACAATGGTTGTCACCAATCCCCCGCGTGCAGGGCTGCGGGTAGGTTGACGACCGATGCCGCTCTGCGCCGGTTCGCCTGGCGACTCAAGTCGCAGGCTCCGGCGAGCCAAGCCCGCCTGCGCTGGCGAGACCGGGCGATGCCGTACTAATGTGCAGTCATTTGTACAATGCCACCGGGGCGCTGCGGGCGAAACCCCTCGCTCATAGCGCGATCAGCCACAACCTGGAACATCAAGGACGTGGAGCGGCTGACGTTGGCTTCGACACGCTCAGCCGACGTCAGCCGCACAACGGTCAACACGAGCAAGTATCGGGCAACATCTGGCCGGTGCGCGTTCGTTGGTCCTTGCGAACTGGACGCTCGAACATCCGGTCTGACTGCCTGCAATGTAATTATCAGACGTGAAGGTACTGTACCGACTGCGGGAGAAGGGGATGTTGGGGCAAGGCGTCATCTTGTCCTTACGCACATTCTGATGCTCGCAATGGACGATAGAACTCAGACACACACCGCAGTATCCACCCCTAAGGAACAGTCCAGATAGGGTGAACGTGGCGCCTCACCCCTCACCCCTAACTCCTAACCCCTCGTCCCTGGCTTAACCGGGCAGGTATTGATGCCCAGCACCGAGTAGAGCGGGCACACGCCAACCGCCGCTGTGACGAGCAGCATAAACGCGACCACGCCGGCAACAATCTGCCAGACGCCGCTCAGCAGCGTGAATGCCGCTGCCAGCACTGCTATGCCAAGCACTGCACGAACGCCACGATCCATCGGACCCTCATTCTTTGCAAACATCGTCGGGCTCCTTTTCTAGTGTGCTGAGAAATATGTGTGATAACCGCATCACTCTTGAAATGCAGCCATCGGCAAAAGGTTACACAACCACGGTAATAGCGCTGAGGTACAATAGTGACAGGAGCAGTCACTGCAACGCCTGCAAGAGAAGCGGCGCCATCAGACTGCCATTAATGCACCGGCGCGCAACGAGTTAAACAGACTGCGCGCCGTCTTGTTTGTGAGGAGAGAACATGCAGGCTACTGATCATCTTGAATGGTCTGGCGACATCATTGAACGTCAGCAGGCGCCAGCATTACAACGCATCCTGCTCGCTATCAGCGGCGCAGCACTGGTCGCGCTGATCGTCTTCCTTGCAGCGCTGGGCATCAACCCAACCGGCGGCGTGCCTGCTGTCGGCGCCGTCGTGGTCATGCTGACCAGTATGGCAGGAGTGGCAGTCCTTCGCCGCGGGCGTTTTCGCCCGGCGGTTCTGGCGGCATCTGCCGGTCTGGTAGCAGCAGTGTTCTTTGTGACGGTCATTTATGGCTACCCGGCAGCGACGCCATTCCTGCTGGTGACGCTGATACCGGTCATCTTAACCGGTCTCTTGATAGAAACCAGTCGATTGATTGCGGTCTCGGCAGCAAGCGGCTTGATCCCCGCCCTTGTCTTCTTCCTTAAGCCGGTGATCGCCCCGTTTGTCGCCACAGTCCAACCGCCCGGCGATCTCACGGTTGTCGCAGTGGCACTGTTTCTGCTTGTGCTGTTTGTGGTCACGACGATCATTGCATCGTTCGGTCCGGTGTTGCGGCAATCACTCGTGGCTGCGCTGGCACGTGAACAGGAACTTGCTCATTTGCGAGATACGCTTGAGAAGACGGTGCAGGAACGAACCGCTGAACTTCAGGAAGCGCTCCATACCGTTGAGCAGCGCGAAGCGCAGTTGCAGCAAACGCTTGCCGATCTGCGTGCAAGCCAGGAAGCGATCCGCGAACTGAGCGCCCCGGTTCTCCCCGTGTTGCCTGGCGTGCTCATTGCACCACTCGTCGGCGCCATCGATGAAGCGCGCGCAGAGACATTCGTTTCGAATGTCCTCCACGCTATTGAGCGCGAACGCGCACATCATATCATCTTCGACATCACCGGCGTTCCACTTGTCGATACGCAAGTCGCGCGCATGATCCTTCGGGCTGCCGATGCCGCACGTCTCCTGGGAGCGCAGGTCATCGTCGTCGGCATTCGCCCCGAAGTGGCGCAGACGGTCGTGGGTTTGGGGGTTGCGCTCAATCGGATGCGCACCTTTGCAAACCTGCAACAGGCGGTGATCGCGCTGAGTCTTGTGTCTATGGCACGTCAACAGAATATGTCCACCAGCATGAATGCCCAATCGTCAAAGGTGGAAGACGTTTGACCACGCACGATTTCTTGGGTATTGTGCGCCTGAGAGAATGTGTGCAGAAGAGTGTGTGATGGCGACTCCCGCAGGTTTCTTGAGGAAATCCGCCGCACTCTAGCCCGACCTTGATGAATATCGAGACAACAATCTGGCTGGTATCGCCTGGTCAAGCCTGTCTGCGCGGGCTTCGCTTGCCGGAGCCTGCGACTTATGAACATTAAAGAATTAAATCCGGCATGCGGGCTGGCGAATACATTCGCGCCTATGGGCCTCTGGTCAGCCACCTGCCTGCGCAGCCAGGAAAGCGTCGGCGCAGGCCAACGCCCGGCGCGCATGCGCCCTAATAGAGTGATCAACCAAATGTTGCGCAATACTCGTCCGTGGTGACCGACCGTCTTGCGGCTGACGTTGGCTGAGTCTGTCGAAGCCAACGTCAGTCGCGCCACGTCCTTGAGCGTCCAGGTTTTTTTGATCGCTCTATAAGGCGCGGTTTCAACCGCCAGCCACGGTATGGTATGCCGATTTTAGTTGATCTCCATAAGCCCTCGCTGAGGACGTTCAAGACCCTACGGGGCTTGGGGAGGGCGTCAGTCCGCTTTAGTCGCCAGGCAGGTCAGTACAGCGCGGCATAGATCATCAACCTCCACGCCAGCCCCGCGCACCTGGAGATTCGGACGCCAATAATTGAGAGCGCGCCGCTGCCAACACGCATGCCCGCACGCACGCGGTTTCGTCGAGTGCGTACAGTCTGCGCCTGACCAACGTATCTCATGCCCCGCGCGCACGCAGAGGCGCAACCGCTTTGCGCCTTTGCGTCTCTGCGTTAACGCAGGCTCCGCGCACGCACGGGGTTTCGGATGATCGGCGCGGGGAGTGGCGCCCGCGCGTGTGATCTGATACGGCGCATGCCTGCAAGGAATGGGATCGATAACGCAACGCGACATGTGTTGGAGCGATGCGCCGCCTCGACTGTGCCTACATCCTGATGCCTGAAACGGCTGATACGACGTGGAGGCTTGCTAAAAAGGCTTCACGTGTTGTAAGCGCCCTGCTCCCGGGTTTGCAGCGTTACCCCAACGCTGAACACGCACAACCTGCGTTTGACGCGCACACGACTCTATGGTATCTTCTCCGCGTCTCGCAATCTGTAAACAAAAAGTAAATAGGTCCACGGCGACACTATGAAATCACGAAGCAGACAGCTGCGGCGTTGGCTTGCGCTGGTGATCGTTCTTGTTGCGTTCGTGCAGGCAGCGCCGATTGCGGCAGCAGACCACGCTGGCGTCGCCCCTGAACTCTGGTTGCCGACGCCCCCCGGTGAGCAGTGGCGCATCATTCAGGGATACGCCTGTGGCACGCATAATGGCTGGGATCGCTACTCACTCGATCTGGTTCGGGTTGGAGGTCCAAGCGCCGGCGCTCCGGTACGCGCCGCCGCCGACGGCGTCATCTTCGTTTGGGCGCGGCGAAGTGGCACACTCATCCTCCGTCACGAGGGCAATCTCTACACCATGTATACGCATATGCAGCGCGCGGAACATCCGCAGGTCGGGCGGATTGTGGCGCGCGGCGAAGTGATCGGCGCCGTTGGTGATCGCGGGTCGCCGGGGGTGGTGCATCTGCATTTCACGGCATTCACCGCAGAGGGACCCTGGGCGCGCAATCGGCGTTCTGTGCCGTTGCGCTTTGCAGAAGGGTATGACTTGCCGGAGATTGGCGGGTGCAACCAGCACGGCGGCAGGGTGCTGGAGGCCGGCAGCACACCGCTATCGAACATCGAGGGGATCGGTTTTGCCGGAGCGGAAACCGGTCGCTGGTACAGTGGCGATGTACGCATTGAATTCAGCGGCACAGCAATGACGGCGGGGTATCGCGCAGCGTGGGGCGCCGATCCCGCCGGCGCGGCGCCAGAGATGCCAACGCCGAATGGGAGCATACGCCTCGCCGAGGCGGGCGAAGGGTTGCATACGCTCTTCGTGCGCGGATGGGACCGCAACGGTCAACAGACGGTCGCCACGTTCGGTCCGATAGGGTATGACACGACCCCGCCGGAGTCCCCGCCGGCAATCGAGCCAATCGCACTGAAAGCCGGGCAATCGACGCTCATCGCCTGGGAACCGGCAGGCGACGCCGCTTCCGGGGTTGCCGGTTACCGCATCTACATCGGCAGCGACCCCACTGGAGTCTCGGAGTGGTTCACCCCTCTGCCGGAGGTCGAAGCGCCGCCGCTTGCCATTGGCGAGCACCTGTTGCGCATACAGCCGATTGATTATGCCGGTAATGCGGGCGAGTGGGTAACGGTTGCCAGTATTATTGTGCGACCGTAATGGCAACATTTCTGACAAGGCTTGCCCCTGATCGCAGGGTGGGCTTCGGCAGGCTCAGATCACTCAATCGTTGAGCGCAACATGTGCGAGATTGCTGCCTGATAGCGCAGAGTGGGCTTCGACAGGCTCAGCCCACCCTGACTGCATGACGACCCATGCGGGGTTCAAGCACTGCGAGAACGGCATGCACCCGGCAGTTTCGCCGCGTGCATGCCCACGCCCTCAAATATCCAGGTTCCGCACCTCGAGCGCGTGGGTTTGAATGAAGCGTTTGCGCGGCGGAACCAGATCGCCCATCAGCATGGTGAAGGTCTCGTCCGCCTGCTGTGCATCTTCGAGCGTCACCTGCAAGAGCAGGCGATTGAGCGGATTCATCGTCGTTTCCCACAGTTGCGCCGCATTCATCTCACCCAGCCCCTTGTAGCGCGTCACGACCGCTTTGTTCCGTTCCGAAGGCGAAAGGGTTGACAGATACTGATCGCGCTCGGCGTCGGTAAAGACATACTTCTCGGTCTTCCCATGGACAATGCGATACAGCGGCGGCTGCGCCAGGTAGAGGTGCCCGTTGGTAATGATTTGACGCATATAGCGGAAGAAGAACGTGAGCAACAGCGTGCGAATGTGGCTCCCGTCCACATCGGCGTCGCACATCAGAATGATGCGATGGTAGCGCAATTTGGACGGGTCGAACTGCTCGCCGACGCCGGCGCCGATGGCGGTAATCAGCGCCTTGACCTCGTTATTGGACAGCATTTTGTCGAGCCGGCTCTTCTCGACATTCAGGATTTTGCCGCGCAGCGGAAGGATCGCCTGATAGCGCCGGTCGCGCCCCTGCTTTGCGCTCCCGCCGGCGCTATCACCCTCAACGATGAACAACTCGGTGCGCGCCGGGCTGGTATCCGAGCAGTCGGCCAGTTTGCCCGGCAGCGAGAACCCTTCCATCGCGCTCTTGCGCGCCGTTTCCCGCACTTTCTGCACCGCGATGCGAGTCCGTGCCGCTGAGATGCACTTCTCGACGATGCGCCGCGCTTCCTGCGGGTTTTCCTCAAGCCAGGCGCTGAAGGCGTCGCCAAACACCGTGTTGACCGCGCCAGTGGCGGAAGGGCTGACCAGTTTCTCCTTGGTTTGCGAACTGAACTGCGGGTCGCGCAGTTTCACGCTGATCACGGCGGTCAACCCTTCACGCACATCATCGCCGGTCAGGTTCCCCTCGTTTTCCTTGAGGAACCCTTTGCTGCGCGCATACGCATTGATCACCCGCGTCAACGCGCTGCGAAAACCGGCGACGTGCGCGCCGCCATCGGTATTGTTGATGCCATTAGCAAATGCGTACACCGAATCGGTGTCGAAGCTTTCGGTGTATTGCAACGCCACCTCGACCAGCACATCATCGACGACGCGTTCGACATAGAACGGCTGCTTGTGCAACACATTCCGGTCTTTGTTGAGGTGACGCACATACGAGCGAATGCCGCCCTCGAAATAAAAGTTCACCTCATTCCCATCACGCTCATCGACGAACTTAAAGCGCAGCCCTTTGTTCAGGTACGCCATCTCGCGGAAGCGTTGCGCCAGAGTCTTGAACTGGTAGTCCAGCGTCTGAATGATCGTCGTATCCGGCAGGAAGCGCGTGATCGTCCCGCGCCGGGTGGTGGGACCGACCTTCTGCACCTCGCACTGCGGCGCGCCACAGCGGTACTCCTGATAGTAGTGCATCCCATCACGCGCATTATGGACATCAACGCGCATATAAGACGAGAGTGCGTTGACGGCTGACACGCCGACGCCGTGCAACCCGGACGACACTTTGTAGCTTTTGTTGTCGAACTTGCCGCCAGCATGGAGGACCGTCATCACCACCTGAAGCGTGCTGACGCCGAGTTTGGGATGCGGACCGGTCGGGATGCCATAGCCATCATCGGCGACCGTCACCGACCCATCTTTATGGATCGTGACCTCGACGGTGGTTGCGCGCCCAGCCATGACTTCATCGACCGAGTTATCGACGACTTCGCGCACCATGGTGTGCAAGCCGTTGACATCGGTTGGGCCGATATACATCCCGGGACGACGGCGAACCGCCTCCATCCCTTCGAGCACCTGGATCTGATCTTCATCGTAGCCGGTCACATCGACCGATCGCAGCGGTTCTGTTGTCATAGACGACTCGAATCGTTCATTCATATGATTGCAATAGTGAGTCCACTGCAAAAAGGCTTAACCACAAAGGACACGAAGCGCACGAAGGTAAAAAATGAAGCGCATTTCCTTTGTGACCTTCGTGGTTCGCTTTTTGCAGTGAAGTCAATAGTTCTACCCTTTGGCAGGCTCAGGGCGCCGCTCCTGGACGGATCGCCTGTTGTTCACGCAAACGGCGCAGGCGTTCGCGGTAGAATGCCATTCGCGCCGCTGCCAGACCGGCGCCGATGTAGGCGCTGCCGAGCGCCGCCGCCACGCCGCCAAGCGTCGATGTTCCCAGCATCTCCCAGATCACCTCGGTGCCGCGAACGATCAACAGCGAGAGAAGCAAGAACCCGACAACGCCCCACAGATTGCGACGCACGAGTTCAAAACTCGCCCGCAGCGCGCGCAGCGGTCCGACGCGGCTCATCACAATCGCCTCGTTGGCGAAGCCAACGTAGATCTGCACCCAGATGATCACGACCAGGATCAGGCTGAACGCCAGCACTCCCAGCACTTCATTAACCGCCATAAGGAGCGCTGCCACAAAGGTGAACGGCACACCGATCAGAACGAATGCGGTTGACAGAATGGCCATTACCCCAAGGACCGCAGCGCCAATGCGTGCTATGATACGCCACAGGTCGCGCTGCCATGCCGGTTCACCGCGTACTGCGGCGCCAACCAGCGCCAGAAACAGCACACCGATGGGAAAAACGATCACATTGATCACAACGAAGGTCAGCACTGCGGCTGGCACGCTGGCAATCGTGATCGCCGCGCCTGCGCTATTGGTCGCCAGCGCGCCCGGTGCAAAACGCGGAATAATGAACCGCGGCATTACGCTCATCAGTGCCAGCGCCTGACGCAGGTCAGTCTGACCGAGTTCTGCCAGCAGTGCGCTCATCTGGCTCTGCGCCTCGCCGTCGTATTCCGCCGACGCGCCTGCCAGCCTGGTCAGGAAGCTATCGAAGCGATCAAACAGCGGCGCAAACGAAACCGGCGCCGTCAGCAGCAACGCCAGGTTGAATGCGAACACCAGGAGCAGCGCAGCCGGCCTTCGGTGAATAGCGCGATATCCTTCGCTCAACGTGTCGATAATCGAGGCAGGTTGCCGCATACTGGCGCTCTAAAGATGTCATCACACAACCCTTGTATTATATCACATATCGCCGGGTGGCGGGGGTGATATGAACATGCGTTCCGCAACAACGGAAGGCGAAGCGGAGCGCGAGGCAAAAGTCGAGAGGTCACACGCAGGAGGATCGAATTCGAAGGCGGCAGGGAGAGATGAATCCATGGACATCTTACCGTTTCTCGAGTTCACGGAGCCACTTTTTGTCCAATCCGGAGCATTGTGGTTCGCGCGGGACATAACGCACGAACACTGTATCACGTGCTGCAAGCATAGAGTAGATTTTTCTGCTAATTGATTGCGCCTTTCTGAAGTGAACGGCGTCACCTCTTTGATCGGGTACGGTAAATTCACACGCGATGTAATAGGATGTTTCGCTTGCTTTTTCCCCTTCTTCCACCCAAATATCAATAATACGCGCCTCGGCTCTCGACCCGCTCATTAATCGTATTTTCTCGACGAGTGACAGGACAGGAATGTATTATCATAATAAAGACCCACATAGCCGCAAACGGAAGAAAGAGTAGCGTCATGACGATAGATGTAAGGTGTTCTTTTCCGAAGAAGGCCCCGAGGACTCCTATCACTATCCCTACGAACACATAGGTCAAAATGGCAAATGGTAAAAAGGGCGGAATGTATCTTCCGGTAAGTTTCCATCGCTCAATCTGACTCAACGACTCTCGCTTTGATCTCGAAGCGGGACTGTGCGGCAATATGCGTAGAAGCGATCCGCAGAAGCGGCGCCGCCGGTCTGCTGCATCAATTTCCGCAGCGCAGTTCGGGCAACGACCGGCGCCAGCGGGCAGAGATGGACTGCCATACGCCGGACCTGCGATGCGCTGCGCTGATGCAGGCGCAACAGGCGGCGCCGTCACGCCAAGCGACCGCAACTTACGCCGTGCATGCTGTTTTGCGGATTAATTGCCAGAGTGCGCTCGAGGCATTCACGCTTATGCTGCGGCGTTTCAACAACGGTCGCCATCCAGAGCCAGGCGTTTTCGCAGGATGGGTTGTCGCGCAGCACTTGCGCAAGCAACGCGCGTCCACGCTCCGTTTCACCCGCACGAATCGCGGCAATGGCTTTGTCCAGCGTCTGTTCGGAGTCTTGTGATGGAGGGAGTGACATTGGCAACCTCCGATGTCGGGAACCATCTCAATCAGGTAGCGCGTCACCATGATTGTAGCCGGAGTCATGTACGCAGAGCGCTCCGATTCGATTGCAGCATTGCGATAAAGTCGCAATCTTCCGATACTCGCTCCCGAACAGGCGTTGGCTGAGCCTGTCACAGCCAACACCAATCACTAGACGGGCACAACCGCTCTGGTTCTCAGAACATCGCCAACGGTGTTATAATAGAAAGGATTTATCCCATCAGAAAGCCTTGAAATGGCGATTTCCACCGTGCCGGATCAGGTCGTATTCACCCCGGAGGCGCTCGCTGCACTGACGGTCCCCGGCGCTACGGAGCGCTGGAATGCCGTTCAGGAACGGTTGCAGCCGGTGCTGGCGGGATTCGCTGCCCGCTTTAGCGCCGAGGCATCCCGACGTTTTTCGCGTATCTGGAGCCTCTACGAGATCAGTTACCGCACGCAGCGCTATGTCAACCGCGGTCGCGGCGTGCGCGATCCGATCGACGACTACTACCTGGTCATTGATCGACCACCGCGCGGCGCAGGGGTCTACCTGGCGGTCAGCGGCGTCGAGCGCCTGATCCTCGTCGCCCTCCAGGTTGCACGCCGCCGCAAGGCCGACCTGGCGCGCGTGTGGGAGGAATCGCGCGCGATCTGGTTGCCGCTGGTAGAAAACATCCGCGAGGTGCGCTTCGCAGACCGCGAGCGCATGATCGATCCGGGAGCGCTGTGGGTCGACCGTTACCTGGCAAACCGCACGGCATCGTCACTTCTGGCAGGGTTCGCCTACCATTGGGACGACCCGCAGGTCTTTCAGCCGGCGTTCATCGAACGCCTGATCGAGGATGCGCTCGCGTTGCTGCCGCTCAACGAGGCGCTGATGGAGCGCGCCGAGGCGCGTGATCCGACCGGCGCCGCCTGGTTGCGTGAGCAGCGCGTCGCCTATCTCATGGCGGAAGAACCGCCGATCGAGGTGATCATCGAACGCATGCGCGCGCGCGGATTGACGGTGTCGGAACAGATCATTCGCGCCTACCATGTCGCGCTCCGCACCCGTCCACTGGTCATCCTGCCGGGAATCTCCGGCGTCGGCAAGACCCGCCTGACCCGCCTGTACGCCGATGCGCTGATCGGCGAACATCTGGCGCCCGGACAGGAGAATGAGCGCTACCTGCTGGTGGCGGTGCAACCCGACTGGCACAGCGCGCGCGATCTGCTGGGGTACTATAATGCGATCACGGGGAAATACCATGCCACGCCGTTTCTGCGCTTCCTGCAGCGCGCTGCAACTGATCCGACTGCACGTTATTTCGTCTGCCTCGACGAAATGAACCTGGCGCGCCCGGAATACTACCTGGCGCCGATCCTGTCGGCAATGGAGACCGACGACCGCCTGATTGACCTGGGAGCGCCTGCTGCGACTGTGGAGACGGTGACCGGCGACGTTCTGAGCAATCCCTTTCGCCTGCCACCGAACGTGGTCATCATCGGCACTGTTAACGTTGACGAGAGTGCGCACGCACTTTCTGACAAACTGCTTGATCGCGCGAATGTGATTGAACTGACCGATGTCGATCTGGAAGGGTTCCGCGCCGCCTACTCCGGCGCGATCAACGACGCCCTCTGGAAGGTGATTGTTCAGGTTCACGGCATCATGGCGCGCGCAGGGCAACCGTTCGGGTATCGCGTCCTGAGCGAGATGCTGCGTTATGTCGAGCAATCACAGGGGATACTGATGCCACAGCAGGCGCTGGACCTGCAGATCAAGCAGAAAGTGCTGCCAAAACTGCGCGGCGATGACACGCCGCGTTTGCGGCGGGCGCTAACCGAACTGCTGGAACTGTTCCTTGGCGCGCCACAGCATACCTGGAAACACGCTGCGCAAGTGGCGTCCGCAGCGATGACCGCAGCGCCCTTTCCAGAGTCGGCGGAGAAAGTGAGGCGCATGCTCGAACGCCTCGACGCCGATGGGTTTACCGATTTCTATGGCTAACACACATTGCATCCATAACTGCACCACAGCACACGACTATCAGGCTCATCACGCGCTATGCTGCTCGATTGCCGCAACCCACTGCGGGTCTAGCGCAGCGATAGCCGGTTGATCGGGAACAAAGCGCACCTGCACCGCGTCACGCTGTTGAAGCTGATGGAAAAGCTTCTTGCTGATGCGCTGCGCTCCCCGGTGTTGCACGGGACGTCTCTTGCCGTCGGAGAAGGTCAGTTCCCAGGCGACGATATACGGCTCGCCTTCATACCCTCGTTCCTGCCAGACGTCAAGGATCGGCGCGTCGGTGACGGCGCTTGCGGTGCGTAGCAGCTGTGCGTAACGATACTGCTGTATTCCCTCGACGATCAGCTTGACTCCTATTCCCGCAAATGCTATCGGCAATGAAAATGAAAAGGCTATCAATGCCAAGACAACAGCCATATGGACAGGCAGAGCATTCAGCCGGTCGAGGTCTGTCGAAGCCGTTTCTGAGAACGCTAAAATAATGGGTGCTATGCCAAGAGCCAGCACAAGCATACCGACAATGGTCGTCGGATTGAAAATATGTGCTGCACCGGTTCGCTTTTCTGACTCTCCGGCGAGGCGTCGTTGGTCGTTGCTGGTCAAGGCGCGACGTTTCGAGTATGATGAGGAAGAAGCATGGAATGAAGCAAGGGCGGGTTCCGCAGCGTGCGCAACACGGCTGCCGCAGAAAGCGCACGAGGAGTCGTTGTGACTCAGCACAGCGCCGCATTGTGGACAACGCTGCGCTATTGGATTGCACTCGTGCGTCGATAGAAGGGATGTTTCACGTGAAACAGATGTGCTTACCGGATGGGAAGTCGCACGCGCCGCGTCGGCATCCATCGGCTTTGCCATACTGTCTGTCAGGCGGGTGTGATCGTGCATGGGCGTGGTAGACGTCTGCCCAAGATGCGGTACCGGTGCAGACGGCGCTTGAGTTCGGTCGAACATCTTCAACCCCTGGCGTGCAGTATCGTTGTGCGGATTGATCGCCAGCACGCGATTCAGGCATTCACGCTGTTGTTCAGGCGTCTCAACGACAGCGGACATCCAGAGCCACGCCTGTTCGTGCTGCGGGTTGAGGCGCAACACCCGGGTGAGAAGTATGCGTCCGCGCTCCTGAGCGAATCGCGGCGATGGCGTCGTTCACCGTTTGGTCGGCGTTGGGTGACATGAGAGGCGACATAGCAACCTCCGACGGTAGATACCTTGGTGCAGACGCCGGGTTGAGCGTCCGGCTTCAATTATACGCACGCTTATGAATGAGTCCACTGCACAAAGGCTTCACCACCAAGGACACGAAGCGCACGAAGGGGAATAAAGACGAAGCGCACTTCCTTCGTGTCCCTTGGTGACCTTCGTGGTTACCTTCGTGGTTACAGCTTTTTGGAGTGCAGTCATGGATGGTAAACGTTCGGAATCATTGCAAACATGCGACAACGTCGCTATTGAAGGAGAAACGAGATGTCGCTGACCGCTCTTTCGCCGCTCGATGGCCGCTACCGCGCCGATGTCGCCGATCTCGAAGCCTATTTCAGCGAGGCGGCGTTGCTTCGCTATCGGCTGCGCGTCGAGGTGGAGTATCTGCTGTTTCTGACACGCGCGCGGGACGTCGATTTCGTGCCGAAACTCGATCCGCGCGCGGCAGCGGCATTGCGTAATCTGTACCGCTCATTCTCCATCGATGACGCTGAAGCGATCGCCGCATGGGATCGCAAGGTCAACCACGATGTCAAGGCGGTCGAATACTGGCTGCGCGAACGGCTCGATGCGCTCGGTCTCGGCGCCTGGAAGGAAGCAGTGCATTTTGCGCTCACGTCGGAAGATGTCAACAATCTTGCATACGCATTGATGACACGCGAGGCGCGCGACCTGATCCTCATGCCCGCAGTTGGCGAGATTATTGCGGCACTGCGCGACCTGGCGTTCACCGAAGCCGAAACGCCAATGCTGGCGCGCACCCACGGACAACCCGCCACGCCGACGACCTTCGGCAAGGAGATGGCAGTGTTCGCCGCGCGTCTCAAACGCGCTTATGAACAGGCGTCCGACATTCGACTCACCGGCAAATTGAACGGCGCCACCGGCACATTCGCCGCGCACGTCGCGGCGCTGCCGCAGGTGGACTGGATCGCGTTCAGCCGCGGGTTCATCCGGTTCCTCGACCTGGAACCGGTGCTGTTGACCACGCAGATCGAACCGCACGACACGCTCGCCGAACTGTGTGACGCGCTGCGACGGCTCAACACCGTGTTGATCGACCTCTGCCAGGATATGTGGCGCTATGTCAGCGACGGCTACCTGGTGCAGACCGCGCCCCCCGGCGAGGTCGGGTCGTCCACGATGCCCCACAAGGTCAACCCGATCGATTTCGAGAATGCCGAAGGCAACCTGGGGCTGGCAAACGCCTTGCTGGAACACTTTAGCCGCAAGTTGCCGGTTTCGCGCCTGCAGCGCGACCTGACCGACAGTACCGTGTTGCGTAACCTTGGCGTGGCGTTTGGGTACTGCCTGCTCGGTTATCGGCGCATTAGCAGGGGATTGGGAAAGATCAACGTTGACCGGGAACGTCTGCTCGACGATCTGCGCCGTCACCCGGAGGTGCTGGCGGAAGCGGTGCAGACGATCCTGCGCCGCGTCGGGTATCCTGAGCCGTATGAGGCGCTCAAGCGCCTGACGCGCGGGCGGACGCTGACGGTTGCGATGCTGCATACGTTCATCGACGAACTCGATGTCGCGCCGGAGATCAAAGATGAGCTGCGCGCACTGACGCCGGAAACGTACACCGGTCTGGCTGAACGCCTGGCGCGGATGGTGTGAGGTTAAGGGGTACGGGAGCTGTTTCAAACGAAATAGTGCGGCTACGGCGATCTGGCGGTCTTCAGGCGCAAGATGACGATGGTCTTGATAATCGCCAATCCGATCAGAAACACGCGCATGAACAGGCTCTCGACTGCGAAGATCGCTGCTGCAAGCAGCATCATCCAGGCAAGCCCTAAGACCATCGCCTTTGCACGCAGCGTCATCGAGCGATCCTGCTGAAAGCGCTGAAGATGTGGACGGATCAGCGGATGACCGGTCATCCAGCCGTACAGTCGAGGCGATGACCGAAAAAATAACGCCGCAGCCAACAGAAAAAATGGCGTGGATGGAAGGACAGGCAAAAAAGCGCCTAGAAATCCAAGAATAAGGAAACATGTCCCACCGATCAACAAAAGTGGACGCAAGAGCGGATGAGACGGTTTTGCAAGCGTGGTTGAACGGTGTTCACAATCGTTCATACTGAACCCTCTCCTGGTGGATGTCTTCCCATAGATCACGTTGCTGTGCAAAGAGTTGTGCGTATATTCCGTTGCGCTCAAGCAACGCTTCATGCGTGCCGCGCTCGATCAGACGAGCATTTTCGAGGACCAGAATCTCGTCTGCGGTGTGCACTGCCGAAAGCCGGTGCGCTATAATGATTGTTGTGCGCCCTCTCCGTATCTCGTGCAGCACATCTTGAATGTCGCGTTCCGTCTCTGAGTCGAGATTTGCGGTCGCTTCATCAAGCACAAGAATGGGCGCATCCTTCAAAAGCGCGCGCGCCAGCGCCAGCCGTTGCCGCTGACCTCCTGAAAACCGACTGCCAAGTTCACCGACCAGCGTATCGTAGCCATGCGGCAGCGTCGTCACGAAGTCGTGCAGGCGAGCAGCCTTAGCGGCTGCGATAATCTCGCCGTCTGAAGCGGACGGCCTGCCCAGGCGGATATTCTCGCGGATCGATGTATTGAACACATGTGCGTTTTGCGAAACGACTGCAATATGGTCACGGAGCGCGGTCAACGAAAACTCGCGGATGTCAATGCCGCTCACGGTAATCCGTCCGGCCGTCGGGTCCCAGAACCGTAGCAAAAGCGCAAGCAACGTTGATTTTCCTGCGCCGCTCCTGCCCACAATGGCAATGGTGCGGCCAAATGGAATATCGATTGTTACATCATCCAGGACAAGCATTGTATTTTCTTCCCTGAGCGCCTGCGGATAGCGAAATGAGACACGCTCAAACCGCACATGCAGCGGTTGATTAACGGGAAACGGTTGGGGGGAGTCAGTTTCCCGGACAACCGGCGGACGATCCATCAACTCGAATAGCCGCTTCGCACTCGCCATGGCGCTGTTGAAATCGTTGATCACGCCAGTAACCCCTAGCAGCGGCTGAAACGCCATCCAGCCCAGCGTGACGACTACCGGAACGTCGCTAAACGCCAGCATGCCCTGTTGGACAAGCCAGACGCCGAGTGCGAGGAGCGTCAATGTACCACCTGCCAGCGAAGCTTCGATGACACCGTTCTGAATGGCGCTAATGCGCGCCATCCTGACCTGAGCGTTGCGCAGACGTTCACCCGACTCCCGCAACAGCGCACGGCGACGTTCGCCGTAGTCAAACGCCAGGACATCGCGGATGCCCTGGAAACTTTCTGTCAGCAGTGCACTGATCTCTCCTGCCAGGTGTCGTGTGTATGCAGCAGGAGTCCGACTTGCACGATAGGCGATCCACGGCACGATAACGCCGACCAGCAACAAAAAGGGCAACAGTCCGATCACGAGAATGACGTTGTAGTATCCCAGCACGATGAGCAGCGTCAGCGGTGCGATAACTGCCGCAAAGAAAGGGGCAATCGTGTGCGCATAGAAGGGTTCGATTCGATCAATATCCGCAATCACGCGAGAGACGGCATCGCCGCTGCGTAGATGCTGCAACCCGGCCGGCGCCTGCGGTTCCAGTGCGTTGTAGAACTGATACCGCAACTGTGCAAGCAGATGAAATGCGACATAGTGACCCGTATACTGCTCGATGTAACGCACTGCACCCTTGAACAGCGCAAGCGCTGCCGGCGTCGCTACGACTGTCGCCAGCGACAGCGGCTCGCCGACCGCAAGCCGCACGATAGCATAGACGCCAAATGCAAGCAGGGCGGTTCCGGCAAGAAGGTTCAAGATACGCGCCGCAATGGAAACGACCATGACCCAATACATGGGACGCAGGAGCATGAGCAGACGCGCAAGAATATGGGATCGACTCAATGCCCACCTCCTGTGGCAAGGTGAACCAGACGTGCAAATACGCCATTTTGCCGCAGCAGATCGGCGGGGGCGCCTGTCTCGATAATTCGTCCGCTCTCCAGAACTACGACGCGATCCGCACGACTGGCTGTGCTCAGGCGATGAGCGATGATGAGTACTGTCCTGCCCCGGAAGAGATGATTGATAGAGTCCTGGATAATCGCTTCCGTCTGGCTATCGAGTTGCGACGTCGGCTCATCAAGCAACACAACAGGCGCATCCTTCAAAAACGCGCGCGCCAGCGCCAGGCGTTGTGCCTGCCCGCCGCTCAGCGTGCTGCCACGTTCGCCGATGACCGTCTTCAATCCGTTGGGAAGTTGTGCTACAACATCGTCGAAGTGGGCTGCGCGCAAAGCGCGCTCCAGTTCTTCTGCAGAAGCGTTGGGGTTCGCAATGCGCAGATTTTCCTCAACGGTCCCGTAGAAAATGTACGGGTCCTGCGACACCAGCGCAATACCAGCGCGCAGATGATCAGAAGAGTATGCTGTAATAGGAATGCCGTTGATCAGGATCGTCCCTTGCTGTGCGGCAATAAAACGCAGCAACAACTGAAATACCGTACTTTTCCCTGCGCCGCTTGCGCCGACAAGTGCAACTCGCTCACCAGGCTGAATGATGAGCGAAAAATGATTTAGAGCAGGGGCGTCTCTGCCGCCGTACTGGAACGTCACTCCTTCGAAGCGGATCTCAGGTGCGCCAACGATTGGTCCTGCCGACTGCCCTGGCTCAGCTGCTCCTAGAGGCATATCAAGAAATGCCGAAATCCTTTTCGCAACCGAGCGCCCAATCGCCCCGGCGAAGAAGAACTGACCGATAAGATTCAGCGGTCGCGCCAGCTCAAAACTGAGCAGAACAAACGTTACGGCTGTGCCCAGAGCGATGCTCTCCGTCGAGAGTCGCCAGAGCGACGTCAGGGTCAGCACCGTTGTGGTTGCTAGCGCAAATCCGCTATCGACGATGAACAACATTACCTGATTGACCGCCAGCAGGCGCATCGTCTCTCGCCGAAGCGCCTCATTTTCCTGGCGAAACTGCTCACCACGCGCTCTTCCCTGATTAAACATCTTGAGGGTCGTCAATCCCTGCAAACTATCAAGGAATTGTGCGCTCAAGCGGTTTGCCGCTGCAAAGAAACGATCACTTACAGCCTTGAACCGCTGCGAGGTCACTCCCAACAAGAGCGGCGGCAGTGGCAGGGTCACCAGCAGGATGAGCGCCGTCAGAATGTCCTGAGTGGCAATATACCCGATCACCAGCGCCGGGCTGAGCATACCAACAATAAACTGCACCCAGTAGACGCTGTAGTACTGTTCGAGCCAGTCCATACCATCAACGGCGGTATTGACCAGTTCCCCCGTGCGTTCGCGATCAAGACCGCCTGGTCCGATCCGCAGGGCATGGGCGTATATGGTGTCGCGGACGGCGATTTTGGTATCGGCGGCAGCCTGTGCTGCTGCAATACGTTCAAGCCATCCAGCGCATCCCTTGCTCGCAATGAGCGCTAACGCGCCAATAAGGACGTTGAGGGAAAAGACGGACTCGCCAGTCCAGACTGCTTCGATCACCCAACCCAGTGCAGCGAAGAGCACAATATTCAGCATTACTGTCACCAGTCCGGCAACAGCGGCGACTGCAACCCATACTCGTGTCTGGCGAGAGAAGAGACGTCTGTCAATGCCTAACATACGCTACTCTGTCAATAAGGCTGCATGAACTGCGCCTGTATGGTAGCAACAATGATAGAAACTGTCAATAAGAATCCTCCAATATTCACTGAATAACCGATCGCATGGCAGACAAGATGGAACCGATGAGCACTGGGCAGTGATCTGGTCGTTGATTCGCAAACAAACGATTCGGAGCAGAGCATCCATGTGCAGACAACCAGTGCATACTCAACGGTATCCTGTGACACGGTACAATGTCGAGACGAGAAGAATGCCAGACGGCGCACCGTATGACCGGCGCGCCGCCTGGGGGGAATAACGAGATCGGCGTGGCAATCAGCGCTTATGTCGTTCCAGGTAGGAGATAACCTGCACGTTCGGGTCGCGGAGGAACCGCAGAATACCGCCTGGCTCGCCGATCACGACCCCATCAATGTAGTCCTCCTGCTTCAGTCCCGCTTCCCGCGAACAGCTCGGACATGCAATGACCTGACCGCCGGCGGCGATGAACGCCTGGAACTTTTCGTGGATGTTCATCTTGCTATTGCCTTCCGTCGCCGGCAGGCGCTCGCGGTCGGCCAGGTAGACCCCGCGCACGTTGAGGAAGATGATGACCGGCGCCATTCCCTGTTCACGCGCCTTCGTCGCCAGGTCCAGCGCCATATTCGCGCTCCAGGTGTCGTCGGTGGTTAGATTCACCAGCAAACCTGCTTTTGACTGATCCTCGTGCGCCAGCGCTGGCTGCGCAATAGCGCCTGGCATTCCCAGCGCGAGACTTCCCAAAAATCCGACGATCATTCCAAACAGCACCAGGCTGACCACACTGATAAAGCGGCGTTTCATGACGCCCTCCTTGGTGGGTTACAGAAGCATACCGTCAGGATACGCTCTTATGAATTCGCCAAAGTGAACGACAACGAGTAGTGAGCGGCTGTACGAAAAATCGCTATGTAACATGACGCCGGCGAAGCGAAGGCAATGACTTCGCCTGTCCAACTCACACGGGCAGCGTTGTGGCGCTCAGAAGCGTATCGAGCGCGGAGGCGGCGTGGGCGGCGGGTCGCAGCGGGACAGGACGACGAACGACGGTTGGTTGACAGGCCACGCCGGTTGCAGCAGCAACAGGATCGGTGTGGACTCAACCGGACCGAGCGATGTGTAGAACGCCTGGGGCGCTGATCGATCAGGCGGTGACGGCGCAGGCGCTACACGATCCACATCGGGCAACGTCGGCGCGCCCCGCCATCGACACTCGCGCCATCGTCAGGTCCGCCCGGCGGGTTACCCGTATCTCCTCGCTTATTCTTTTCTTTTTTGCCTCTATCTGCGCTAACGAAATCGCACCCAAACCGATCAATTTCCGGTACTGTCGGGCGCTTGACCTTCGCCGATCTTCCATAGTATGCTTTCGCAGGGCGGATGAATTGTTGTTCATTTGTGATCCTTGCCATGACCGACACACGATCCGATTTTGCCGGACAAACCGACCAAAACATCCTGCTTATCCGCCTTGCAGATGAGATCTACGGGTTGCCGTCCGCCTACGTGCGCGAAGTCGGGCGCTACCGGGCGTTCACCCCCGTCCCTGGCGCTCCGCCCATGATTCCTGGGATTATCAGTCAGCGCGGCGTCATCCTGCCGGTGGTGAACCTGCGCCTTGTGCTGGGCATGCCAACCGTCGAGACAACCCGCTCGACACGTCTGGTGACCGTCGTGTACGAGGAGATTGACATGGCGCTGCTGGTCGACTCGGTCATCGACCTGACCGCGCTGCCGGAGGACGCCTTCGGGCAACCGCCAGCCGGTCTCGATCCGGCGCGCGCCCGATTCCTCCGCGCTGTTGCGTTCTATGAAGATCAGACGGTCGCCATCCTCGATGTCAGGGAGATTGTTGCAGCGCTGCGCGAAGCGTAGCAGAGGCAAAAGATGCGAGGCGAGAGGCCGGCGGAAAGGCGGGAAGGTTGCAGGTTGCAGGTGCGAAGGTGATGCGTTGAACGTCAGTTCTCAGTTCTCAGTTCTCAGTTCTTGGCTCAATGTTGCTAATCGTTCGCACAACACGGCATCGTTACATCGTACCGCGTGAAGACGTTGCGACTCTCCGCGCCGTCAGTCGGCGCACCGGCACGGACCAGGAGGCA
>CALGYB010000082.1 GCA_937935075.1 uncultured Roseiflexus sp. | reverse complement strand
CTTCGTCGCTCCCTCCCTGACCTTCATGACCGAAGACGCCCCGCAGCGTGACCACTCGCTGCGCGAGGTCTTTAACGGATTGCGCTGGATCGTCCGCACGGGAGCGCCCTGGCGCATGATGCCCAACGCTCCGCCGCCGTGGTACACCGTCTATCAGCAAACCCAGCGCTGGCTGAAGGCCGGGGTCGTTGCGACGCTTCGACCGGCTCAGCGCACCGCGCTCGTCCATGATCTGCGCGCGCCCCCTGCCCCCCCCTGCCCCCCGCGCCGGGGGGGGGGGAAAGGGGGGCGCGCCTGCGCGCTTCGACCGGCTCAGCGCACCGCCGCGCGCGGCGATCATTGACGCGCGCACGATGCACTCGCCCCCCCTGCCCCCCTGCCCCCCTGCCCCCCCTGCCCCCCCGCAGGGGGGGAAAGGGGGGGGCAGGGGGGGCAGGGGGGGGGCGCAGCGCGCGCCGGCTATGACGGGCATCAACGTCCCCCCCCTTTCCCCCCCCGCATGCGGGGGGGGGGAAAGGGGGGGCGGCAAGGTCCACGTGGCTGAAGCGGTTCATTACCGTTATGCTCGAAAGTACATAACAGGCTCTAGCGATGCCAACCCCCCACGCGCCCCTCCCGGCTCCTGCTGAGGACCGTCACCTGCGCCCCAACAATCTATGGCGCAATGACATTGACGGTTCCCACCACAAGGCGGTTTTCAGACAGCGTTGAGGCGGAGGTCGTAATCCGCAGGCGCGTACCTGGCGCGCCATCGCCGCTGTAGACCCCCAGGAGCAAGGTGTACCGACCAGGCGGCAGGTCATGGGGCAGCGTCAGCGTCCGCTCATCGTGCACCGGATCGCCGACACGCCAGGTAGTAGTCATCCCGGCGGGCGCATATCCGCCGAGCGGAGGCCCATCGGCATTCGCAAGCGGCGGTATCTCGCAGTCGCGGCAGAGGTGCAGAAACATCCGGTAATCGCGGGTCGGCGGCGCGACTGCTTCCCAATAGAGGGTGACAGGAAGCGTGCCGCCTGCCCGTGCGGCGCCGCCGTGAAGCGCCAGCGTCACGCCTCGCAAACGCAACTCGCCGCCGAATATGGCTTCGAGCGTCTGATCTGGTTGCGGGATTGTTCCCGAACCGCCAGGGTTGAAGGTTTCGGGAAAACTCTGGCACATCAGCAGAACGCCAACGAACTCGACACCGCCGCAGGGCCAGGTACGTTGCGGGTACTGGAAACGTAACCCGACCCATCCAAAACGGTCGACCGGCAATGGGGGCGGATCGACCGTCCGAGCGTGATCGGGGGCAATCAGCAACAGCGCGCGTTTTTTACCACTCGCCTGTTGGTTGTAGAACGGCTCGAAGCGGCGCCGGATGCATTCAAGCATCTGCTGCCGTGTCGGAGCAACGATACCGCACGTATCGCCTTCGGCGAACACGGGAAACGTGACCGGCTGCGGCAGTGGATCAGGGGTGACACGGGAAGCGTAGTAAGCGTACATCGGCATCACGTAGTGGGGATGCACCAGCACCAGATCGTCGGGATGGACGTGCGCAGCGAGGGCCGCAACCGCCTCGCGCCACTGTTCCTTGACCGGATCGCCGCTGAACAACCCCTTCTCCGGCTGCACGAGCACCGCAACGTATGCTGCCAGGCTGACGGCAACCAGGGTTGGAGCGACGCGGAGCGCGCGTGATCGCTGCGGCAGGCGCGTGTTGTTGGCGTCATCCCTGCGCGCAATCAGCGGGTATGCCATAATGAGGAGCCACGCCGGAAACGCTGCTGCGGCATAGCGCGATTCGTACACCGGCGCAAGGGTATGGACCATAGCAAACAGCGCCAGCGGCGCCAGGAACATGCCAAGGATGGCGCCGGCGCCGCCATGACCTGCATGCATATCGCGCGCCAGCAACGCCACACCCCATACGGTCAAAGCGCCGAACGGCAGCAACCAGATCGGTGTCGGCAATCTCAGGTAGCCCTCCAGTTCGCCGGGCCAGCGGTTCAGGCTAAAATGCGCGAAGGTGAACCAGAGTCCTTCGAGTATTCCGACGGCGCTGCGCTCATTGCCCATACGCTCATCACGGGTTGCCAGGATCACCCCGGTAACGCCAACAACGCTCAGCGCCAGCGCCCCAGTCGAGCATATCACAGCCCATCGGCGCGCAGGACCAGACTCCCGACGCCACAGATGCCACGCGATGACCAACGCAGCGCCTGCCAGCGACAACAGCGCCAGGCGATGCACAAACACGCTAATCAGCGCTACGCCAATGAAGAGCGACCAGGCGCGCGGCGAACCCGACCGCAACGCGCGCAACAACGTCCAGATGAGCAACGCCGATGCCAGGATGAGCAAACTGTAGACTTTTGCGTCCTGCGCATGCCAGAGGGCATACGGCGAGAACGCCGCGAGTGCGCCAGCCGCCGCCAGCGTATACCCGTCATTCGCCTGCCCTGAAGCGGCACACAGTTCGCTGGTCGCTGCCATCAGCACCAGCACAGCCAGCGCCCCCGCCAGCGCCGATGGGAAACGCAGCGCCCATTCCGAATCGCCTGCCACGAAAACCCACGCCTTGAGCAGCAAATGGTAGAGCGGGTAGCCGGCATTGGGGCTGAACAACTCTGCAAAGAGCGCCAGCCATCCCTTGCTCATCACCTCGACCCACGTGCTCCCTTCGTCGAGCCACAGGCTCTGCGCATCCAGGCGATACAGGCGCAACCCAAACGCCAGGGAGGTCAACACTGCGATGAGCAGGAACTTCTGTTGCGCAGCATCCGCCCGGCTGACGGCGAGTCCTCTGGCGCGCCGGGTAAAGGCGGTTAGACTGGCGGTTACGAACTGACGCATGATGATCGAGAACCGAGAACCAAGAACCGAGAACCAAGAACCAAGAACCGAGAACCAAGAACCAAGAACCGAGAACCAAGAACCGAGAACCGAGAACTGATACTCATGTGCGGTCATTCATACAATAATGAGTCCACTGCAAAAAGGCTTAACCACAAAGGACCCGAAGCGCACGAAGGTTGATAAAAATGAAGAGCATTTCCTTTGTGTCCCTTTGTGACCTGCGTGTTTACCTTCGTGTTTACAGCTTTTTGCAGTGAAGTCAATAATGGTTTTCGAGAAACGAATCCGGTATCGCCCGGTGAAGCCCGCGCAGGCGGGCTTGGCAACCGTAGCCCGCGGCTTTAGCCGCCGGGCAGACGAGCGGATAGCGGAATACGTCTTCAAGAACCATTATTGCCGTGGCGCGCAGCGGGACGCCAGGGCGCTGCGGGCTAAAGCCCTTGCTGAGGACATGAAAGCCCCGCCGGGGCTGCTGATGCCACTGCGCAGTCATGCGTCCACGACACGGACTGCTGATGCGTATTGACTGTTGTGCCTTGCGAACCGGGCGCTCGAACATTTTGTCTGACTGACCGCACGTTCGTATGAGAACAAAGAACCGGGGCGAGGGATTATCCTTCCCACGTTCAACGTTTACATTCAACGGCACGGCGATACGCCTCCTCGAAGCGCGCCGCCGTCACATCCCAGGAGAGTTCGTCCAGCGCACGACGGCGCGCCGCTTCCCCGAGACGCACCGCGACATCGCGATCGATCAGCAGGCGCACGATGGCATTCGCCAGCGCCGCCGGGTCGCGTTCCGGCACAAGCAGGCCATGCACGCCATCGGTGATGACATCGGGAATGCCGGCTGTGCGAGTCGCAACAATCGGACGCGCCGCACCCATCCCTTCGAGGAGGGTATTGGGCAGACCATCGACATTGCCGGCGTCGTCGCGCACGGAGGGCACGACATACACATCGGCGGCGGCGACGTAGCGCGCGGCGCGGTCGCGCGGGAGTTGACCGGGAAAGATGACGGCATCTTCGACCCCAAGCCGTCTGGCGCGCTCCTTCAGTTCATCGAGCAGATCGCCATACCCTGCGAGCACGAGCGTCGTGTGCGGATGCGATGCGCGGATGTGCGGCATTGCATCGAGCAGGTAGGTGAACCCCTTTTTGTAGACCATTCTGCCTATGGCGAGAATGAGCGACGTATCGGAGGGCAGATTCAATTCGGCGCGCACCTGAGCGCCTGCACGCGGATCGGGGCGGAAAGCATGGACATCCACGCCGTATGGAATGACCATTGTGCGCGCAGGCGGCGCGCCGAGGCGCACTGCGCGCTGACGGAGATCGTCGCTGCACGCCGTGATGACGCCGGCGCTGCGCAAGACTGCTGCTGCACCGGGTGCAAGGGGCCATCCCTTGTATGCCAGATAGACATCGGATCCATGCAGGCTGACGACCAGCGGCAACCCGCGCAACCTGGAAGCGATCAGCGCGGGGGCGCCATTTGGCAGTACCCAGTGTGCGTGGATCAAGTCGAACCGCTGGCGGCGGGTCAGGTGCAGCAGCGCGCGCAGCGACGCCGCGAGTGCGAGCGGGACTGCTGCCAGCGCTGCGCGGCGCAGACTGACATCGGCGCGTAGCGATTCGGCGTAGCCGTAGACATTGAGGGCGCGGTGCGGCGCGTAGCGGTAAAAGTGCAACCGCACGCCATACTCAACCGGCGCGCGCCGCACGTCGGGGTGATACGGCGCCACAACATGCACCACGTGCCGCCGTCGTACCAACCCGACCGCAATCGACTCAATGAATGGCGCCGTTGTCTCTCCAACGTGCTTGGGGTACGAGGAGGTGAGCATGAGAATGTTCATATCTGGGCCATTATTCTTAACCACAGCGACACAGAGGGCGCAGAGACAATAACTTTGCTGTGTCGCGTTTCCTCCTGCGCCCGCATGGCGACGTTGCAATGCAACGCCTCTGTCTTCCCACGCGCAACATTCAACGTCGCTCGCCTCACTGCGGGAACTCGTACACAATGGCGGTCATTTCCTTCGTCACGCCACGAAAATCGGTGCGATACACCGGTGTGCGATACACTTCGCGGAACCCCAACGCCGGATCGGCGATCATCGCGTCGAGCAGGCGGCGCACCTCCGGTTCCGGGCGCTGTAAGGTGTCGATCACCAGATAGCGCACGTTGTAGCGGCGCGCCAGGCGCAGGAAGGTCTCGCGGTCGGTCGTGTACGGGATCATGAGCGCCGGACGCTCGCTGTGCCAGTTGAGTTGCCACGGGTTGCGCGTCATCACCACGGCGTCGGGCGGCGTGTTGCGCTTCAGCCAGGCATAAGCGTCGAGATCGGCGCGGTACAGGTTTGGCTCATCGCGCACCTTTTCGGCGATTGGAGACCAGGACGGCGCCATGATCGCCGCTGTCAGCGCCATCACTGCCAGCAGCCCGAACGGAGTCCAGCGCCCGTCGGACAGCGCGGCGATCCGGTCGTAGATACGCCACAACGCTGCCGCAGCGAAGAGCGCCAGCCACGGCATCACTACAACCCAGTAGCGTTCTTCGTTTGTGTGCCAGTAGACGATCAGGAACAGGGTGTATGGCACGAACGCTGCGCCGAGCAGGGTTGTCAGACGACGATGTCGCGCAATTGCAGCAACGATGCCGAAAAGCGCCAGCCACGCACCCGCCTCGAACAAGAGGCGATCCTTGTCGGCGCGCCCAAACCAGTCGCTCAACCCGAAGGGCGCGCGTTGCCAGGACGGAATCAGATAATCGCGCAACGCACGCACCTGCCGCTCCATTTTCACCAGAGTGCGGTCGAATCCCCAGCGCAGAATCCAGCTGCGGTCGGGAACGCCAAGCGTGCTGAGTCCTTCCTCGGTGGTGTACACGGCATAGATCTGATCCCATGTCGTGTACTCCAGCACCCACGCATCCTTGCTCTCGGTCGAATAGAACGGCACGCCGAAGGTGAGCATGTTGCGCACCAGGTACGGCGCCAGCAGCACAAAAGCAACCGCACCCCAAGCCGCGACCGGCGCCAGTCGAACGCGCAGGTCTGCCAGGGTTTGCGGTAAGGTGTCGAAGCGCACACACAGGAACCACAATCCCATGCCCAGCGCGATCAAGCCGCCGCTCCCCGGCTTTTGCAGCAGCATCAGACCGACCAGCGCCCCGGAGAGGATCGTCAACGCCAGTCGCTGTGACATTCCCCCAAAGCGCGAGCATCTCTCGAGCATTTCGGCGCCTGGCGCGCCCCAGGCGATGTACAGCAGGAGCAGCGCACCAAACGCAAACAACGCAAACCCCAGGTCATTCGTCACATAGATCACCAGTTTGAAATAGAGATGACTGGTAATCAGCAACATCACAGCCACCAGCCCGACGCGCCGGTCCCACAGGCGCGCGCCAGCCTGATACACCGCCAGCGCCAGCACGATGAGGAACAGCAGGTTCGGAAGCTTCGCCGCCCAATTGCTGACGCCGAAGATCGCAAACGACGCCGCCACCCACACTGGTTGCAGCAGGGGCCAGGTTTCCTGCGGGCGCGTAACGCCGTCGTAGAGGCGGTAGAATTGCGTCACATAATCGACCGTCCATCCCCGCCCGGCGAGGAGATTGCGCGCCACCACCGCGTTATCGGCGTAGTCGGCATGGCCGACATACGGCATTGCCAGGATGACCGATCCCAGATACCCTGCCCACACCGCGAGCAGCAGCGCCAGTGTCAACGCCGCGCCGCGCCGCGACCCGACGACGCGCACCGTCGCCTGCGCCAGACGCGGCAGACCATTGCGACCGTATATCAGGATCAGCGCCAGGCTGCCCAACGTAATCAAGGTGTAGATAAGCGAGTCGGGGAAAAACTCCCAGAACTGTTCCAGGCGCGGCATCGGCGGGGCATGCTGAACCATCATCGCTGCGAGCCATACGCCCGTTGCCGCCAGCAACCCATATCCGAGCGCAGACCCGCGCGCGAAACATTGCGCCAGGCGCAACGGATAGCGCATCAGAGCGGTGCGATACCGCCAGATCAACAGTGCAGCGCCAGCCGCGACAAACCACGGCAGGAATATAGCCGTCCAGATACGCGCCGCCGCCAGCGCAACCGCAGCGCCACTGACCAGGAACGTCGCGCCAACGAAGGCAAACGTCGGTCGGCGGCTGACTTCCGCCAGCGCCAGGAACCAGACCATGCCGCTCACTGTCAGCCAGAGCAGCGGCGCAGGCGCCGGCATAGACGGATCGCCGCCGGTGCTGCGCACCCTGATCGAGTCGATGCGGATGCCTTTTGGACGCGGATCGTTGTAGGCGCTCGTGCTGGTAAAGACATCCGACGCAACCAGGATCAGCGTCAGGTCGCTGCCGCGCCGCACTTCAGCGGGAATGGCGACATCGTACTCCGCCCACTGTTCGGTTGGCGTAAAACGCCCGACGGGCGTCTCGTTCGCAGTGACCGTCACCTCCGGCTGGCGCGTTGCGCGGTCGAGCACATCGGGGGGCCAGCCCTGCACGCGCACTGTTACAAGGAGCGCGCCTGCTCCCAAACCGGGCAGATTAACCTGCGCCCCCTGATGCGTCCAGCGGCTGCGCCCGCCTGGCGCATCGGCAGTGATTTCGTCGCCGTAGAACGTGAGGCGGTCGGCGGCGCCAGCGCCCTCGCTCGCCCGGAAAAACAGACGGTCGCCGGGCCAACCGACGGGGATCGCCGCGTTGACCGGCGCTTGATAGGCGAAGATTCCCGCCAGCAATGCCAGCGCCACAACCAGCGCCAGGCGCATATCTAACGCCAGGCGCGCATACGCGCTGACAGTTGATGGCAGGGCGGGCGGATCGCTCGAAATCGTTTTACTACTCACGTGCGGTATTATACTCGAATGTTTCTGCTACAATAGCCACCACACCCATCCCGGCAGAAAGGAGTGCGTTGATGGATCGTTCAGTCGTACAAACACCGGATGCGCCACAGGCAATCGGTCCATACTCACAGGCGATCATTGCCGGTGATTTCGTGTTTTGCTCGGGTCAGATTCCGCTGACCCCCGACGGTGTGCTGATCGAAGGCGACGTAGCCGCGCAGACGCGCCAGGTGTTGGCGAACCTTCAGGCGGTGCTTGTAGCCGCAGGCAGCGCTCTCGATCAGGTGATCAAAACGACGGTCTTTCTGGCTGATATGAACGATTTTGCAGCCATGAACGCCGTTTATGCCGAATTTTTTCCTGCGCATCCGCCGGCGCGTTCGACAGTGCAGGTTGCGCGCCTGCCGCGCGATGCGCGGGTGGAGATTGAAGTGATTGCGTTGAGGCGTGCATCGTGATCGCATCAAACGACGCAACCCGGTGATTGCCGATCCACTACGCTCCTTTGACGCCTGGCGACTGCCCGACGTGACGCCGAGAGCCTGACGAGCGACGTGACAGGTGATCAGCGACGAGAGGGAGTCTTGCGCCTCGGCGCCTTTGGGTGCGTGAAGCGCGAGGCGTAAGGCGTGAGATATGAGAAGAGATGCGAATGATGAGAGCCAGGATTATCCGACAGTAACCTTTTGCTGTGCAGATACATCATAAGAAGAGGAACTGTAATTGAACGGCATTCTTCCGGTTTTCATAACTAATGCGCGGTCATCGGGACAATACTGCCGGGGCGCTGCGGGCTGAAGCCCGCGCTGAGGACGCGGTTCGACGGCGCTCACCGCAAGTGCAAGCCCCTCTGGGGCTGCTGATGCCAAGGCGTTGTAGATTGTTACGCCTTGCAAACCGAGCGCTCGAACATCGTGTCTGACTGACCGCCACCTGGTATCAGTTCTCAGTTCTCGGTTCTCAGTTCTCGGTTCTCAGTTCTCAGTTCTCGGTTCTCCAACGGAGCATGCCATGAAACGCTTCTTCCTCCTTCTACTCACCGCTGCACTTTTCGCCCTGGCATCTTGCGCTGGCACATCCACGCCATCGGCCCCCATTGCGCCGAATGTGGCGCAATCGAGCGCTATCGATGTTGCGAACCTGCCGCTCAACGTCGATGTCGCCACCGTGCACGCGATTATGGGGCGCAATGACGTGGTGCTGCTCGATGTCCGCGAGCCGGAGGAATACGCCGCCGGGCACATTCCTGGCGTGCAGCTCATCCCGATGGGAACGATTCCCGCTCGCCTGAGCGACATCCCAATCGATAAAACCGTGATCGTCACGTGTCGCAGCGGCAACCGGAGCGGACAGATCACCAACTTTCTGCGCCGCAATGGATTCACCCGCGTCCACAACATGCAGGGCGGGATTCTCGCCTGGCAACGCGCCGGGTATCCTGTCGAGCGGTGACGGTCGCCCGTGCAGGTATGAATTGTCAGGAACCGCCGTATCGCTGCGGGCTGAAGCCCTCTCTCATAGGAGCGATCAACCAAAGTCTGGACATCAAGGACGTGGAGCTGCTGACGTTGGCTTCGACAGGCTCAGCCAACGTCAGCCGCACGACGGTCAACACGAACAATGATTGGGCATCATCTGGTTGATCGCTCTATAACAATGTGAAAGCCCTATCGGAGCTGACCTGCGCTCTCGCAAAAGGCGCGATTGCGGGCGAAGCAATATGATCTCCCTGCGCAACCGACCGCTGCTGCGTGCATTACCGCCACACAGCGGCGCGCCTGACTGGAGATCGATGCGGGCTAAAGCCCTCTCTAGAGCCTGTTATGCACTTCAAACGTGGTATGATTTCAGTATGACACGTCAACCCTATCCAAGCGATGTGAGCGACGAGGAGTGGGCCTTCGTCGCTCCCTCCCTGACCTTCATGACCGAAGACGCCCCGCAGCGCGACCACGCGCTGCGCCCCCTCCTTTCCCCCCCTGCGGGGGGGGAAAGGGGGGGGGCGATTGCATCGTCCGCGCTTCGGCAGGCTCAGCGCATCGCACGGGAGCGCCCTGGCGCATGATGCCCAACGATCTGCCACCGTGGTACCGTGGTACCGTGGTACCGTCTATCAGCAAACCCAGC
>CALGYB010000081.1 GCA_937935075.1 uncultured Roseiflexus sp. | reverse complement strand
CTGGCAGTCACCCTGGCGCAGCGGTTCAATATGACTCTGATCGGATTCCTGCGCGGCGCGGCGTTCAATGTGTACGCCGGCGCACAGCGAATCCCAATAGCGTGATTGAATTTCCTTATTGGACCGCCCTTTTTCCCCTCTTTTCGCCTGATCGTTCTCATAACGCAGTGCAATATAGGGTATACTGAAAGCACCGTCGCGCAGAGCACCGGTGTTATGAAACATTACATTCGGTCTACCGAACGGCGTAGGCTGGTCTCCCTTCGCGCGACGCAAGATTGTAACCGGCGTCACTAATATAGAGAGTGCGCCTGGTTGTTTCAAGGAGGAAAACAGTGGACACACCGCAGCGTGTCGAAATCCTCGGTCCGACCAGACCAGAGTGGTCGGAGATCCTCTCGGTTGAAGCGCTCGATTTTGTGGCCGCCCTGGCGCGTCAGTTCGAGCATCGCCGGCGTGCGTTGCTTGCGGCGCGCGAACAGCGCTGGGCGGACATCAGAGCGGGCGTAATGCCTGATTTTTTGACCCAGACGGCAGAGATTCGCGGCGGCGACTGGAAGGTGGCATCGATCCCCGCCGATTTTTCGAACCGGCGGGTGGAGATTACCGGTCCAACCGACCGGCGTATGGTGATCAACGCCCTCAACTCCGGCGCGCAGGTGTTCATGGCGGATTTTGAGGACGCGAATGCGCCAACGTGGGAGAATATGGTCGAGGGGCAGCGCAACCTGCGCGATGCCGTGCGCCGGACGATCACGTTCGTCAGCCCAGAGGGGCGTGAGTATCGTCTGAACGACGTCACCGCCACGCTGGCAGTGCGTCCGCGTGGCTGGCATCTCGTCGAGAAGCATCTGCACGTCGACGGCGAGCCGGTGGCCGGCGCGTTTTTCGATTTCGGCCTCTACTTCTTCCACAACGCACACGAGTTGATCCGGCGCGGCAGCGGTCCGTACTTCTATCTGCCGAAAATGCAGAGCCACCTGGAAGCCCGGCTGTGGAACGATGTGTTCCATTTTGCGCAAGAGCGGCTCGGCATTCCGCACGGCACGATCCGCGCCACCGTGCTGATTGAACATATCCTGGCGGCGTTCGAGATGGAAGAAATCCTGTACGAATTGCGCGAACACAGCAGCGGGTTGAACCTGGGACGCTGGGACTATATCTACAGTTTCATCAAGACGTTCAATCATCGCAACGATTGGATCTTCCCGGATCGCGCGCAGGTGACCATGACGACGCATTTCCTGCGTTCGGCGGCGGAACTCGTGGTCTATTCCTGCCATAAGCACGGCGCCCACGCGCTGGGCGGCATGTCGGCATTCATTCCGAACCGGCGTGAGCCGGAGATTACCGGGCGTGCGCTGGCGCAGGTGCGCGCCGACAAAGAACGCGAGGCGAAGCAGGGGTTCGACGGCGCATGGGTGGCGCATCCCGATCTGGTGCCAACCGTGCTCGAAGTCTTCAACACCGCGTATCAGGGCGACCATCAGATCCATTATGTGCCGGAAGTGCATGTGACCGCTGCCGATCTGCTGACGATCCCGCAGGGGACGATCACGGAAGCAGGGTTGCGCAACAATATCAACGTCGCCTTGCAGTATATCGAGGCATGGTTGGGTGGCCGCGGCGCAGTGGCAATTTTCAACCTGATGGAAGATGTGGCGACGGCTGAGATCGCACGCTCGCAGATCTGGCAGTGGGTGCGTTACCATGCCCGGCTGGACGATGGGCGCGCCATCGATGAGACCATGTACAAGACCATGCGCGACGAAGAATTGCATTCGCTCGTCTCAGCGCGCACCGGCGATCACCACTTTGCGCTGGCGGCTGAGTTGCTCGATGAACTGACGCTGTCGCGCGAGTTCGTGGAGTTCCTGACTATCCCCGGCTACCGTCGTCTGGATTAGGGTGCACAAAGGAGTGTTACTATGGCTACGTTCCATCGAGACCAGGAAATCGCCGATCTGGAGCGCAGGTGGGCGACCGATCCGCGCTGGCAGGGCATCCGCCGTGACTACAGCGCCGCCGATGTGGTGCGTTTGCGCGGTACGTTGAAGGTTGAGCATACCCTGGCGAGCGTGGGCGCGCGCCGGCTGTGGGACCTGTTGCAGACCGAGCCGTATGTCGCCACATTTGGCGCGCTCACCGGCGCGCAGGCGACGCAGATGGTGCGCGCCGGTCTCAAGGCGATCTACATGAGCGGCTGGCAGGTCGCCGCCGATGCAAACCTGGCGGGACAGACCTATCCCGACCAGAGTCTCTACCCGTCGAACAGTGTCCCGGCGCTGGTGCGCCGCATCAACAATGCGCTGATGCGCGCCGACCAGATCCACGCGATGGAAGGGAAAAATGACATCTACTGGTATGCGCCGATTGTTGCTGATGCTGAGGCGGGCTTTGGCGGTCCGCTGCACGCCTTTGAATTGACGAAGGCGCTGATCGAAGCGGGTGCGGCGGGGGTCCACTTCGAGGATCAACTGGCGTCGGAAAAGAAGTGCGGGCATCTGGGCGGCAAAGTGCTCGTGCCGACGGCGCAGTTCATCCGCACGCTGACGGCGGCGCGCCTGGCAGCCGATGTGCTCGACGTGCCGACGGTGCTCGTCGCGCGCACCGATGCGCAGGCGGCGACGCTGCTCCTCTCTGATGCCGATGAGTACGACCGGCCCTTCATCACCGGCGAACGCACGCCGGAAGGGTTCTATCGCGTGAAGAGCGGTCTGGACGCGGCGATTGCGCGCGGTCTGGCGTATGCGCCGTATGCCGACCTGATCTGGTGTGAGACGGCGCATCCCGATCTCGACGAAGCGCGCCGGTTCGCCGAAGGCATCCATGCAAAGTTCCCCGGCAAGATGCTGGCGTACAATTGCTCGCCATCGTTCAACTGGAAGCGGAACCTGGACGACGCGACGATTGCGAAGTTCCAGCGTGAATTGGCGGCGATGGGGTACAAGTTCCAGTTCATTACGCTGGCTGGCTGGCATATGATCAACTACCACGCCTTTGAGCTCGCCAAAGCCTATGTCGCCGAGGGAATGACCGCCTATGTGCGATTGCAGCAGGCGGAGTTTGCCGCCGAGCAGGAAGGGTATACGGCAACCCGGCATCAGCACGAGGTGGGAACAAGCTACTTCGATGAGGTCTCCACCATTATCTCTGGCGGTCTGTCCTCAACGACTGCGCTCGCCGGTTCGACGGAGGAAGAGCAGTTCCATTGATGGCGCCGTTGGGTCGGTTGGGTCCGGTCACGTCGGGGTTGGTCATGTCGGGGTCGGTTATGTCGGGGCAGGTCTGAGACATGCCCCGACTGCGTGTTGTGTTGAAAAACGCCATGCAATACGGCACACCCGTGATTCGCCCCTTCACCGCTGGTGACCTCGATCCACTCTTGCCGCTGGTCGAGGCGCTCCACACCGGCGACGGCGATCCCTTCGATCCGCAATGCACCCGCGATGCCTTTCGTGCGTTGCTGGATCACCCGGAGTATGGCGTCGTTCACATCGCCGTCGTTGATGGCGACATCGCCGGGTATGTTGTCGGGTCGCTGGGCCTGTCGATCGAAGCGGGCGGACGTTTCCTGCTGATCGATGAGTTATATGTGACGCCTGCGTGTCGCGGGCGCGGCCTGGCGCGTGCGCTGCTGGCGAGCCTGCTGCCCTATGCGCGCGCGCATGGCTGCCGCACAGTGGAACTCGAGGTCGGCTGGGAGAACGACCGCGCCCGCGCCTGGTACGAACGGCTCGGTTTTGAGCGGCATCGTCGCTTCTTCTGCTCCACTACAGTTGAAACGCTGAGCCTGCGCTTGCACGGCGGCAGCGGCTACTCCTTGCTTCAGTAAACGTGATGGGTTCGACTTCACACCTTCGTATGCGCTAGTCCGCTTTCCTCAATTTCTACTTGACGAATAGTATTTATTAGACTATACTAATCTCCGGCGTTAGCAATTCACATTGAGCATTTTCTATCCTGTCGAACACCATGCGAGGCTTTGCCACGCCTGGATCTGGGGGATTGTGTGTCTGCTCCGATCATCGAAGCGTGCGCACTCAGCTATCACACTGACGGTCGCTGCCTGATCGATGGGGTGTCCCTGGCGGTCAACGCTGGCGAAGTAGTGGCAATTGTCGGCCCCAATGGTGCAGGGAAGAGTACGCTGCTCGGCCTGCTTGCCGGAGATCTGCAACCAACTGCGGGTCAGGTGATGTTGAATGGCGTTCCGCTGGCACGGCTGCCAGCGTCCGCTCAGGCGTTGCAACGTGCAGTGTTGCGCCAGCGCATCAGTGTAACGTTTCCCTTTACCACCTTCGAGGTGGTGATGATGGGGCGCGCACCGCATCTGCGCGGAAGGGCGGAAGGGCAGGCAGATATCGCTATTGTGCAGGAGGCCCTTGCCCACACCGAAATGTTGCCATTTGCGCGACGGTTGTTTCCGACCCTCTCCGGCGGCGAACAGACCCGTGCCAGTATCGCGCGGATACTGGCGCAGCAGGCGCCGCTGCTGCTGCTTGATGAACCAACCGCTGCGCTCGATCTGCGCCACCAACACGCGGCGCTGTGCCTGGCGCGCGCAACCGCTCACAAGGGCGGGGCTGCGATCATCGTGCTCCATGACCTCAACCTGGCAGCTGCATATGCTGACCGGATCGGTCTCCTGCACCAGGGACGGCTTGTCGCCATTGGCGTTCCTTGGGAGGTGCTGCGTGCCGAGGTGTTGAGTGATGTCTACGGTATTCCGGTGACGGTCTGTCCGCATCCGCATACGGGCGTTCCATTACTGCTGACATTCCCTGATCATCAGTCTTTACTCGCGTAAGGAGGCGTATATGACGCCCTGGAAATCGGGTCGCCATTCATCCGCAACAAGACGCCGACCGCGTCGGATGTTCCTTGGTTTCAGCCTGGCGTGTGCGGCGCTGCTTACCGCCTGTGGGACACCGTCGTCCTCTAGTGGGGCGCCGCCCGCCGAAACGATGTTGCCCGCGCCGGTGTCGCTTCCCGCTCCATCCGTGGGTCTATCTGTCGGCAGAGAGACTGTGCCAGGAGAGGCGGAACCGCAGCTTCCGGCAACCGTTGTCGATTATCAGGGGGAACAGGTCACCATTACGTCGATCGAGCGAATCGTCAGTCTGAATGGCGACATTGCCGAGATTATTTTTGCGCTTGGCATGGGAGATTACATCGTCGGCGTCGATAGCAGCGCCACCTATCCACCCGAACGGACAAAGACGCTGCCTAACATCGGCTATCAACGGCGGTTGAGCGCTGAAGGCATCCTGGCGCTCAATCCGACGCTCATTATCGGCGATGAGGCTGCCGGTCCGCCGGAGGTGCTGGCGCAGATCCGCGCCGCAGGCGTGCCGGTGGCGATCACTGCCGACCCGCCAACCCTCGATGCCCCAATGCAGAAGATTCGGTTCGTCGCGCAGGCGCTCGGCATCCCGCAGCGTGGTGAACGCCTTGCAGCGCAGGTCGAAGCCGAGATCGCCCGCGCACGCGACCTGGCAAACCGGATTTCAAACCCGCCGCATGTTCTCTTCCTCTACCTGCGCGGTACGGATGTGCAGCAGGTGGCTGGCAGCAGGACGCCGGTCGATGTGATGATTACCGCTGCTGGCGGGCTTAACGCGGGCGCTGAGGCGGGGATTGCGGAGTTTAAGCCGCTCAGCCCCGAAGTGGTTGTTGCGGCGCAACCTGACGTTATTCTGGTGCTGGAGAAAGGGTTGGAGTCGGTCGGCGGCGTCGATGGCCTGCTGACCATCCCGGGTCTTGCCGATACGCCGGCCGGGAAACAGCGCCACATTATTGCACTCGATGACCTCTACCTGCTTGGTATGGGTCCGCGCACCGGGCAGGCGCTTGCCGATCTCGCAATCGCGTTTTATGAGATTGCCTCACAGGAGAACCGACCGTGAGTGCAGCATCGACGGTTCAGCCACACGCAGCGTTGCGCTATCGGTCTGGATGGCGACGTATCGGGTTGCTGCCAGCGCTGTTCCTGCTGCTGCTGACGACCTTGCTCCTTGGCGCAGGTGTCGGACCCGTCGCTGTGCCACCGGATGTGATCGGCGCGGTTTTGCTCAAAAAGCTCGGCATTCTGATCGATGTTTCCGTCAGCCCGCAACAGGAGGCGATCTTCTGGACGATTCGCCTGCCGCGGGTGTTGCTTGGCATGCTGGTCGGCTCAGGGATGGCGGTGAGCGGCGCCCTGCTTCAGGGAGTGTTTCGCAACCCGCTGGCTGACCCTGGCTTGATCGGCGTCAGCAGCGGCGCGGCGCTCGGCGCTGTGACGGTGATCGTACTCGGCATATCGTCGTTCGGGTTGATGACCCTGCCGCTGGCGGCATTCCTTGCCGGCGCGGCAACGACGTTTTTCGTTTATCGGCTGGCGCAGCGTCACGGACGCACCGATGTAGCGACTCTGCTCCTCGTCGGGCTGGCGCTTAACGCGCTGGCTGGCGCAACGACCGGGTTGCTGACTTACCTGGCGGATGATGCGCAACTCCGTTCGATTGTCTTCTGGACGATGGGTGGGTTAGGGGGCGCGCTCTGGGAGACCCTGATCGTTGCAGCGCCATGGATTGGGATGGCGTTGTTGCTGGCGCCGCGTCTGGGATGGGCGCTTAATCTGTTTGCGCTTGGTGAAAGCGAGGCGCGCCATCTAGGTATCGACGTCGAACAAGTGAAGCGTGCGGTCATTCTGCTGGCGGCGCTCGCCACCGGCACTGCCGTGGCGCTTGCCGGCCCGATTGGCTTTATCGGCTTGATCGTTCCACATATTGTGCGCCTGATTGCCGGACCGGATCATCGGTTTTTGTTGCCTGCCTGCGCGCTTGGGGGCGCCAGCCTGCTGATCCTGGCAGATCTGCTGGCGCGCATAATGGCGGCGCCTGCCGAAATTCCGGTTGGGCTGATCACTGCCTTTGCAGGAGGACCGTTCTTTCTGGCGCTGATCCTGCGCGCCAGACGACAGTACGGCTGGGGATGATTGCGTGACCGGAGTATGCTATGAATTTTCGTCTCGCCCCGTATCGTGTGCTAGCGCACAATGGGCGCAACTGGCATGTTCTGCTCCTGAGCGATGGACGATTGCAATTGGATTTCGGTCCGTTTGCGGTGGCTGTGCATCAGGATGATTTCAGTCTGATGCATGGTCTGGCGGAGGCGGCAGTGCAGAACGACACAGTGGCTGCGGGGTGTGTTGCGCACGCCGGCGTCGAGCGCAGCATCTGGATTGACCAGAAGTATGGAGCGCTGCTTCTGGCGTTTGATAACGTCGTTCTGCGTTTTATGCCTCAAGAATTGCTCGTATTTGTGCAACTCTGCCGCGAGGCAAGCCAGAAACTGGATCTGACGCCTATCCCGCTACCACTGGCATTTGACAATAACTGAGGCGTGTCTGGCATTGTGCCCTACGAAAGGAAAGCATGGGTATGGCTCAACGACTCGGATTCATAGGGAAACTGCTCGTTGGTGTGTGGCTGGCAGGGGTGATGATTGCAACATTCGTCGTTATCCCGCCGTACCAGGGTCTGGGTGACGCCGGACGGATCGTCATCGTCCATGTTCCGACCGCGTGGGTGGCAGTCATTGCGTTTACGATTTCGGCGGTCTACAGCGCCCTGTATCTCCGCCGGCGGCGTCCCGATGATGATGCGAAGGCGACTGCCGCTGCCGAAGGCGGGTTGATCTTCACTCTGCTGTCGACCCTGACCGGCATGGTTTTCTCGCAGATCGCCTGGGGTGTCTTCTGGAACTGGGACCCGCGCCAGGTGACGATCCTGATTCTGCTGCTGATTTACGCTGCGCTCTTTGCGCTGCGCAGCGCCATCGATGACCCGGAACGGCGGCGGCGTCTGGCGGCGGTCTACAGTCTGTTTGCGTTTGTGACGATGCCGTTCCTGATGTTCGTTGCACCGCGTATGGCGGATAGTACGCTGCATCCAAACTGCGCATTTATCAAAGGCAGCGACTGTGATGGCATTACGCTGAAGATCGGGCACGTCGGACAACTAGGCGATCAGAAAGTGCAACTGCTGGGGCTTGAGCGACAGGGAGACATTGTTGTGGCACAGGTGAAAGTCAGTACGCCGGGATTGGCGAGTGAGGCGATCTTGCGGCCTGGATACGACCTTGCATCACGTAGCTATACCGACCGACCGACGTTCCCCGGACAGCGTTTCACGCTGGCTATCGAGTCGGTTGATCTGGAGCGCGGCGAGGCGCGTATCAATATGGAAGCGCCGGGGAGCGGGCTGCTGGCGAATCAGCGTACACTGTGGGTCTTTCTGGCATCGAACCTTGGCTTCACAATGATGTTCATCTGGATGTTCCTGGTTCGTTCACAGGTCTTGAGTCTCGAAGTGCAGATTGCACAGCGAAAGGTGGCGCTGGCATGAGCGAGAGTACATCCGCAATCTACGTCTCGATGGCGACGGTGTTGTTGGTCTGGGTGACTATTGCCATCTACCTGGCGCAAGTTAGTGCGCAACTGCGTTCTCTGCAGCGTGATCTGAAGAGCGACCCGCCAGGATCGGCACAGCGACCGGAAGAAATGACTCCTCAACCGACTGCGGCGACGGAGTCGCCATCCGTCGCTGCCGATCAGTGGTCGTGGATGGCGTGGTATGCAGCCCTGACATATGGATGCGTCGAGGCGCTCGGAGGGTTGCAATGGCTACGATCAGTCCCAAAAGCAGTTGGACGATGGGCGAAATGATCCCCAGAGGAGGAATGTACATGATTACCACTGCCAATCGAATTTTCGTCAACCCGGACTATGCCGATCTGTTCGAGGAGAACTTTCGCAATCGCGCCGGTCTGGTCGATAAAATGCCGGGATTTGTCAGCAATCAGTTGCTGCGTCCGGTCAATCCCGGCGATCCGTATATCGTTCTGACGGTCTGGGAGAGTCGGGAGCATTTTGAGAACTGGGTACGCTCGGATGCGTTTCGTCTGGGTCATGCGCGCTCGAACACGTTGCCCCCCGAAACCTTCAGCGCCCCCAGCAAACTGGAGTTGCACGAGGTCGTGCTTGATACCAGTCGTCCCGACCTGGTTCCCGAGCCGCGTGGCGAGCCATTCCGGGCGCATGGATGACTGTCGCCTGGTGGAGGTGTTTGATGGAACAAACGTTAGACTTACCGTCGAGCGCTTCAGGGAAAGGGTTTGTTCGACTCGGAGCGCTCAGCGGCGTGTTGCTCTGTATCCTGTTTGGAATGAGCCTGGCGCTTGGCGTCGTCATGCTCTCGCCGGAACGCCTGCTGACTGCAATCGTGGTACCGGCGTCCGACCCGATCGCAACGGCTATTTTGTTCAACATACGGCTTCCCAGAACGCTCCTGGCTTGCTGCGCCGGCGCTCTGGCGGCGTTTGCGACGCTGATCCTGAGCCGGATCGCCGGAGACGGAGAGGTTCACGATCCTGGGTGGAGTGGTGTGATGTCGCTGAGTGCGTTGGGTTCGATTGCTGCGTTCACAGTTACGGGAAATATGCAGTGGGCTATGCCGGGAGCGCTGATCGGCAGTGGAGTCGGTGTTGCGGCCTGTATCGTTGTGCTGCGCTGGTTGCCGCGCACACGGCAACGTCGAATCGTCGGAGTAAGCATTGCGATGCTTGCGCCAGCATTGGCATTTGCTCTGCTGATAAGCGATGTTCGGGTTGCCACCTGGGTGCGCTGGTCCCTCGGCAGCCTGGAGCAGCGCGACTGGCAGACGTGGAGTGGCGTTTGGGTTCTCTTTCTTATGACCGTACCGGTTGTGACAGGAAGTGTAGCCAAGCCGGGGCTGTCCTGGATGCGCTACGCAGGTGCGACACTGGCAGTCGCCGCTGTTGTTGTTGCCGTCGGCGCTATTGGGTGGATCGGGCAGACCGCAGTGCGGTTGGCGGGCCCTGTCGCCACGTCTGGCATTCAACAGATGATTGTCGTCGGGCTGTTGGGTGCGGTCCTGTTGCTCGGTGTCGATCTCGCGGCTCGAGGAGCGACAATGCTGTTGCCCTCGCCCGGCCTGGTGAGCGAGATTCCCGCAGGCGCGCTTCTGGCTGTGTTGAGCGTTGGGTCGTTCCTGATTGCGCGCATCAGAAAGTGACGTTTCCGTAAAGAGCCATGCTATAATCGATCCACCGCTGTATGAGCCAAAGCCTGAAAGAGGCCTGGAAACGGAAACCGCTATGGCAGTTGCAGATGCTGTTGATCGTGTGATGGCGCGGATGCTCTTTGTCACGCTGCCGCCGCCTGTCGAAGAAGAGGTGATGCCGGAAGAAGCGAAGGAAGGACGCACGATCGGGCTGGCGCTCGTCATCTCCGGGGTGCGCTGCACATTGCAGTACCTGGTTCTGCCGGTTGTGCTGCCGCTCATCGGGCTGGCCGGCAGTTTTTCGCTGGTCGTCGCCATGGCGCTGGACCTGGTGGCGCTCTGGTTGCTCGTTTCGGGATTGCGCTACCTCTGGCGCACGCGCCATCCGCACCGCTTCGATATGCTGCCGCTATCTGCCGCTATTCTGGCGATTATCGTCGGCTCGTTCGGCTATGATGTCTGGCGATTGATCTCATGATCGCACTCTTTCTCGCTTCCTTTGCCCTTCTGACAACGCTGTTGACGCTGCTGCGCCTGCATCTGGGGATTGCCAATGAGGACGGTTCACACGACCCTGCAACGCCGTTCGTCATTGATGATCCCACGCTCGCCCAGGCGATCTATGGTCGCCTCAGCGCAGCGGCGCCATCTGCGTACTACGCTTGGTCGGTCGCCGAAGCCGTCGGTGTCCGTGCGATGCTCCTCATTCCCGAAAACGAGTATCAATCCGGCTTCCGGGCGCATATCGTTCTCTTCGGTCCGGGTTTTCCTCCCGAAGGAGTGACGCCAGCGATGCACCTGGCGCCGCTGACCATCGCCGGGCGTACATATCGCCTGATTCAGACCCACGTGCCGCCACTGCCGGCTCCCGGCGCCTATCGGATTGAAGTTCGTTGCGATGCGGGGAGCGGTGTGTACTGTCTCTGCGTCGGCACGCGTGAAGCCGGGCATGCCGATGCCGCCATGCGCGCGCGGATCGCGCGTATGCTCGAGGGGACGTGATAGATCAGCAGTCTGATCGTCGCCGGCGACTGTGCATAGCGCAGAAACAGGACGTGCAATGACACTGAGAATCATGCATCTGAGCGGCTTCGATGGGACGAATATCAATCATAACGGAACGGACGGACTCGAACGCACCTGTCTGGAAGTCATTGCTGTGCTGAGTGAACGGCGTGAGCCGGTTGCGATCCCGCAGATCGTTCACTGGATGCGTGCGCGAGCGCTGGCGCCGTCGGTCGTTCTTGCGCTGCAACGTCTCGAACAGAAACGCCTGATTCTATGCAGCGATGCGAACACCGTTCATTTGACGGATGAAGGCGAAGTTGCTGGCGCGCAGATCCTTCGCCGCCGCCGCTTGCTCGAACGTTTCCTCAGCGATACGCTCAAAGTGCCCTGGCACGAAGTGTATCGTGAGGCGAAACACCTGGAACCGATCCTCTCGCCGGTTATGGAGGCGCGGATTGAAGCGCTTACCGCTCAGGCGACGACCTGCCCATATGGGAACCCCATTCCCGGACGCAGCGACGTGCATCCCGATGAACAATTGCTCATTACTGCGCCGGTCGACTCCTGGTTCGTCATTTCCCGCATTGACGAGGAAGCTGGAGAGGACAGTTGTGCGCTCCAGTTTCTCTGGACGCGCGGCTTGCGCTCTGGAACGCCGCTGATTCGGCGCCCCGACACGCACGACGGCATGGTGGTCCAGCGCGCCGACCGGCGGATTGTGCTTTCGCGCCGCATCGCGCGTTTTCTGTGGGGGCGAAGCAAACTGTAACAGCGTGTCTGAAAAAGTGAATTGGGTAGGCGAAGGCACTGCCTCCGCCTACCCAACTGCGCCTCAGAAAGCGAGTTTTCAGCCACACGCCAGATCACACGTGGATAGGCAGGCGCCTCAGCCCGCGCAGCCAGGTGACCGGTTTCCACTCCGGTTGATCGGTCGCAAGGCGGATCTGCGGCAGATGTTCCAGTATCTGCCTGAACGCAATCTGCGCCTCAATCCGCGCCAGCGGCGCGCCCAGGCAGTAGTGAATCCCTGATCCGAACCCCAGATGCGGGTTGGGATGGCGCGTGATGTCGAAGCGGTCCGGATCGGAAAAATGCGCCGGATCGCGGTTGGCGGCGCCAAACATCAGACTGATCTGCTGCCCCTGTTCGATCCGCTGCCCCGCGATCTCGAATGTCTCGGCGGCAAACCGCGGGGTCGAACGCTGCACCGGGCTTTCGTAGCGCAGCATCTCCTCGATGGCGGATGTCAGGTATTCCGGGTGTTGGCGCAGCAATGCCAGTTGTTCCGGGTGGCGCAGTAGGGTTAGCAACCCGTTGCCGATCAGGTTGACCGTCGTCTCGTGACCGGCGATCAGGAGCAGGACGCACATCCCCAGCAGTTCATCCTCACTCAGTTGGTCTCCGGCGTCGCGTGCGGCGATCAGGGCGCTGATCAGATCATCACGCGGCTGCCGGCGCCGCTGTGCAATCAGCGCCGTAAAGTAGGCGACCAGCGACGCCATCGCTTCCTGCGACCTGCGCGCCGCCTCCTCGCCGCCAAGCACCGAATCGCTCCCGATCATGACTTGATCCGACCATGCGCTGAATCGGTCGTGATCCTCGAACGGCACGCCGAGGAGTTCCGCAATGACCATAATCGGCAGGGGTCGGGCATAGTCTGCAATAAAATCCACCGTTCCGCGTTCACGAATACGCTTGAGCAGGTCCAGGCTCATCTGTTCGATACGCGGTTCGAGACGCTGGACGCGGCGCGGCGTAAAGGCGTGACTCGCCAACCGCCGCAGCCGCGTGTGGTCGGGCGGGTCACGCTGCAACATCGCCCGGTCGAGCGGGGTCAGACTATCGGGTGGAGCAATGCGACTCGTATCTTTGAAGACCGGCGCATCGTGCAGCATGAACGTCACGTGGTCGTAGCGCGCAACGCACCACATGCCGCCGGGCGCATTGCTATGCGGCAGCCAGAAGACCGGCGTCTGCTCGATTAACCGCCGGTACATCGGGTAGGGATCGGCAAGAAACGTGGGGCTTGCCAGATCTGCGGCGATAGCATCGGTCATATCTCCGGGTTCTCCATCAGAAGGGCGTGAATACGCTCACACAAGGGCGCAAAGGAATAGAGATGCTCCATCGTAACTTCGTGCCTTTGTATGATTACAACGTCCAATATTCAACGCTCTTTCCACAACGACGCCAGCAATGGCGGGTCGATATTGCCGCCGCACACGATAATTCCAACGCGCTGCGCCGCGTCCGGCAGGAGGCCGGCAAGTGCTGCGGCGATTCCAGCCGCGCCGCTCGGCTCGACGACCAGTTTCATTCGTAGCATCACGAAGCGTATCGCTTCCCGGATCTCATCGTCGCTTACGGTGACAATCTGCGCAACGTGGCGCTGCATGATCGGAAACGTCAATACGCCGGGCGTCGTGACGCGCAGCCCATCGGCAATCGTGACGGGCGGCGGGATGGTGATGCGCTCGCCCGCCTCCAGCGAGCGGCGCGTATCGTCGGCGTCGTCCGGTTCGACGCCAATGACCCGGATGGCGGGGTTCACGCCGTGAGCGGCGATGGCGCAGCCGGAAATCAATCCGCCGCCGCCGATTGGCACAACCAGCGTGTCGATGCTATCGACCTGTTCGAGCAGTTCGAGCGCCGCTGTTCCCTGACCTGCCATGATGTGCGGGTGATCGTAGGGCGGCACGAGCGTTGCGCCACGCTCCTCGGCGATGCGCTGCGCCAGCGCCGCGCGGTCGTCGCGCATGCGGTCGTAGAACACAATGTCAGCGCCATAGCTGCGGGTGGCGTCCACCTTGACCGCAGGCGCATCGGAGGGCATGCAGATGATGGCAGGCGTGTCGAGCAAGCGCGCAGCAAGGGCAACCCCCTGCGCATGGTTTCCTGACGAGTAGGCGACGACGCCACGCCGCCGCGCGTCGTCCGGCAGGCGGCTGATCATATTGTAGGCGCCGCGAAACTTGAATGCGCCGCCGCGTTGGAGATTTTCGCACTTGAGGAAGATGGCGCGCTTCGTCATCGCGTCAAGGGTGCACGAGGTCGCCACCGGTGTCAGGTGAGCAATGCCGCGCAGACGATCGCGGGCGGCAAGAATGTCGGCAAACGAAATGGCATCCGGCATGGTTATGACTCCGTGCAGTCATCGTGTGTTGGCGCAGCACTGACGACTGCCGCACTACATGGCGTCAGGAAGACGCAAACTCGACTCCGGACGATGACGACCAGTGTATTGGAGCAGATGAGCGGGACGACGCGCGCGCTGGTTTCGGCATCGACTCATAAGAACCGCGCACCACAATATATGCTATTATAGCATTCCCTTCAGATGCTCGATGAGGAGTTCACTGCTGTGCCGTGTTCCCCGTCCGTCCCGCCGCTGCATCGCCGCCTTCGCATGCCGCACGCGCTGCGTGCATTGCATCATCGCAACTATCGCCTGTTGTTCTTCGGACAACTCATCGCGCATATCGGCTTCTGGATGCAGGCGACAGCGCAGGGATGGCTGGTGCTGCGCCTGACGGATGCGCCGTTCTGGTTGGGAGCAATCGCCGCAGCGCAATCACTGCCGGTGCTGCTCCTCTCCATCCCCGCCGGCGCCCTGGCGGATCGAGTCTCCAAGCGCACCTTGCTGCTGGCGACCCAGGGAACGGCAATGGCGATGGCGCTGCTTCTGGCACTGCTCATCTTCAGCGAATCGGTACAGGTATGGCACGTCCTGATCGCCGCGCTGATGGTCGGCATTGCGTCTGCGTTCGAGAACCCGGCGCGCCAGGCGTTCACAATCGAACTCGTCGGGCGCGACGACCTGATGAACGCTATCGCGCTCGACTCGACCGTCATGAACGGTGCGCGGATCATTGGACCGGCGGTTGCCGGGGCGCTGGTCGCCGCCACCGGTGAAGGTCCGGCGTTTCTGTTCAACGGTTTGAGCGTCCTGGCAGTGATCGGCGGGCTGCTCATGATGCGGTTGCGCCCGTTCGTCGCGCCGCCGCGTCGGAGCAACGTGCAGCAGATGCGCGAGGGGTTCGCCTATATGCGCAAGGATGCGCGGGTGCGGCTGCTGTTGTTGCAGATTACCGCGCACTGCGTCTTCGGACTGGCGTACTTCCCGCTCATGCCCTACTTTGCGCGCAACGTACTCGGCGCTGACGCCCAGGGTTTCGGCATTCTGGCGTCGACCAACGCTGCGGGCGCACTGGCGGCGGCGCTCATGATCACCCTCCTCGGCGACCGGTTGCCGCAGGGTGGCGTCCGTTCAGTCGCCTTGCTCAGTTACATGCTGCTCCTCGGCGCATTCACCCTCACTCGATCATTCGTGCTGGCGATGGCGCTGCTGGCGGCGATCGGCTGGGCAGGAATTATGGTGCTGACCCTGACGAACACCCTGCTGCAAATGACCGTATCGGACGACATGCGCGGACGGGTGATGGGGGTCTACATGCTCGTTGTGATGGGAGTGAGCCAGGTGAGCGGGCTGCTCCTCAGCAGCGTTGCGGACGTTCTTGGCGATGTGCCGCTGGTCGTCGGGCGCTGGGCGCTCGTCGGATGGGTGGTGCAGGTCTATCTCTTCGTGCTGTGGCGACGTGCGCCGCACGACGCTGCGCAGGTCGCGCCGCTGCCGCGCGTGTAGTCTGGAGAAGGGTATAATAGAGAGTGTCGGGGAGATCAGATATGCCAGTCATTATCCGTTTTTACGGCATTATCATCAAGATGCATTTCAGCCGGAGCGAACACGGTGTTCCGCACTTCCATGCGCTTTATGGCGAGTAAAATGCCGTTTTCGATATCCAGACCCTCGACATGCTCGAAGGCGACCTTTCCATGCGTGTGCAGCGGTTAGTCATGGAATGGACGGAGCAATACCAGCAAGAACTGTTGCACATGTGGCAGATGAACGAGTTCAAATGTCTACCGGGACTGGAGTGACTGAATGAAGATTCCAAGAATACGATCTGTTTCTCCTCTCGAAGGAAAACGGTTATTAGTGACATTTGCCGACGGAACGCAAAAAGTCTATGATTGCCGTCAGATTGTGCATCTCGAACGTTTTCGTCTGCTGAACCAGGAAGCCTTTTTTAAGGCGATTACTGTTGATCCAGGCGGATATGGCGTATCCTGGAATAATGACATGGATCTGAGTGAATACGAATTGTGGCATAACGGCGTCACAGTTGACTCCAAAGATATTTCTGGCAGAGAAGGCCTTGAGTCTCGTCTGGCATCGAATTGTGCCTGATGGCTGCAATTGACGGATAGCATATGAACTACCGCTCCTTCCTTCCCCGCGTCACGCTCTTCCTCCTGCTGATCGCACTGCTCGCCGCCTGTGGCGGTGCGACGGCGCAGACGGCGCCGACCCCCACGCCGCGTCCGGTCCAGAATGTGCTGGAGAAACCGACATACGTCGTCCAGCGCGGCGTGGTCGTCGATGAGATCAAGGTCAGCGGGTTTGTCGCCGCGACCAAACAGGTGGAACTGTCATTCACCCAGAATGGTTTTCTCAAAGTGTTGTACGTCGACCGCAACGATCCGGTCACGAAGGGACAGTTGCTCGCCGAACTGGAAATGGGCGATCTGCCGAACCAGTTGCGGCAGGCGGAAGTGGCGCTGGAACAGGCGCAACTGGTGCTGAACCGCGCGAAGGCGCAGCGCGACGCGGCAATTCGCCGTGCCGAACTCGACCTGGAAGAAGCGCAGGCGCAACTGCGCCGCCTGCAAGAGCCGCCGGATCCGCTCGAACTGGCGCGGGCGCAGGCAAATCTGGCGCAGGCGCAGGCGAATCTCGAACAGGTGCGCACCAATGCTTCTGCCGAAAAGACGCGCGCCGAAATGGCGCTCGCACAGGCGTCCAATGCGCTGCCCGCAATCCAGACCGCCTACCTGCGCGCGTTGACGGAATGGAACGACGTCAGGGATAAACCGCAGGACTGGCGCTACAACGCGGTGAAAGAAGCCTTCGAGCGTGCCGAAGCCGAACTGCGCAACGCGGAGATGGCGGTTCGCCAGGCGCAACTGGCGTATGACCAGGCGCGTCAGAACGAAGGACCGGCAATCGCGCGCGCCGAGGCGCTGCTGGCCGAGGCGCAGACAGCATTTGACACGTTGACGCGCGGACCAAAGCCCGAAGACCTGGCGCGCGCGCGGCGCAATGTCGAGCGCGCGCAGATTGCAGTCGATGAAGCGAAGCAGATCGGAGACAGCGAACTCGAAGGTCGGGTCGCCGCCGCGCAACTGGAAGTCGAGCGCCTGAAGACGCAAATGGAAGCAATGCGCCTCTACGCCCCCTTCAACGGCAAGGTGGCGACGGTCGGCAATAAACCCGGCGATCAGATTACCGCCTATCGCGCCGTCATCACTGTGATGGATGACACCGAAAAAGAATTGCTGGTCGAAAACGTCGCATCACAGGACGCTTCGCGCATTGGGTTGGGTCAGCAGGTGCAGATCACCTTTTCGCGCGCGCCGGGCAGGGTGTTCGACGGCGTAGTGACGAAATTGCCCACCACGCTCACCAGCAGCGCGGCGACGATCAACCCCGATCGCGCCTACCACATCGACTTTCAGGCGTCCGGCGTCGATCTCGAAGTCGGCGATCTGGCGCAGGTGGTCATTACACTGAAGCGGGTCGAGGATGCGCTCTGGCTGCCGCCGCAGGCGGTGCGCGCCTTCGAGGGCCGTCGGTTCGTCGTCGTCAAAGAGGGCGATCGCCAGCGCCGCCAGGACGTGCGGGTCGGCATCGTCAGCCTGGAACGGATCGAAATCCTCGAAGGGGTGCAAGAGGGCGACATCGTCGTCGGTCAGTAAAGACGGTGCATCGCACCGTCTCTCTGGCATCACATCACACGGTGATTCGATATGGCCACAACATCTACCCCTGGCTCGTCGCATCCCGCCGCTTCCCGTCTCTCGCTGAAGCGCTGGCGCCGATGGTGGTCGCCGGGATCGTTGATCGGCGTCCTGCGCATCGTCAGTCGGCGGCTGTGGAGCCACCTGGGGTTGATGCTCGCCATCGCCGTCGGGTTCATCGTCGCTATCGGGTTGACGGTCAGCATTCCCGTGTATGCCGAGGCGGTCGGCTATCGCATTCTGCGCGATGAACTGGCGCAGGGAGAGGCAGGCTCGAAACGACCGCCATTCGCCTTTATGTTCCGCTACCTCGGCTCGCAGACCGGGGTCATCTCCTGGCGCGACTATGCTCCGCTCGATGAGTATATGCGCACCCAACTGGCGGAACGCCTCGGTCTGCCGATCACAACTGCGGTGCGCTACGTCGCCACCGATAAAGCGCCGCTCATGCCCGCCGGCGGCGTCGGAAGACCGCTGATCTTCGTCAATACCGCTTTCGCCACGGACTTTGAGCAGCATATCGACATCATCGACGGCGCACTGCCGCAATCGGCGTCTGCCGATGGACCGGTCGAAGTGCTGATCTCGGAAGATCTGTCGGGACGCCTCGGCTTTCAGGTTGGCGAGGAGTATCTCATTCTTGGTCCGCAGGAACAGCGCGTCGAACAGAGTTATCCCATTCGCATCGCCGGGGTCTGGCGTGTGCGCGATCCGGGCAGCGACTACTGGTTCTATGATCCAACAACCCTCTACGACACGCTCTTTGTGCCGGAGCGGAGTTTCCGCGAACGCCTGACATCTGTGAACCCCAGGCCGGTCTATGTGGCAACGTGGTATATGATCGCGGATGGGAGCAGCGTGCGTTCCTCGGATGTCGGCGATGTGCGCGCGCGCATCAGTCGCATCGCAACCGACATAACCACGATCCTGCCGGGATCGCGTATCGACATCTCACCGGCGCAGGCGCTGGCGGAGCATCAGCGCCAGGTGCAACGGCTGACCCTTATCCTGACGATCTTCAGCATTCCGGTGCTCGGATTGATTGCCTATTTCATTCTGCTGGTCGCCGGGCTGGTGGTGCAGCGCCAGAGCAATGAGATCGCCGTGCTGCGCAGTCGCGGCGCTTCGCGCGCGCAGGTGCTCGTGATGTATCTGATTGAAGGCTTGCTGCTCGGCATCGTCGCGCTGGCGGCGGGAATCGCTCTGGGGCAGGGCGCCGCCTTGTTCATGACCTGGACGCGCTCGTTCCTCGATGTGCAGCCGGGTGAACTGCTGCCGATTGAGTTGACCCCTGACGCCTGGCAGCGCGCCTGGCAGATGCTGGGACTGATGGTGATGGCGAGCCTGTTGCCCGCATTTGGCATTGCGCGGTACACCATCGTGTCGTTCAAGAGCGAACGCGCGCGAGCCACGCGCAAACCGTTCTGGCAGCGGATGTATCTCGATCTGCTGCTGTTGGCGCCGGTCTACTACGGCTATACGCTCCTGGAGCAGCGCGGTACAGTGGCATTCCTCGGCGCTGCCGACGACCCCTTCGGCAACCCGCTCCTCTTACTGGCGCCAACACTCTATATGTTCACCCTGGCGCTGGTAGCGACGCGCATCTTTCCGCTGGCGATGAGTGCGCTGGAATGGCTGGCGCGCCAGATGAGCGGCGTGGCAACCGTGATGGCGCTGCGCTACCTGGCGCGCACCCCCGGCGCCTACACCGGTCCGGTGCTGCTGCTCACCCTTACGCTCAGTCTGGCAACCTTCACCGCATCCATGGCGCAGACGCTCGACCGTCACCTGATCGATCAGGTGTACTACGAGACCGGCAGTGACATCCGGCTGTACGACCTGGGGCAGAGCGGCGGCTTTTCCGGTCCAATGGCGGGAATGCAACCACAGCAACCGCCGGCGTCCGACGGGATGCAGGAGGCGCGCTTTATGTTCCTGCCGGTCACCGATTACCTGACCATCCCCGGCGTCGAAGCCGCAACGCGCGTGTCGATCAGTCAGGTTGAGATCAGCCTCGCCAATCGCGCCATCCCTGCCCGTTTCATCGGCGTTGATCGGGTAGACCTGACCGGCGTCATTCACTGGCGCGCCGATTATGCCGGCGAGTCGCTCGGCGCACTGATGAATCGCCTGGCGGATGACCCGTCCGCCGTTCTAGTCAACAGCGGGTTCGCTGCCCAGAATCGCCTGCGCCCCGGTGATCGCTTCGAGGTGATGATGAACGATCTCGACCGGAAGGTGCGTGTGCCTGTCACAGTTGCGGGATATGTGAACCTCTTCCCGACCGTGTATCCGGGGGATGGACCGTTCCTGATCGGAAACCTCGATTATGCCTTCGATATGCAGGGCGGGCAGTATCCCTACGACGTCTGGCTGCGGCTGGCGCCAGGCGTCGATCGGCGGACGATTGATGAAGGCATCCGCGAATTGGGGTTGCGCACCTTCGAGCGCGGGTTTGCGCCAACCACAATTGTTGCCGAACACGCGCGCCCTGAACGACAGGGGTTCTACGGGTTGCTGTCGGTCGGGTTCATTGCCTCGGCTTTTCTGACGGTGCTTGGATTTCTGTTCTACTCGGCGCTCTCGTTTCAGCGCCGGTTCGTCGAATTGGGCATGCTGCGCGCTATCGGGCTTTCGACCCGGCAACTCGGCGCGCTGCTGGCATGGGAACAGGCGCTGATCATCGGCGCCGGCATGATCGGCGGCACCCTGATCGGCGTCACCGCCAGCCGACTGTTCATTCCGTTTTTGCAGGTCCGACGCGGCGCCAACGCGCAGATTCCGCCGTTCATCGTGCAGATCGCCTGGGAGCAGATCACTATTATCTACGTGGTCTTCGGCGCCATGCTGATTGCAGCAGTGCTGATCACCATCGCCCTGTTGCGGCGCATGAAACTGTTCCAGGCAGTCAAACTGGGAGAAGCCATATGATGCCGGATGCCCGGCGTTCGAGGCGAGTGGCATGAGCGAACCACTGATTCTCTGCGAAAATCTGGTCAAGATCTACAAACTCGACGAGGTCGAAATCGTTGCGCTCCAGGGTCTCGACCTGATGGTGCAACCCGGCGAGGTGATGGCGCTGGTCGGCGCAAGCGGCAGCGGTAAAACGACGCTGCTCAACGTGCTGGGCGGGCTGGATCGCCCCTCTGCCGGCAAAGTCATCGTTGCCGGCAATGACCTGTTGAAACTCAACAATGCTCAGCTCGACCGCTACCGTCGTCAGTATGTCGGCTTTGTGTGGCAGCAGAAAGCGCGCAATCTGATTCCCTACCTGAACGTCGAGCAGAATGTCGAACTGCCGATGATCATGGCGGGAGTTGGCGCGCGTGAGCGGCGGGAATGGGCCGGTGAATTGATCGATGCGGTCGGGCTGTCCCACCGGCGCAACCATCGTCTGGCGCAACTCTCCGGCGGTGAACAGCAGCGGGTTGCAATTGCCATCGCCCTCGCCAACCGTCCGGCGCTCCTCCTTGGCGATGAACCGACCGGCGAACTCGACTCCCATACCGCTGAGACCATCTTTGAAATCTTTCATCAACTGAACCGCGCCTACGGCTTGACGGTCGTGATCGTCTCGCACGATCCGAATATTGCGCGCTTCGTTGATCGCGTGGTGGCGATCCGCGATGGGAAGACCAGCAGCGAAACCCGGCGTGTGGAGACTGAAGCCGCCGACCAGGTCAATGGCGACGGCGCAGCGCGCGAGCACGTCTTTGAGGAACTGGTGATGCTCGACTCTGCCGGGCGACTGCAAATCCCGAAGGAAATCCGTGAACGCTACAACATCGGCGATCGCATTCGGATGGAAGAGACGCCCGAAGGTCTGGTCTTGCGTCCGGTTGCCCAGGCGACGCCGTCGGTCAAACGCCTGACCGAACCAGACGAGCCGCCGCCCGAAAAACCGCGCGGCATCAAAAAGTGGATGAGCCTCTTGCAACGCCGACGGTCGTAACCGTCTTCTGATGCTGCTATGTCAACCGCTGCTGTGATCCCGGCTGTGCGTGTCGCCAATGTCACACGCGCTTATACGGTCAATAATGAACGGGTGCTCGCGCTGCGCAATGTCAGCCTGACGGTCGAAGAAGGCGCGTTTGTCGCGCTCATGGGACGTTCCGGTTCCGGCAAAACGACGCTCCTCAACATGATCGGCGGGCTTGACCAGCCGACCGAAGGGGAGGTGGCGCTCTTCGGGCAGGCGTTGAACGGCTTGAACCAGGATCAGTTGACGCGGTTGCGGCGCGAGAAAATCGGGTTTATCTTCCAATCGTTCGCCTTGCTGCCGATCCTGTCGGCATGGGAGAATGTCGAGATGCCGCTACGGATCGCCGGGGTGCGTTCCGGGCGCGAACGGCGGCAGCGCGCCGAAGCAGCCCTGGCGCTGGTCGGACTCGAACGGTGGGCGACGCACCGTCCCGCCGAAATGTCGGGCGGGCAGCAACAGCGGGTTGCTATTGCCCGCGCGCTCGTGTCACGCCCCCGGCTGCTGCTGGCGGACGAGCCGACTGGCGAACTCGACTCGACGACCGGACGGAATCTGCTGACCCTGCTGCGCACTATCGTTCGCACCGAAGGCGTGACTCTGATCATGGCAACTCACGACCGGGCGATCTTCGATTTCGCCGACATCGTCTACCAGTTGCGCGACGGGCGGATCGTAGAATGAGAGGGATGGAGTATGAACCACAGAGACACAGAGAGCGCAGAGATAGAGACATGTCAGGAACTTCCGGCCCTTTGTGTGCTCTGTGTCGCCGTGGTGACATTTCCTGTTTACAGCACCATCCGACGGATGCCTTTTTTAGCACTGGTACGTTGAAGTTAATCAGCAACCCGACTCGACATCCTGAAAGTTTGAGATATGATAGCAACTGCGCTTCGTGAATGGGTAACAGGTGCTCAACCGTCTTGAGTTCGACAATGACTGCCTCGTTCACTACAATATCCAGGCGATAGCCGCAATTCAGACGGATGCCGTTGTACACGACCGGCAGAGGCTTTTGTTGTTCGACATGCAGACCGAGTTGCAATAATTCATGAACCAGACAGGTCTCATAGGCGGACTCCAGCAGACCGGGACCGAGAGCACGATGAACATTGATAGCCGCACCGATGATAGCCTCAGTAATCGGGTTCAGGTCTTGCACGTCTGGCATGATAACTCCTTTGCGATGCAGCGGCTTAACTGCCAGAGGCGAAGAGCCCAGCGGCATCGCACGAATGAAGCCCCTCTGCGTCCTCTGTGTCTCTGTGGTAACCCTTCAGCGTTTTCGCAACCGGGCAGTAACCACAGAGGCGCAGAGAGCGTGGCGACATCGCACGAATGAAGCCCCTCTGTGTGCTCTGTGTCTCCGTGGTGACGCCTCAACGTCGTTCGTCGGTGCGGCGCGGTATGGCGCGTGGTCCGCGAGCGCCGAGCGGACCGGTGGAGTATTCCATGGTATGCCCGCGGTCGGTCGTCAGACCAACGCTCGGTTGCTGTGGTCCATCGCTTGTTGAGCGTCCCACTTCTGCGGCGCGCAGTTCCTGCGCCTGTACGAGCAGTTCTGGCGCCGGTTCGTGGTAGAACTCGAGCGCTTCGCCGTGGCGATCCACCCCTGTGGCGACGACGAACACCCGGCTACCTGCCGGAATGCCGCCGGACGCCATCAGATCGGCAAGCGGAGCCTCGATCAGCTTGAGGAGTTGCTGCCGCAGCGGGCGAGCGCCAAAGCGTGGCTCGAACCCCTTGCGCAATACATACTCACGCGCTTCCTCGGTCAATGTCACGTGGATGCCGTGGCGCAGGTACTGATCATTCGCTTCCTTCACCATCCGATCGAGCACCTGGCGCAGCACCTCGCTCGACAGCGGACGAAACGCAACAATCTCGTCGATGCGATTGATCCACTCCGGCTGGAAGACTTTCTGCAACGCTTCGAACCCGATCTGATAGATCTGCCGTCCGGTCGCCTCTACGTCCTGCCGCGACGTGCGAAAGCCAATCGTGCGCTGGTCGAGAAAATCAACCATCTCCTTAGCGCCAACGTTCGTGGTCAGAACAATAATGCTGTTACTGAACGATACGCGCCGTCCGCCGTTCAGCAGCAGGATTTCGCCATCTTCCATGATCTGGAGCAGCAGATTCCATAATTCCGGTTGACCCTTTTCGATCTCATCGAACAAGACCACACTATTTTCCTGTTCGATAATATCGGGGTTCAACAACGGCTTCTGGTCACGCCCGACATACGACGGCGGTGCGCCGACCAGCGCCGACACCTCGTGCCCCTGCGAGAAGAGCGAACAGTCGATCTTGAGAAATGCCTCGCCATCGGGCCGCAACAACTGTGCCAGACGCCGCGCCGTCTCGGTTTTGCCGACGCCGGTGGGACCCAGGAAGAGCAACGTGGCGCGCGGACGGCGCGAGTTGCCGGCTGCGAAGCCGAAACGCGCCCGATTGAGCACCCGAATGATCGCCTCGATTGCGCGCTCCTGTCCAAAAATGGTATTGCGCAGGCTCTGTTCGATCACATCGAGCGGATTTTTGTCGCCACGAACCGCACGTTGCAGGGTGGGAGGTATCTGGGTCATACGACAGCCTCTTTCGCCAAACCATGTCCTGTCATTCCTGTGGATGATTATAGGCAACGGACCGGGTGTGTTTATAAGCAATATTGCATCAGGTATGTTACGAAGATGTGATCATTATGAAGACTCGTAAAACTCCGCATGAGTTTAACTGTGGCATAACAGAGCGTTAATGCTTATTTGTTAGAGTAGGGCCATGGCGACAATACTCCTGATAGAAGATGATAGCGTTCTGCTCGAAACGCTCTCCTACAATTTTGAGCGGGCTGGCTTTCAGGTAACCACCGCTGCCGATGGGCTGACGGGGTTGGAAATGGTGCGTCGTGTGCACCCCGATCTCATCATTCTCGATGTGATGTTGCCAGGGCTGGATGGGTTTTCTGTCTGTCGCGCAGTCGCAAAAGAGACCGCCGTTCCGATTGTGCTGCTGACTGCGCTGCACGACGAAGCGCATCGCATTGCTGGACTGGAACTCGGCGCCATTGACTATGTGGTGAAGCCGTTCAGCATGGGTGAACTGCTGGCGCGAGTACGGGCGATTCTGCGCTGGAACGAGCGTCAACGGCAGACGCCGGCTTCCAGTGTGCTCAGCGTCGGTCCAGTGCAACTGGATCGCAACAGCCGGCGGGTCTGGTACCAGGAGCGTGAGATCGAACTCTCGCATAAAGAATTCGACCTGCTCGCCTGCCTGATGCACAATGCCGGCGTCGCCTTATCGCGCGATCTGCTGCTGGAGCGTGTCTGGGGCAGCGATTTCCTCGGGTCGAACCGGACGATTGACGTCCATGTGCGCTGGTTGCGCGAGAAACTGGAACCCGATCCTGCTAATCCGATGTTGATTCGAACCGTGCGCGGCATCGGATACTGCTTCCAGGACCCGTCGTTCGATCCGCCGGGACGGCAAAGCCTGAAGGAAACCGAACAAGAGCCGCTCTCATAGAGCGAACAACCGGATGTTGCACTGACCGTCTGCGGCTGACGCTGGCTGAGCCTGTCGAAGCGAAGCCTGTCGAAGCCGGCGTTAGTCGAGCCGGTCGCCGCTGCCGGTGGCTGAGCGTGTCGAAGCCGGCTGAGCGTGTCGAAGCCGGCGTGAACCGCTCCCCATCCTTGATTGTCCAGGTTTTGCTTGATCGCTCCATAAACAACGCCAGGGCAGGTTTGGCGACCCCATCAGCGTCGTGTTCGTTCCTTGAGTGCGCGATCAATATCGCGGCGCGCCTCACGGCGTGCAATATCCTCCCGCTTATCGTATGTCTTCTTCCCGCGCGCCAGACCGATCTCGACTTTCGCGCGCCCTCCACGCAGGTATAGGCGAAGCGGCACGAGCGTGTACCCCTGCCGCTCGACCTGCCCGGCAATGCGCGAGATTTCGCGTCGATGCAACAGCAACTTGCGCGGTCGGGTCGGCTCGTGATTGAAATATTTCCCCGACTGCTCATAAGGCGCGATATGGACATCGTACAACCACGCCTCGCCATTGACGATGCGCACATATCCGCCGCGCAGGTTCACCTGACCGGCGCGGATCGATTTGATCTCGCTGCCGGTCAGCGCTACCCCGGCTTCGTAGGTTTCTTCGATGAAATAATCGTGGCGCGCCTTGCGATTATCGGCGACCACGCGCTCCATGTCATGCCCCCGCGCCATAGCGGGTCCTCTCTAGTAGGGGTTAGGGTTTAAGGGTTAGGAGCTAGGACGCGCTATGCTGCACGTTCCCACCTGCAACCTTCCCGCCTTCAATACCCTGAGTCTCCCATAATGATGCACTTCCCGCCATTATACAACACGAGCATCGTCGGTTACGGCTCACCGCCGGGACCGACGGCTCTGCTGTCCACGCAACACGGGGGGGCGGGGGCAGTCCTCGAAATGGAACATCGGCAGCGAAATGGTTTCCACAAGCGCCAAAGGACAGGCAGGCGATCGTCACTCGTTACGCTTCAGGTGAGACGCCCGCGCGTCCAGGAGAAATGCGAGCATGGAACGTCGCCTGCAACGGTTTACAGAGCGGCATTAATGGCGTCGCGCAGCCGACGCGCCGCTACGCGCGCCGCCGCAGCGAAGTTCGCGCCCCGATCCGCATACAGGACGGCGCGCGACACATTGACAATCAACTGCGGATCACCGCCCGCTGCGGCGGCGCGCACGGTCGCCTCCAGATCACCGCCCTGCGCCCCGACTCCTGGCGCCAGGATCAGCATGTCCGGGCAAATGCGCCGGATGTCTGCCAGCGCCGCAGGGTGCGTGGCGCCGACGACCAGCCCTGCGTTGCCATGCCTATTCCAGTGATCACGCGCCATCTCAGCAACCGCTATGTACAATGGGCGTCCATCCGCCAGCCGCGCATCCTGCACATCGCTGCTGCCAGGATTGGACGTTTTGCAGAGAATAAAACATCCGCGATCGGCGTGCCGCAGAAATGGTTCGAGCGCGTCGCTGCCAAGATACGGATTCAATGTCACCGCATCGGCGCCGAGCGCCGTGAACACCGAATGTGCATATGCTTCAGCCGTGGAACCAATATCGCCGCGCTTGGCATCGAGGATGATAGGCGGTCCCGGACGGCGCCGGATAAGACGTTCGAGCGCCGACCAGCCGGCTGCGCCATGCGCCTCGAAGAAGGCGACGTTCGGCTTGAATGCGCAAACCAGGTCGGCAGTGGCGTCCATAATGGCGGCGCAAAACGCATAGATGCCATCGGCATCTTTCGGCAGATGATCCGGCATGCGAGTTGGTTCCGGGTCTAACCCCACGCACAACCGGCTCTGATTCCGCCGCGCGGCGGCTTCCAACGACTCGCGAAAATGCATGATGTGACTCCGGTGTTGTAACTCGCTCCAATTATAATAACTGCATCGTTCTACTCCTCGTTGCGGTGAGCCTGCCGAACTGCATCTACGCGCTACTGTATTCTGTCATGGCGAGCGCACGAGACTGTTCAGGCGACGCCTGAATTCGCTCCAGCACCCCGATGACCCAATCCGGCGCGTCGTGATAGTCATAGCTGTGAACATTGTGGACAAAGTGTTTATAACATCCGTGGATAAGGGGGTTGACTTTAACCACTTGCTAATGTATAGTAGCGCAAGAAACAACAGAGCGCCAGGCTTGCGCTTTGGTCAGGCAATGAAGTTGGGGGCTTAGAGTCGTTTACTCTTAGCCCCGTCTTGTTGCCAGATAACCCTTTCCTACAGTTGTTATTCGCAAGGTCTGCAAGGGGAGGTCCTTTGCATGGCCGCTAGTGAAGTCAACACGAGAAGGCAAATCCATGACCACCGAGATCGTGGAACAGACACAACAGGCGTGGGCGCCGGCGATTGAGTATCTGCTCGACATTGGGCGCACACGTGGATACCTCACCTATAACGAAATCCTCGAAGCCCTCCCGCAGCCCGAGCATCACGTCGCCGATGTTGATCAACTGTACGCATCACTCCAGGCAGAAGGCATTCGGGTAGTCGAAACCCCGCTCGATATGAGCGACCATGGTGCGGCCGGCGATGATGAACTGCTGACGGAAATGCCGGACCTGACCGATGTGGCGCTCGATGATCCGGTTCGAATGTACCTGCAGGAGATCGGACAGGTTCCATTGTTGTCGGCAGAGCAGGAAGTGATGCTGGCAAAAGCGATGGAGGCCGGACATCGCGCCCGGCGAGCGCTCGAATGCGAGGAGTACAGCTCCTGGCAGGAGCGCTTGATGTACGAACAGCAGGTTGCGCAGGGGAACGAAGCGCGTCAGCACCTGATCCAGGCCAATCTGCGTCTGGTCGTCTCGATTGCCAAAAAATATACATCGTATGGGCTGACGATGATGGACCTGGTGCAGGAAGGAAATATCGGCCTCATGCGCGCAGTCGAAAAATTCGACTACACCAAAGGGCACAAGTTCTCCACCTACGCAACATGGTGGATCCGCCAGGCGATCACGCGCGCTATCGCCGACCAGAGCCGCACCATTCGCCTGCCGGTGCATATGGGCGAAGCGATCAGTCAGGTCAAGCGCGCCTCGCATAAACTCCAGCAGATGATGCAGCGCGAACCGACCCCGGAAGAGATTGCCGATGCGATGGGCATCAGTTCGACGAAAGTGCGCCGCACCCTGGAAGCGTCGATGCACCCGCTTTCGCTGGAAATGCCGGTGGGTCAGGAAGGCGAAGGCCGTATGGGCGACTTTATCGAGGATGATCGTATCTCGACCCCTGCCGAGGCTGCTGCTTCGTCGATGCTGCGTGAGCAACTCGAAGAGGTGCTTCAAAAACTCCCTGAGCGTGAACGGAAGATTATCCAGTTGCGCTATGGGCTGAAGGATGGTCGTTACCGCACACTCGAGGAAGTGGGCACGGAGTTCGGCATTACCCGTGAGCGAATTCGTCAGATCGAAGCCGTGGCGCTGCGGAAATTGCGCCATCCCCACCTCGGCAAGAAGTTGCGCGGTTATCTCGATTGATGCAGATTCCCCGGTCTATACGTCCCTCTGTTGCCCAACAGAGGGCGTTGTGTTCAATGCACAGATCAGGATCGCGCAGGCTTGGCAACCGCAGCCCGCGGCTTCAGCCGCCGGGCGAACTGACCGCACGTTCGTGTGAGAACTTGGAGCGGCAGACGGCGGCTGAGCCTGTCGAAGCCAACGTCCGCCGCAAGACGGTCACCAGGGGCAAGTATTGTGCAACATCTCGTTGAATCAGGACTTGACTCTGTTCTGTGCAACTCCTGGTATACTGTGAGTGGGCACGTGGCGTCATCCATCGCCATCTGCTGTTTCGGGGAGTGTCTCACAAAACGTGTGTCCTGAAAATGAAAGATGCGATAGGATCGAACCGGTCGTTTCGCATCGTTCGTGGATGTAAGGAGAGTATTCATGGCAGACCTGCTGAATGACGCCGAGATCGAAGAGCGTCTCGGCGACCTGACCGGATGGACTCGTCAGGGGAACGAAATTCGCAAGACCTTTCAACTCCCCTCATTTCCATCCGCTATTGCATTCGTCGTCAATGTTGCGTTCCTCGCCGAAGCCGCAGGGCATCATCCCGATATCGACGTTCGCTGGCGAAAAGTAACACTCAGCCTGAGCACGCATGACGCAGGCGGTTTGACCCGCAAGGATTTCGACCTGGCAGCGCAGATCGATGAGATCATATAGTCCAGAGATGAACGGTCGGGAGTACATCCATTGTTGTCACGACAACGGTGGTTCTACCGGATCCGGCAGTTCATCTCAGCCCTGATCGCTATCATTCATCTTGAAGAACGAGTGCTGCTGGTGCGTGTGCTGAGCGACCCGCAATTGCTCCTCTTTGAGCGGATGCCGCGGTTCGTTCAGCGCCATAGCCTCGATGTTTATCACGCGCTGATGCGCGCAGGTCACGCTGACCCATATCTCCTGCAGGCGGCATTGCTCCACGATTGCGGCAAGGTCGATGAGGAGGGCCGCACGATCCCTCTGCTCTACTACGGATTGATTGTGGTGATGCAACACTATGCGCCTGACCTGTATGAGCGCGCAGCGCGTGATGGGCGCGGTTTACTCTATCCATTTGCGCTCCATGCCTCTCACGAAAGGCGCAGTGTGGCCTACGCCGAAGCTGCCGGCAGTCATCCGGCAGTCGTGCAGATCCTGCGCGACTATGCAGAGCGACGTGTTACGCCATTTACAAATGCGCTACATGCAGCAGACGATGCAAACTGAATGGCGATGTTCATCGGGTCGATCGATTACACCGTGACGCTGCCGGTCTTCGAAGGTCCTCTCGATCTGCTGTTGCGCTTGATCGAACGCGAGGAACTTGATGTGACCAGCGTCGCGCTGGCGCACGTCGCCGATCAGTACCTTGCCCACGTGCGTGCGATAGACGCGCCGGATCCGGCGTCGCTCTCGGCATTTCTGGTTGTGGCGGCGCGCCTGCTGCTGTTGAAGTCGCGGGCGTTGCTGCCGCGTCTCTCAGTCGTCAGCGACCAGGAACCCGACGATGAAGGCAATGCGCTGGTGCGTCAGTTGCAGGAGTATCAGCGTTTCCGGCAACTGGCGTCGCTGCTGCGTCTCGCCGAGGGCCGACGCATGTATGCACGGCTTGCTCCGCCGCCGGCGCCCCGCCTTGCACGGCTCGACCATACCGTCGCCGATCTGATTGCCGCTATGCAACGTCGCAGGCAGTTGATGCTGCCGCTCGATCCGCCGCCTGTCGCGCTGCCGGCGCCAAAACTCATCACCGTCGGCGAGATGATCGACCGCATTCGCTCCCGCTTACAGGCGCGTCCGTGGATTGCATTCGAGGAAATCATCCCCCTTGCCGCACAGCGCGTCGAGATCGTCGTGGCGTTCTGGGCTGTGCTGGAATTGTGGAAGCGCCACGCCATTGTGGTCGAACAAACCGGAGTGTTCGGGGTCATTGTGATCCGGCGGGGAGTGTTGTTTGGGAAAGAAGAACCAGGAAGTGAGACCCGAGAACCGGGAGAAGGGTTAGGGGTTAGGGGTTAGAAGAGCCTTCCCACCTGTAACCTGCAACCCTCTCGCCTCGCACCTCTCGCCTCTCGCCTCTCGCCTCTCGCCTCTCGCCTCGCACCTCTCGCCTCTCGCCTCGCACCTCTCGCCTCTCGCCTCTCGCCTCTCGCCTCTCGCCTCGCACCTCTCGCCTCTCGCCTCTCGCCTCTCGCCTCTCGCCTCTCGCCTCATCCGTGCTCCTCGCGCTTGAAATCGACAAAACGGTACCCGATGCCGCGTTCGGTCAGGATGTACTTCGGATTTGCCGGGTCTTCCTCGATCTTCTGACGCAGATAGGTGATATAGAGCCTCAGATAGTGGGTCTCATCGCGATATTCCGGTCCCCACACCTTGCTCAGAAGTTGCTCGTGGGTCATAACATACCCCGCATTCTGCACCAGATGGTACAGGAGCCGATACTCCGTCGGACGCAGGTTGACCCGTTCGCCATTGACCAGCACCTCGCGCCGGGCAAAATCGATCTGGAGCCGATCATCGACCCTGACCAGCGTCTGTGGCGCTGGCGGCGGGGTGTAATGACGTCGCAGCACCGCGCGAATGCGACTGACCAGTTCCCGATGACTGAAGGGTTTGCCAATATAGTCATCGGCGCCCAGTTCTAACCCTTTGATGCGGTCCTCTTCGTCATCTTTCGCAGTCAGCACCAGCACCGGCACTGATGATGCCTGTCGCAAGCGGCGCAGCGTCTCGAAGCCATCCATCACCGGCATCATGATATCGAGCAGCACCACGTCCGGCATTTCGTCGCGCACCTTTTCCAGCGCCTCACGACCGTTCGATGCGCTGATCACCCGGCATCCTTCGAGTTCCAGGTTCATGCGCATGAAGTTGACCATGCGCGGCTCGTCATCGACGACGAGGATTAACTTGTCTTTCAGTTCTGACATATGCGCTCTTTCCTTAACGCTCATGATCCTCGAGCAACGGCGGTTCCTCGCGGGGAAGCGCCTCTACGACCGGTTCGGGATGCGCGCCGGATATGGCAGTGTCTGTTTCGTCCGGCGTCGCCTGATCGCTCAGAACCGGCGTCGCCAGCGGTATCGTGAACGAAAAACGCGCCCCGCGCCCTGGACGGCTATCGACCCAGATTCGCCCACCCTGCGCTTCGACGATGACCCGCGAGAGGAACAATCCCAACCCTGCTCCCTGTGTTTCACGGCGCAGCCGGTTATCAACGCGATAGAAGCGGCGGAAGAGTTTTTTCTGCTCTTCGAGCGGTATGCCGATCCCCTGATCGCTCACCGAGATGATCGCAAAATCGCCGCTCACCCGCGCTGTAATCCGCACCAACCCGCCATTCGGGCTGTACTTGATCGCATTGCTGACCAGATTCTCCAGGACGGTGCGCGTGCGTTCGTAATCGGCATGCACCGGCGGAAAATCGGCGGGGATGTCGATCTTGAAGGTAAACCGGTCGCCGGCCTGTGGCGCGAAGCGTTCGACGACTCGCTCTGCGAGTGGGAGCACCGACCAGTCGCTCAACTCAAGGCGCATACTGTCCGTCTGGAGACGGGAGGCTTCCAGCAGCGTGTTGATCTGCTGCGCCAGGCGATCCGCCTCTTCGATGATGATGGTCAATCCCTCGCGGAGGGTCGCTGCATCCCATGTCGCGTCCTGGCGCGCCAGCGTCTCGGCATATCCTTTGATGATGCTGACCGGCGTGCGCAGTTCGTGCGAGATGACCGAGATGAATGTGTTCTGCATCTCGGCTTCGATCTTCTGTTCGGTAATATCACGAACATTCGCAATTGCGCCAAGAAAAGCGCCCTGTGGGCTGCGCTGCGCTGCATAGCGACTCTGGATATAGAGACGCCGTCCATCCCGGGTTGTGATCCACCCTTCGGCGACCGGATTCGGCTCGAACGGTTGCCGTTGCAGCGGGCAATCGGTCAGACAGAGATTGGCGCCTTGCGGCGTGTGGATGGCCAGCACCTCGGCGCACGGGCGACCGATCGCCTCCTCGCGGCTCCAGCCGGTCAGCAGTTCCATCGCGCGGTTGAAGGTGGCAATGCGCCAGCGTTCATCGAGGATCATCACGCCATCGGCGCTGTTCTCGATCAGCGCATCGAGATGCTGTTTCTCGCGCAGAACGCTCTGGAACAGGCGCGCATTGGAGACGGCAATCGCCGCCTGATCGGCGAATGCGGTCAGGAGTTGATGTTCTTCGGCGGTAAACTCGACGTTCAGGGCGGCACGGAAGACATAGATCACCCCGACTGTCGCGCCGCGGAACACGAGCGGCAAGGCGCTGACGTGGCGTAATGGCAACCCGATCCCGGCGCCTGCTTCGCGCAGGTGGTGCACCAGCGCCTGCTGATCGCTCAGCGGCGTCGCCAGCAGGTCGTCGAATGCGGGCCAGGTGTCACGTGCCAGACCATATGCCGCATAAATGCGCGTCGTTCCGTCATCGTCGCGCAGAGCGATCAATCCCGAACTGCCGGCGAGCAGATCGACGGCCGCCTCGATCACCAGATTGAGCACACTGGTGAGATCGAGTTGTGCCGTGATCGCACGACTCACGCGCAACAGCGACTCCAGCTGCCGCAAACGTTGATCATACCGGTCTAACATCGTTCTAACGCTCCGTAGATGGCATTCTAACACACATCGCATATACTGCTCAACGGAAGCAAGCAAACAACGACGCTCACAGCAACGTCCAGCAACATATGGACCTGACAAAGGAGGATAAAGCCATGACGAACCTGACTCGCTGGGATCCCTTCCAGGAAATGATGACCCTGCGTGAGGCGATGAATCAGTTGTTCGAGGAAAGCTTTGTGCGACCGGACCTGGCGCGGGGCGGCTTCGTTCCGGCGCTTGACCTGAGCGAGACCGAGGACGCCTATCTGGTCGAGGCGGCGGTGCCTGGGTTGAAGCCCGAAGACCTGGAAGTGATGGTCGAGAACAACCTGCTGACGATCAAGGGCGAGATCAAGCAGGAGTCGCAGGAGAGCAAGCGCAACTATCATCGCATCGAGCGGCGCTATGGCGCCTTCCAGCGCCAGGTTGCCCTGCCACGCTCGGTCAAGGCTGATGCCATCAAAGCAACGCTGAACAATGGCGTGCTGCGGCTCGAGATCCCCAAGGCTGAGGAAGTCAAGCCGCGCCGGATTCTGATCAACCCGACGAGCAACTGATCGTTTTGCGCAGGATCGGCTGATCCCCCTGCCTGTCGGCATCCACATGCCGGCAGGCAGGGTTTTTTAAGGGCGACGGACTGTTAATACTTACATGTCGTCACGTTTCGGAAAGGTTTTCGGCGTGAAGCGGTGTGGCATGAGCCGCTACCTGATCGGCTTTCCCGAATTGCATGCACCACGCGGCTGGGTGATTACTGTTTACAAATAGCACTGGACAACCGTTTATCCTCATGCTATGATCACACTGTACAAACCATCCGTCACGAGCCTGCCCGCCAGCATATGGATACAGGGCGCGAGCGTAAAGGTGCGCATCTATGCGACTCGATCTGAGCAGCAAGCGAGCCAGGAAACTTATCCGCGAACACGACCTGAGTGAGGAAGAGATTTTACAGATCGTAGCATCGGCGCGCATCAACCTGGCGACGTTCGATCCGGAATATCGCACCAACGTCACTCAGATCGCCGAAGATCTGCGCAAGAGTCGGCCGACGATCTACGGGTGGGCGGATCGGGCGCTGGCAGCCACCATCCAATCGCTGCGCAACATTCGCACGGGGCGTCCTCCTAAAGAACGCGAGCGCAATGATAATGAGGGATAACGCGCAAAGTGTAGCGATGTTGCAATCACATTATTATCCGAATCGACATAGGTATCGGGCAGCATAGCGCAAGCGCAAAATGTAGCGATGCTGCAATCACGTTGTTATCGCTTCGATCACGTTCTGGTTCGAGACAGTGTAGTATAATGGGGAGTAGACTGCAGCAGACGCGCCACACGTCCGCGCATCGCAGCAGGCGCAGTGGTCCGTCTGCGGCACGAGCGGTATGCTATAATAGCGGAAGATAGGGCGGGTGCACAGTCTGCACATGCCTGTCCCGGTGCAGGCCGCCGCACGCAGAGTGGAGAGCCGCATGGATCCACAACTTACGAGTCAGATAGTTCCAGCTGAAGAGATCAAAGTCATCGAAGAATGCCTGGTGCGCCTTGCCGAAGATACGGGTGGCAATTACGTCCTGCTCCTTGACAAGAGTGGCCAGGTGATCACGGCACAGGGCGATGCTGCACGCCAGGATATTACCGCCCTGGGAGCGCTGATCGCCGGTACGTTCGCCTCCTCGCGCGAGGTTGCCAAACTGTTGCGCGAGAAAGACTTCCGCCAGTTGTTTACGCAGGGTGTGCGCGAGAATATTTTCATTTCGCTGATCGAAGATCAGTGGATACTGTGCATTATTTTCAACAAAGGGACGCACATCGGTCTGGTGAAGGTGCTGACGAAGAAAGCCACCGATGATCTGAGTGTGGTTCTCGAGCGTGTGCGTGAGCAACAAAAGGCGCGCGACGATGTGCTCGGCTCGTCGTTCCGCACTTCGATGGAAGATACGATTGACCTCCTGTTCCGCGACTAGACGGCCACTGCCGCGCGTTCGCGCCATATGGCATGGCCGCCGGCATGCAGGCGAGAGGACCTATGGCTCTGATCAACGTTGCTGCACGTGAGATCCACTGCAAAATCGTGTATTATGGGCCTGGCATGAGCGGGAAAACCAGCAACCTGCAGTACATCCACAGCCAGGTTCCAAAAGAAACCAAAGGGGAGTTGCTGTCTATTGCGACAGAGACGGAGCGCACCCTCTTCTTCGACTTCCTGCCGCTCGATCTGGGGAAGGTGCGCGGGTTTCAGACGCGCTTTCACCTCTATACGGTGCCCGGTCAGGTGTTGTATGAGCGCACACGCGTCGCGGTGCTCAGCGGCGCCGATGGGGTGGTCTTCGTCGCTGACTCGCAGAAGCACAAACTCGAGGAGAATATCCGCAGTCTGCGCGAACTTGCCGTCAATATCACACGGCAGAATAAGCGCTTCCAGGACTTTCCGGTCGTCTTGCAGTACAACAAACGCGATGTCCCTGGCGCGCTTCCGGTCGCAACCCTCGATAAGTACCTGAATACGCTGGGGTGGCAACGGTTCGAGGCAACGGCAACCAACGGCGCCGGGGTGTTCGATACCCTGAAGGCGATCAGTAAACTGGTGATCAGCAAACTGTAGTGGGCACAGATTCTTGAACGTGATACGCCTTCCAATCTGTGCGCCCGGGATGTGAGCCATGGCACTCGCAGGCGATCTGAGCGAGTTTTCGCTCACCGATATCATTCAATTGATCGAGTTGAGCAATAAGTCGGGCGCCGTGCATCTCCAGGGCAGACGCGGCTCTCAGGAGATCGATGGCTGGCTCTATTTCCGCGATGGTCGCATTATTGGCGCCCGCCTGGGATCGTTGCCCCCGCTCGAAGCGGCGTATACGTTCTTCACGCTCACCGCCGGTCCCTTCCGCTTCCACGAAGATGTGACGCTCGATAAGCCGACCATCACCCAGAGCAATAATATGATCATCATGGAAGGCATTATGCGTCAGGAGGCGATGGCGCATGCGCCGGAACCAGCGCTTTCCATGAATACGATCCTGCGCCTCGTGCCTAACCCGTCGTCTACCGGCAGCGAGATTAGCCTCGAAGCCGATGAGTGGCGCGTGCTGACGATGGTGAATGGCAAGAATACCGTTGGGTATATCGCACAGCGCAGCGGCCTCGGCGAGGCGCGCACGTGCGAGATCCTGAACCGCCTGCTCGAGAGCGGCCTGGTCGAAAAACGTGACTCGAACCTGACCGATTCGCTGTTCCCTGAACTTGAACGGATCGTCCTGGATGCGCTTGGTCCCCCCGCTCGCGCTCTGCTGGTCGAGGCGTATGTGCGCGCCAGCATCCACGACCAGGATACGGCGACCTATGAACAGGTCGTCTCGGCGCTTAATCTCTTTGAGGCATCAGCAATCCGCACGTTTGGCGAAGCGCGTGTCCGTGAGCCTCTTGCTCACATGCGTTCGTTTGCTGAGCAGGTCTTCAGGGGTTAAGGCTCAGGAAGCCGCTTTTCATCGGCAACTCTCCCGCCTGTATCCGTCCGATTGTTCACCAGCGCCCGGTCGTCTCTAACCTGCTGACCTTTGCACCTGCAATCTTCAATCCGTTACCCCGCCTCACGTTCAACGTTCAACCTTCAACACCCACATGGCGCTGCGTCGGTTGCGCGCCCGTCCGAAACTGTGCCCGCCTCGTGTTGCAGCGGTGACCGCCAATGTTCCACCTTAAGACGAGGCGTGCGCCCATGCCAGGTGCGACGGATTCATGGGCAAGATCGATCTTGCTTGTCCGCCGCAGATCAGGTTGTTGCTGGAAGGCGCCGAAGTCTGGCAACTGCGCTGAAGCGGCGCCAGGAAACCTGCACGTAGTGCTCTGTGGTACAATGAAAACTAAAGAGTGCGCCGGCTTTCGCTTGAAAAAGCAGGCGGCGTTTGTACGTATGGAGGCGCAGAGTGCGTGCGCTTGTAAGTGTCTCTGATAAACGCGGCATCGACACGTTTGCCGCTGGCCTTGCCGAACTTGGCTATGAGATCATTTCGACCGGCAACACGGCGCGAACGCTGGCTGCGGCCGGCATTCCGGTCCGGCCGGTCAGCGAGGTCACCGGTTTTCCCGAAATCCTCGATGGGCGGGTGAAAACGCTTCACCCCGCTATTCACGCCGGCATTCTGGCGCGCCGCAATGATCCAGACCATATGGCGGCGCTCGATGTTCATGGCATTGTGCCGGTCGATCTTGTGGCGGTCAATCTCTATCCTTTCGGCGCGACAATTGCCCGCCCCGATGTCACCCTGGCTGAAGCAATCGAACAGATTGACATCGGTGGTCCCGCTATGGTTCGCGCCGCCGCCAAAAACCACGAGTCGGTGCTGGTGGTCGTCAGCCCGGACGATTACGACACGGTGCTCACGGCGCTGCGCACCGAAACGGTGACGCCTGATCTGCGGCGGCGCCTGGCGGCGCGCGCATTTGCTCATACAGCCGCGTATGATGCCGCCATCGCCGGGTATCTGTCCGATGAACGTTTCCCCGACACGCTGCCGCTGGCGTTTCGCAAGGCGCAGGACCTGCGCTACGGCGAAAATCCGCATCAGCGCGCGGCGCTCTACGGCGATTTCCATACGTTCTTCGAGCAACTGCACGGGCGTGAGTTGTCGTATATCAATATCCTCGATATTGCTGCGGTCCAGTCTCTGATCGAGGAGTTCGACCCGGCGGACGGGGCGGCGCTGGCGATTGTCAAACACACGAATCCGTGCGGCGTTGGGGTTGGCGCCACGCCGCTCGAAGCCTGGGAGAAAGCGTTCGCCACCGACCGGGAAGCGCCGTTTGGCGGCATCATCGCCGTGAACCAGATGCTCGATCTGCCGCTGGCGCAGGCGATTGATGAGATTTTCTCCGAGATTGTCATTGCGCCAGCCTTCGCTGATGATGCACTGGCTCTGTTGCGCAAGAAGAAAAACCGGCGTCTGATGCGCGTGCTGCGCTCCGTCAATCAGGCGCATGGGCTGGCGTATCACAGCGTCCCCGGCGGTCTCCTGGCGCAAGAGCCGGACCTTGCGCCGCTCGATGAGGAACCGTTCGAGGTGGCGACGCAACGCGCGCCAACCGACGCCGAGCGCACAGCGCTGCGGTTCGCCTGGCGCGTCGTGAAGCATGTCAAGTCGAATGCAATCGTGTTCGCTGCTGCTGATCGCACGCTCGGGATCGGCGCCGGGCAGATGAGCCGTGTTGATAGCACGCGGGTGGCGGTGTGGAAGGCGCAGAACGCGGGTCTTTCGCTCGCCGGAGCGGCCGTTGCCAGCGATGCGCTGTTTCCGTTCCCGGACAGCGTCGAGATTGCGGCAGCGGCTGGCGCAACGGCGGTCATTCAGCCGGGAGGGTCGGTGCGCGATGACGAGGTGATCGCTGCCGCTAATCGGCTCGGCATGACGATGGTGTTCACCAGCAGACGTCACTTCCTGCACTAGGATGAATCGATATGCAGTTTGATGCGGCAGGGCTGATTCCGGTTGTCGTCCAGCACGCGCGCAGCGGCGAGGTGCTGATGCTGGGATATATGAACGAGGAGGCATTGCAGCAAACGCTGGTATCAGGCATGGTCACATTCTGGAGCCGAAGCCGACAGACGCTCTGGCGCAAAGGTGAAACCTCCGGCAATGTGCTGCGTCTGATCGACATCCGGCAGGACTGTGATGGCGATGCGCTCCTGGTGCTGGCGGAACCGGCTGGACCCACGTGCCATACCGGTCGTGTGAGTTGCTTTCATCGCACCCTCGAGGGCGATCTGACCGAACAACGTGTCCCGTCGTCCAACATCCTCACCGACCTCGCTGACGTCATTGCACAGCGTGCATCCATGCCCAGAGAAGGTTCGTATACAACGAAGCTGCTGACAGGCGGCGTTGATCGGATCGGCAAGAAAATCGGCGAAGAAGCGGCAGAGGTGATTATCGCAGCCAAAAATGGCGCCCCTGCTGAAATTGCCTGGGAAGTCGCCGATCTGCTGTATCACCTTCTGGTGCTGCTCCAGAACCAGGGTATGGCGCTTGAGGATGTCTGGGCTGAACTGCGCCGACGCTATGGTGGATAACTGTGACGCAACGAGATGCTACAAGTTTCGTGCGCTCCGAACAGAGCACCGGTTTGCACAACGGGCATAGGAACCGTATCGCTCTGCCGCAACATGCTCAGGGGCTGGCATGGATTGCACAGACCGGGCTGGCGCTGACACAGTGCCGCACGGCTGTGGATGCCCTCGGCGCCATGGCGGCGCAACTCGATGCGGCGCCGTTTTTGTTGCGCGGCTATGTGATTCTGGCGGAGGATAACACATTGTATGTGAGGCGAGCGGCGTCGTTTGGAAGAGCGCCAGCGCTGCCGGTGGCGCTGTCGCTGTCTGGCAGCCTCTGCGGTGCAGCCATTGCACAAGGGTGTGCGATTACGTCTTCGACGAGTGAAGTTGTTCCCGCTTCCTGGGAGCGAACCCTGGCGACCGACGCTGCGCTGATCTGTGCGCCCTTCGCCGGCGGTGAAGCGAAGGGAGTTATCTTTGCGGCATTGCCTGATGGCGCAATCAACGACACTGACGTCGTTGCGTGCCTGAATGCGGCAGCCACGCTCATCGGCGCCACACTCAATCGCGCCGCCGAGTGCGAGGCGCAATTGCAGCAGCGGATGCGGCAGATCGATCAGGCGCATGCTGAGCGCCTGGCGCTGGTAGGACGCCTGACCGCTGCGCTTGCCCACGAGATCAACAATCCGCTCCAGGCAATTGCCAACACGCTCTATCTGTTGCAGCATCGCCCGCTCAACGACGAAAAGCGCCAGCGCTATCTGACAATGGCGCAGCAGGAAACGGAGCACGTCATTGCCAGCGTGCGGCGTATCCTCGATCTGTACCGTTCGTCAGGGCAGGAGAAACGACCGGTTGCGTTGCATCGGGTTCTTGATCAGGCGCTGCAACAGGCGGATGATATTCTGCGCGAACGCGCTATCGATCTGCGTCGTGAATTTGCGCCCGACGATCTGCGTGTGCCGGGGTTCGCCAGTCATTTGCGCTATGCCTGTTACAACCTGATCCTCAATGCCGTCTATGCCATGCCTCGCGGGGGACGGTTGACGATTCGCACCTACCGGCAGAGTGACGATACAACGCATCTGGCAGTGACGGAGTTTGCCGATACCGGCGTTTTTATTGAGGAGTCTGATCTGAACCGGCTGTTCGATCCAGATGGTCCCGTGCGCGGTGAAGCGAATGGCATCGAACTACCGTTGAGTTACAGTATTGTTGAGCAACATAACGGCACGCTGACTGCTCATCACAGTGGGGACGAAATGGTCTTCCGCATGCTTCTGCCCGCAGTCAATAACCCCTAACCCCTACCTCTTGAGCGAGAACCATTGCCGTCCGCTGCGCAGCGCCTGGAGAATCACCAGCAGCAGCGTCGATCCCAGAACGGTGTACAGCAGGTTGAGGCGCGTATTGCCGACCCGAACCTCCGTTATTGGCGGCAGACCAAGCATTTCGGCCATCCATCCGCCGATCCAACTGCCAATGAATGCGCCAATGACTCCAACGATGATTGACACCAGCATCACGTGTAACCCTGGTGGGCTGAAACCGACAATCAATTCGGCGATGGCGCCGCAGATTCCGGCGATGACCAGCAGTATCAGCAACTGTAATGGATCCATGGGATTCTCCTGGTTGAGAACCGAGAACTGAGAACCGAGAACCGAGAACTAAGCGCCGGGTGAACGATTTCCGATCCATCTCCATATGAGCGCTGTGATAAGCGGCAACACGAGCAGCAGCGTGAGCGTCGCATATTCGAGTGATGCGCCGTACTGTGGTTGCCCTGCATCGAGTGCGTGCAGCGGTGCGATCACCGGTTGAGTGATGAGGTACAGCGCCTGAACCGTGGGATTATCAGGACGAGCGGCGAAGAGACGCAGAACGAATCGCGCTATCAGCACACCTTCCGCTATCCCCAGCACAATGGTTGTCGCCGCAAGAAAGCGCTGTTTTTGCAAGGAATCCAGGGATGAGACCATTCTCAGTGATGTTTCAGCCAATGACCATCGTGTTTCTACATGCACTAATGTACGATGATGCTGTTGTTGATTATACCAGGATGTGCATGCTACAGGAAGGTCGGAGGAGGCATTCCATGATCCAGGCGCCGTATTCGCCGGCTGTGGTTGTTTGTGAAGAGCCTGCTGCCCTGACGCGCAGCATACGCTTCTACCAGGTGGCGCTTGCTGTCGCTACGCTGGTGTTCAGCACGCTGCTCGTCGCTCTGGCAGTGCTGTTGTTTACGCCGTACACCTCGCTCACGCCGCTCGAAGCGGAGACCATTCGTGCCGCAGTTCAGTCGCGTCTTGATGGAACCATCGATGATCCGTTGGTCGAAGGGGCGCCTGGCATCGTTGTGCGCTCCAGCAACATCCGTGGTTTCCGTCTGAATGGCGAGGTGTACTACTACTATCTCGAAGGTGAGCGCAACTTCGATCCATTGAGCCGCGGCATCGTGGGTCACGGCGACATCGACGTGGTGCTGCGCGATCCGGTCGGTTCCAGTCCGCTGGTTGTCTATCGTCTGCGAGGTTGAATTAGCGGGCGCGTTCGATGTGTGCTCCCAGAGTGCGCAGGCGTTCGTCGATCCGCTCGTAGCCACGGTCGATCTGACCGATGTTGTAGATGACGCTGCGCCCCTGCGCGCAGAGCGCCGCCAGCAGCAGCGCCATGCCTGCCCGAATATCCGGGCTTGGCAACCCGTCGGGTTCGCCAAACAACTGGCTCGGACCGACGACTACCACGCGGTGGGGATCGCACAGCACAATCCGTGCCCCCATACCGATGAGCCGGTCGACGAAGAAGAGCCGGCTCTCGAACATTTTTTCCCAGATCAGAATCGTACCGCGCGCCTGCGTGGCGACCACAATCGCAATACTGATCAGATCGGGGTTGAAACCGGGCCAGGGGGATGAATCGATCTTCGGAATTGCGTTGTGCACATCGTTGCGGATGCATAATTCCTGCTCGGCGGGCACGACGATATCATCCCCTTCGTCGCGCCAGGCGACTCCCAACCGCCCGAATGCGATGCGCGTCATGCGGTGCTCGGACGGGCGCGCGCCGATGATGCGCAGCGTGCTGCGGGTGACCGCCGCCAGCCCGATGAACGACGCCACTTCCATAAAGTCGGGTCCGATCGTGTACTCACCGCCGCCGAGCGACGATACGCCCTGAATGAACAGGCGGTTGGTGCCGATCCCTTCAATGCGCGCCCCAAGGCGGTTGAGAAAATGGCAGAGGTCCTGGACGTGCGGTTCTGAGGCGGCATTGCTGATCACAGTGTCGCCCTCGGCAAGCACAGCGGCCATAATGGCTTGCTCGGTGCCGGTGACGCTCATTTCGTCGAGAAAGATGTCGGCGCCGCGCAATCGTTCCGCACGGAGAATGTACGCCGTCGGCGTCACCTCAACCGCCGCGCCGAGATTGCGGAGTGCGTTGAGGTGTGTGTCGAGCCGGCGTCGCCCGATCATGTCACCGCCAGGTCGGGGAATGGTCACATACCCGCGCCGCGCGAGCAGTGGACCGGCGAGCAGCACCGAGGCGCGAATCTTGCGCGCCAGCGCCGGGTCTGGTTCTGCTGCGCCGACGCCGCCGGCGCACACAGACCAGCTGTGCGAACCACGACGCGCAATACGTGCGCCAAGCCGATCAAGCAAACCAATCATGGCGGCGACATCGCCGATCTGCGGAATGTTGTGCAGCACAACGTCGTGATTGGTCAACAGGGTTGCAGCAAGCAGGGGAAGTGCAGCATTCTTGTTGCCAGACGGTCGGATGCTGCCGCTGAGTCGGTGACCGCCTTCGATGATAAAACGTTCCACAGTCAATGCTCCTCTGGCGGTTGATCTGCTTCATTGGCTTGATTGGCTTGCGGCGCAGAGCGGAAGCGCGCCGGCAGGTGATGGCGCATGCGCCGCATCGTGTGCCGACCATGCGCTCGAATCCGATCCCCCAGGCTGGTGACGCGGTTTGCTGCTTCCTTGACCGCATTGCCCGTCGATTCCCTGGTTGCCTGCGCCTGCGCGATCACCTCGCGGGCTTTTTCCTGACCGATTGCCTGCGCTTCGCGGACAATGCGCTTGAGTTCCTCACGCGGAACCAGTTCACCCTTTTCGTACCAGCGCCAGGCGGCCACGCCGGTTGCATACGTACCAGCGTAAGCGATGCCGACTTTCGGCACAATCCCCCACACCGGCGCCAGACCGACCAGCGTGCGGGCGATTTCGCGCCAGACGAAGGCGCCGCCGACGACAGGCATCACTTCGGCGATGCGCTGGCGAAAATCAGGCGGCGCGCCATACGCCAGCGCCAGGCGGTAGACCATGATCGCCTGATTTTTGGTGAGCACCAGAATATCGGCCACAGCAAACGGGATGCCCAGGATCGGTATCTGTTCTGGCAGACTTGATGCCAGCGCGTAGGTGGCATTCGTCATCGACGTTGAGTCGATCAGGCGACGCGCATAGATGGAGCGGATGCCCGGCAACCGCCGCGCCGCCGCAAGGTGATGCGTTGCCGGCAGACGTTCAAGCAGCGCATTGGTCAAGCGCTGCGCGGCATCGGTATGGTTGATGTCCGGGATCGTCACGGCGCGCGTGGCGACGGATGGGGGGAGCGGGGCGCTCCTTGGCGCAAGGCGTGCTCCGAAGAGGAGGAGCAGCAGCGTGGGACGCGGCAAACGATCAATCTGACTCAGTGCCGCAGCATCTCGCTCCGTCAACCCGATCCGACTGTCAACCGCGAGGATGAGCATATCGGCGGCGCTCAGTTGATCGGGAAAGCGCACAGCATCGTGCAATGAGAGGAGCGTCAGGGATGTGACGCTTGACGGAGGATAGCGGTTGGGACCGTGGCGCATCAGGGTATCGACAGCCGTTAATGCTGCATCGTGCCCGACAGCGACAATGGTGAGCGGTTGCTCTGCTTCGTCCCGGATCGCGCCGACATCGATTTCTCGCAACGTCGACCACAGATTCCCAAGGGCGCTCCAGCGCGACATGCTCACCTCCTCAGTCCGTCCGGCGGCTGAAGCCGCAGGCTACTGCTGCAAAGCCCGCCTGCGCGGGCTTAACCGGGCGATGCCGGATTCTTTTCTCAAACACCATTATTGTCCAAATGACCGCGCATTATAAGATGTGCAGGCCAACGACCCCCATAATCGGCGCCCTTCGATTATAGCACGCAGGAGACAGGGAGCATGCTGATAAAAAACTGAGAAGCGGAAGACGACCCGTAGGGGCGTGCCGGTGGCACGCCCGCGCCCGGTGCCGGTGGCGTGCCCGTGCGCCGGGTGCAGGGATGTGACGGAAGGGCGCCAGGACGAGCCTTGGTCAAGATGGGACCTTCTCTGTTCTGACAGCCACGTTTTCGCCGCTATCACGCGGACGATCCTCCAGATCACGCACGGCAGGGATTCCGATCACAAGAAGAGTCATTAGCAGACAGATGCTGCCGCCGAGCAGATACCAGACTTGCACGCCCAACGCATCGGCGACCGGACCGGCAATGATCAATCCCAGCGGTGTCATTGCCATCGAAACGCTCCCCAGTGCTGTGAAGACGCGCCCCTGCATTTCCGGCGCCACAACCGACTGCACAATCGCCATGAGTGGAGCGTTGACCACGGGTGACATCGCGCCGACCACAGCCACTGCAGCAAGGGCAGGCAGCAATGCCGCCGCAGGCGCAGCGCCAATCACCAGAATGCTGACGCCCAGACCAGCCAATCCAACGACCACGGTATGCATGCGACGCTCGAATCCGCCCCACACACCGATCATTAGACCTCCAAGCACGATGCCTGCGCCTTCGGCAGCGTTCATCCAAGCCAGCTGGAGCGCACCGCCGCCGAAATGCTTCGTCACCAGAATCGGCAACAGTGAAAATGCCGGGGTCAGGAGCAGGTTGATCAACGCTGCCATTGTCATAACAATAATCAGCCCGGGCCAGCGCCCGATATACTGCATCCCGGCGATCATCTCCGCCAACACCCCATTCGATGTGCCGTCGCTGGAATGAGCAGGATGCAGCGGACGGGGGAACTGCACCAGACCGACGCCTGCTACGGCGATCAGCGCCGTTACAACATCGATCAGCATCAGCGCGTGCAGGGGCCAGATGGCAATCAGCAGCGCGCCGAGCGGTGGCGCGGCAATGTTCGTTGCCCCGTACAGCATCTGATTCAACCCGCCAATGCGTGCCAGATGACGTTCAGGCGCCATGAGCGATATCGATGCCTGCATAGCAGGCCAGTGAAACGCGCCAGCCAGCGACCGCAGCGCCATAATGAGGTAGACGTGCCAAATAGCGAGCGCATCAGCCCAGAAGAGCACGGCGAGCACAGCCGCTCCCAGCGCGCCAGTCAGATCGGCGACCATGATCACTGTGCGGCGATCCCAGCGGTCGATCAACGGTCCGGCGAGCGGTCCAATCAGAATGCCAGGCAACAGGGCGACCAACGTTGCTGTGGCCAGCACAGTTGCCGAGCCGGTGGTGGCCGTTAGCCACCAGATAATGGCAAAGCCGGCCAGCCCGCTGCCAAAGAGCGAGAATGCCTGACCGATCCAGATGAGCGCGAATGAATATTTCCATGAAGTGTGTGAGCGATCAATGGTGAACATGCACAAACTCCTCTGTGACCGCTATCGCCTGCCCAACAGTTCCACCGGAGCGTCTCTACCGCGCGCATGCCGTCAGGCGTGCAGGCAGTCCTCTTCCATCCCGGGCATCCCGGGCGAGGGTCAGTTCTACCTGCGACGATTCTGCCATCACATCCCGCAGAGTGCGTCCTTCAAATAGATGAAACGCGGTGGGGAAATCCGCATCAATTGAGGATGCCCAGGTCGCGGGCGCGCGCAGCGGCCTGGGTGCGATTACGTGCGTTGATTTTGGCGTAAATGCGTTTGATATGCGATCGCACGGTACTGACGGCAATGACCAGGCTTGCGGCGATGTCCTGATCGGTACGCCCGGCAGCGAGCAGGCGCAGCACCTGAAGTTCACGTGCGGTAAGCGGTTCTGCCAGAGGTGCTGCCGAAGAAGAGGAGGCGGAGAATCCCGCCGGTGTATCGCGGAAGAGCCTCATCAGATAATCCACATACCCCAGCAGTCGGCGAGCGTCCCTATCGCCCTGTTGCGCTTGTGGCGCGATTAACGCGCCGCACTCGGCGAGCAACTGTTCCATCAACTCGCCCTCGTCGACAAAGGTGCGCGCCAGACCGCCGGGTTCAGCGAGACGCAGCGCCCGGATCAACGCTCGATGTGCGCCGGAAGCATCGCCCGCCTGATAGCGGGCAAGCGCCAGGAGTTTCAGGATGTCAATCATGCGGGTGATATGTCGCCCCTGTTCGCTCTGATCGAGCAACCGCTGGAGCAATGGCAGCGCTGTGCGCCCTTCGCCACGCGCCCGTGCAATACGCGCCAGCACCAGATATTCGTAGAACCGTTCGGGTTGTGGATCATCGGTAAGCGACAGCCCGCACGTCGCTGACCATTGTTCGGCAGCCTGTCGATCGCCGGCGCGTAGTAGACGCTCTGCGCGTCCCGCCATCACATGGTTGGCAATCCATCCAACCCGATATTCAAGGCAGAGTTGCTCGACCTGTTCGGCAAGTTCCGCTGCGGCGGCTTCATCGCCCCACGCCCGCCGGATTGCCGAAAGCAGCCCCGTACTGTTGATGCGGATGTCGTTGTTCCACCAGCGTTCTGCGCGCCTGAGCGCCAGGCAGGCGTAGTGTTCCGCTTCTGCCAGCCGGTTCTCCTCATAGGCGATGTCTGCCAATGCCAGATGGATCAGTGCGACAATTGGGCGTTCTGCAGCGCCGCGACGATCAAGCAGGCGTAAGGCTTCATCAAGCAGGGCGCGTGCATCGGTGAGTCGTCCCTGATGGCGATACACGCCAGCACGCGATAACAATCCGATCAGGGCGATAATCAGGTTGCGGCTCAGCGACGCAACGCGCAATTCGTCGCAGACCTGTTCTGCACTCGAAAGATTTCCCCGCATCAGGTGCGCCTCGACCAGATTCATCACGGCGATAGCACGGGCAAGACTGTGATCGATATGGGTCAGGTGTTCGAGCGCGCATGTGGCGTACTCCAGCGCATGTGGCACATTCCCGCGCACCCGCGCAGCAACTGAACGCACCGCAGCCAGTTCGCCAATGACCAGAGAGCGTGTTGGCGCATCGGTTTGAGACAGGAGATGTTCGACTTCAGCAGCGCGATCTTCTGCTGCATCAAATTGGATACTCGCCAGGAGCGCCCAGACCTGATCAAGCGCCAGACGCGGACGCGCCAGGACGGTTTCGTCTGGTAGCGCGGCGATCCAGTGCAACAGCGCCCGCGCATCGCCCTGTTCCCAGAGGGTTGCGTCCGCGATTGCTTCGATGACATCAGCAGCGCAGGCGGCATCACCCGCCTGAAGGAAATGATTGATGGCGGCGTCGGCGAACCCCGCAGCGTGGTGCCAGCGTGCAGCGCGACGATGGAGTTCGGCAACCAGATGGGGATGGATGTGCTGCAACCGGTCGCGCAGCATCTCGGCAAAGAGATGGTGGTAGCGATACCAGCGTCGATCTTCGTCTAGCGGTGTGACGAACAGGTTTGCCCGTTCCAGGTAATCGAGCATCGCCTGTGCGTCGGTCGCACCCGTGCCCGATGTATCAGGGGAAAGCAGCGCATGGCACAATGCCGCCGACATACGCTCGAGGATCGATGTATGTAGCAGAAATGTCTGGACGTGATCCGGCTGCCGAGCGATGACCTCCTCTGCCAGGTAATCGACAATCGCGCGGTGACTTCCGGCGAAGCGTTGGATAAATCCTGCAACATCAGCACGATCGCGGATCGACAGCGCCGCAAGTTGCAACGCCGCCACCCATCCCTCGGTGCGTTCTTCCAGTGCATGAATTACCTCGGGTGGCAGGTCCAGCTCCATGGTTGAATGGAGAAAGGCGGCGGCCTCGTCGGTTGTGAATCGCAGATCGGCGGTGCGCAGTTCAGAAAGACGCCCGCGCACCCGCCAGCGCGCTAGCGGTAGCGGCGGGTCGGCGCGTGTGGCGAGAACCAGATGAACATGCGGCGGCAAGTGTTCGATGAATGCGGTCAGTGATTCATGCACCTCCGTCGAGGTCATCAGGTGATAATCGTCGAGCACGATGATGATCGACTCTCCAACGGCGTTCAGGTCTGAGAGCAGCGCGTGCGCCAGCAATGTGTGCGGCGGTCGCTGCGGCGCCTCGATCAATGAGCGGGTATATGCGCCCATCTCAGGACGAATGGCTGTCAACGCCAGGGTGATTGCGCTCCAGAAGCGCACCGAGTCGTCATCGCTCGTATCGAGTGAGACCCAGGCGATGGCAGGATGCGGGGATGCCTGCACATGGGTTATCCATGCGCTCAGCAGAGTCGTTTTGCCGAACCCGGCCGGAGCAGAGATCAGCGTCAGCGCCGTATGAAACACATCATCGAGGCGCTGCAACAGGCGTGGACGGGCAACCAGCGACGGGCGCGGCGGCGGCGGGCGGAGCCGACTGATGGTTGTCATGACCTGATCGATGAAAGTGGTCGAGGTATGGGATGGTGCATCGTCCTGGGCAAGCGCCACATCGATACGGTGTAGCCGTTCGGCGGTGAGATCGCGGGCGCGCCCCAGATAACGCTTGTGCAGTTTTCCACCGACGCGACGGTAAGCGTACCAGTACCAACCGTTGCGCTGACGCTCGCGGCGCGCCGTAAAACCGCCGCGTGGACTGCGATACCCAAAGGATGCAGTCTGTTCGTCGTTCAGCCAGGCATACCAGGCGGGCGAGCCGATTACGATGGCGTCTCGCCCGTCCGTCTGAAGCAGCGTGTCGTCAACAACGACGTGAGTGTGGTGATGGCGGCGCATACTTTTACCCGACGGGTCAGTATACCACACCGTTAGGTAACTATGCACGACCTTCAAGTGTTACACAACGACCATCTCGCGATAGACCCCAAACACATCGCGCAGCACGTCACACATCTCGCCGATGGTGGCATATGCGCGGACGCAGTCGAGGATCGGCGGCATCAGGTTGTCCTGCCCCATTGCTGCTTCGCGCAGCGCCGCCAGGCGGTGCTGCACCAGCGCGTTATCGCGGGTGGCGCGCACGCGATTCAGGCGCTCCAGGTGCCGCGTCTCGCCATGCGGGTCCATTTCGAGGATCGGGATTTCGAGCGGCGTTTTCACCGCATACCGGTTGACACCGACAATGCCGCGCCGCCCGGAGTCGATCTCGCGCTGATAGCGATAGGCGGCATCAGCAATTTCCGATTGGAAGAAACCGCGACGGATGGCGGGGATGACGCCGCCAAGATCATCGATCCGGCGGAAATAAGCGAGACACTCCTCTTCCATACGGTTGGTCAGCGCCTCAACGAAATACGAGCCGCCGAGCGGATCGACGGTGTTGGCGACGCCGCTCTCCTCTGCGATGATCTGCTGCGTGCGCAGCGCGATGGTGACGGCTTTTTCAGAGGGAAGCGCTAGCGCCTCGTCCATCGAGTTGGTGTGGAGCGACTGACATCCGCCAAGGATGGCGGCAAGCGCCTGGATCGCGGTGCGAACGATATTATTCTCCGGTTGTTGCGCGGTAAGCGAACACCCTGCCGTCTGCGCGTGGAAGCGCAGCCAGAGCGAGCGCGGATTCTGCGCGCCAAACCGCTCGCGCAGCGTGCGCGCCCAGATCCGCCGTGCTGCGCGGTATTTCGCCACTTCCTCAAACAGGTCGTTGTGCGCGTTGAAGAAAAAACTGAGCCGTGGCGCAAACTCGTCGACATGCAGGCCGCGTTCGATAGACGCCTGGATGTATGCCAGCCCGTCGGCAAGGGTGAATGCCAGTTCCTGCACGGCGGTTGCGCCGGCTTCGCGGATGTGGTAGCCGCTGATCGAAACCGGGTTCCATTGCGGCACATGTCGGGTGGAAAACTCGATCGTGTCCACGACCAGGCGCATCGATGGCTCCGGTGGGAAGATGTATTCATTTTGAGCGATATATTCCTTCAGGATGTCGTTCTGGAGCGTGCCGCGCAGTTTGTCCCAGGGAATGCCACGCTTCTCCGCCACCACCAGATACATCGCCCAGATAATCGCAGCTGGCGAATTGATCGTCATCGAGGTGCTGATCTCGTCGAGCGGCAGCCCGTCGAGCAGAATTTCCATGTCGGCAAGCGAGGAGACCGCCACGCCACACTTGCCGAACTCGCCAGGAACCAGCGGATCATCGGTGTCGCGCCCGTAGAGCGTCGGCATATCAAATGCAATCGATAACCCGGTCTGTCCCTGCTCAAGCAGATAACGAAATCGGGCATTGGTTTCCTCGGCGCTGCCGAATCCGGCAAACATGCGCATCGTCCAGAGTTTGCCGCGGTACCCGGTTGGGTGAATGCCGCGGGTGAACGGATAGGCGCCTGGCAATCCAATGTCGCGTAGCGGGTCGGTTCCTTCCAGATCGAGCGGGGTGTAGAGGCGGTTGATCGGCGCGCCAGAGACGGTTGTGAAGTCGGCGTCGCGCTCAGGCGCACGTTCGAGCGTGGGGCGCAGCACGGCGCCTTCCCATTCCTGATAGGCCTCACGGAAAGCAGCAAGCGAATCGGACATCGTCGTCTCCTCTTCATTGATTGACAACCACTGTGTAACTATTGTACACTTCCAGTATACCCTCGAAATACATCCCTCCATCCAGACATGGAGCAGCCAACCATGCGAATATTACTGTTGCGCGCGCGCCGCTGGCGCATCGTCTGGGTTCTTCTCTTCGCCGCTATGAGTCTCGGATTGATGGCGAGCGGCGCAATACCGGCGACCTACATCGAACGGCGTGAAATGGCGCAGCAGGTCTGGAAGGCGCAATCGATCACCTCGTATCACATTGTGGTGCGAGCGTTTTTCGCCGGGCGCACGTGCGCGCAGGAGATCGAAGTGCGCGGAACACGGCACTATATGCTGCGCGATACGTGCAACTCCTCATGGCTCTCGTCGCTAACGGTTGATCGATTGTTCGAGTTAAGTGCGCGGCTTGAAGCCGCACCGGAGTGCTTCCCTTCCAAACAGGACTGTATTTGCCATCGCGTGCGGATCGGCGCTATCGAGTACGACCCCAACCACGGTTTTCCGACGAGCATCGGTTGGCGGCGCGAAATGCAGCCAAACTGGCAACATCCGGCATACTGGAAGCGCGCCTGGGAGAGGCGTGAACTCCCCAACTGCGCCACGCCTGTCCGCACGCTGCGTCTTGAAGTTGTTTCACTGACACCGCTGTATGATACCGCGACCCCGCGCATACCTCACGCGTCGTCTGCCACAGGCGGCAGTTGAGATTGTGACCGCTGCCTGCGAGACGACATTCTGGGACAACGAAGCAACGCCTGTGCCCCGCGAGACGCTCCTGCACGCCGTCGCCGACGTGGATGGCATCCTGACCCTGCTGACCGATCGCGTGGACGCCGAATTGCTCGACGCTGCGCCACGCCTGAAGGTGGTCGCCAATATGGCGGTCGGCTACGATAATGTCGATCTGCCAGCGCTCACGGCGCGCGGGGTGCTGCTGACCAACACGCCCGATGTGTTGACCGAAACGACCGCCGATCTGGTCTGGGCGCTCATCCTGGCGGCGTCGCGGCGGGTCGTCGAAGGGTATCGGTTGATCGCTGCCGGTGGATGGACTACCTGGTCGCCAATGTTCATGGTTGGACAGGATGTGCATGGCGCAACGCTCGGAATTGTCGGCGCCGGCAGGATCGGATCGGCGGTGGCGCGGCGCGCAATCGGTTTTGGGATGCCGATCCTGTACCACAACCGCCGTCCGTCGCCGGCGCTGGAGGAGCAGATCGGCGCAATCCCCGGCGCAACTATTCGCTATGCGCCGAAACTCGACGATCTGCTCATCGAAGCGGATGTCGTGGTGGTGATGGTTCCGCTGACGCCGGAAACGCGCGGGATGTTCGGGGCGCGTGAGTTCGATTTGATGAAGCCAACCTCGGTGTTTGTCAATGCCTCGCGTGGTCTGGTCGTTCGTGAAGCGGAACTGATCGCAGCGTTGCAACGCGGCCGTCCGTGGGCTGCCGGTCTCGACGTGTTTGAACGTGAGCCGATCGGCGCCGATCACCCGTTGCTGGCATTACCCAACGTGGTGCTGACGCCGCATATCGGCAGCGCCACGGTCGCCGCCCGCACCCGTATGGCGGTGCTGGCGGCGACGAACCTGGTCGCGGCGCTGACCGGTCAGCCGGTTCCGAACCCGGTGATTGTTCGTTGAACGCAGGGTGAAAGGGCGCATTCGGTTTGACAGTCGCCCGCGACTGTCGTATAATGCACATCCGCCACGATATGTGGTGTGCTGTTTATTGGGTCGGTACCGAAGTGGCCAACCGGGGCAGACTGTAAATCTGCTGGCTTAACGCCTTCGCTGGTTCGAATCCAGCCCGGCCCACCAGTTCGACTGAGAATGTAGAGTTGAGATCGAGGCAGTGTCATTTCTCAATTCTACATTCTCATTCTTATGTTCATACGCCCATGTAGCTCAGCAGGTAGAGCACGTCTTTGGTAAAGACGAGGTCACGGGTTCGAGTCCCGTCATGGGCTCCAGCCGGGCAGCGGCGATCAGCGCTGCGCCTGACAGTTCAAGGAGCAATACAAAGCAATGGCAAAGCAGAAGTTTGAGCGCACCAAGCCGCACGTCAACGTCGGCACCATTGGTCACGTCGACCACGGCAAGACCACGCTGACCGCCGCGATCACCAAGGTGCTCGCCCTGCAAGGCGCGGCGCAGTTCGTCTCCTACGACCAGATC
>CALGYB010000080.1 GCA_937935075.1 uncultured Roseiflexus sp. | reverse complement strand
CGAACTCGATCCCGGCGAGACGGTCTACTCCGAATCGGGCGCGATGTCGTGGATGTCGGGCAATATCCAGATGGCGACCAATACGCGCGGCGGCGGGCTGGGCGGGATGTTCAAGCGCGCCATTTCCGGCGAAAGCCTGTTTCTCAACGAGTTCACCTCCGCTGGCGGCAAGGGGATCATCGCCTTCGCATCCGACTTCCCCGGCAAGATCGTGCCGGTGGCGCTTGTCGAAGGACAGACGATGATCGTCCAGAAGCAAGCGTTCCTCTGCGCCGAAAAGACCGTCGGACTCGACATTCACTTCCGCAAGCGCATCGGCGCCGGGTTCTTCGGCGGCGAAGGGTTCATTATGCAGAAGTTGACCGGTCCAGGCGTAGCGTTTGTCTGTCTGGACGGCGAGATCGTCGAGTACACGCTGGAGGCGGGGCAGGTGTTGAAGGTGGACACCGGGCACGTGGCGATGTACGAGCCGACGGTGGAGTTCGACATCGAGATGGTGAAGGGGTTCAAGAACATCCTGCTCGGCGGCGAGGGATTGTTCCTGACGACGCTGCGCGGACCGGGGCGCGTCTGGTTGCAGACGATGCCAACCGCCAATCTCGCTAAGGCGATTGCGCCGTACATTGTCACCAGTTCGTCGTAGGCGTCTCGCGCTCAGAGCGGCAATCGAGCGACGCCTCTGACGCCAGAGGCGTCGCTTTTGTATCTGGAGCGATCCCCATCATGCCTGAAGCGTCCGTTGACCGTCTGATCGTCTGCGCAGGCTGAGCCTGCCGAAGCCCACGTCCGATCATGCATTGTGAGCAATGTAACGCTTTAGTCTCTATCGACAATGTAGACAGGTTCGGCGACCGGAGAAAGAAGAGCACTTAATACTTTCAGACCCGCCATAACAACAAAAAAAACGATGAGCAGGGGCGAGATGCCAAGCTGAAGCAAGGTTATCAGAATAGCGTAGATCAGATTCGTTTTCCAGATCGTGTAGGACATAAGTCCTATGGTGATCACGCCGCCAATCATCATCAAAATCAGTCCGTTCAACACATCGCCGTTATTCATCAATGATTCATTGCACCAATTGGTGCATGAGGACAATGTGGGCAAATGTTTCTCCTTTGTTCCGTCAAGTCTTTTGCGCACAGAGGGTACAGGCATGATGTGTCAGACGGCAGGGAAGCGCGGTCTTGCCGCAATGCGCTCCGGTCGGCGACCGAAGAATGAAGGCGCTGCCCGCGCCCTGAGCCTGTCAAATGGCGAGAGTGTGCGACAACAACAGGCGTGATATGAACCGATCCGGGTTCGCGCAAAGGTACAGCGCCGGGGTCCGGGCATGAACAATCGGGCGGCTTCCTCATGCCTGAAGCAAGCGATACCATCGAAGGGCTTGCCAGAAAGATCTCCTTGTGAGGGTCCCCCATTCGTGTGCATCCCAATCAGCAGATAGTGAGCCTCTGTGCTATACTTTATAACACGCGATGGCATTTGCCAGAGGAAGCATGCCTCAAGGACAGAGCACATGAGACTCGAACGGTTTACCGAGAAAGCCCAAGAAGCGTTTCAGGACGCTCAGGAGATCATGCACGACCAGCACCACACGCAGCTGGACGTCGAGCATATTTTCCTGGCGATGCTGCGGCAGCGCGACGGTCTGACAGTGCGTGCGATTGCACGGCTGGGCGTCGATGCCGAGATGGTGGCGCGGCGCGTCGAGCACGAACTCGAAAAGTCGCCAAAGGTCTATGGTCAGTATGGATACGGCAATCAGGTCTACATCACGCCGCGCACGCAGCGTCTGGTCAAACGCGCCGAGGAAGAAGCCAATCGCCTGAATGATCAGTACGTCGGCATCGAGCACCTGTTGATTGCGATCAGCGGTGAGCGCGAAGGCGCGTCGTCGCGCATTCTGAATAGCTTCGGCATCGATCAGGAGCGTATCTATCAGGCGCTGATGGATATTCGCGGCCACCAGCGCGCCGATAATCCGAGCGCCGAGGCGCGCTATGAGGCGCTCTCGAAATATTCCATCGACCTGACCGACCTGGCAACGCAGGGGAAACTCGACCCCGTCATCGGGCGCGAGGCGGAGATCACCCGTGTTATTCGCATTCTCTGCCGCCGCACAAAGAATAACCCCGTACTCGTCGGCGAAACCGGCGTCGGCAAAACCGCGATCGCCGAAGGGTTGGCGCAACGTATCGCCAGCGGCGATGTGCCGCTGCCGCTCAGAAATCGACGCCTGCTGGCGCTCGACCTGGCCGGCATGGTCGCCGGGTCGAAGTTCCGCGGCGAGTTCGAGGAGCGCTTGAAAGCGGTGATGGACGAGGTGCGCAGCAGTGAGGGGCAGATCATTCTCTTTATCGATGAACTGCATACCGTTGTCGGCGCCGGCGCCGCTGTCGGCTCGATTGATGCGTCGAATATGCTCAAGCCAGCCCTTTCGCGCGGCGAAATACAGGTGATCGGCGCCACGACCATTGATGAGTATCGCAAGCATGTCGAGAAGGACGCGGCGCTTGAACGGCGCTTCAGTCCGGTGTTCGTCGAAGAACCGGATGTCGAAACGACGGTCGAAATGCTGCGTGGTCTGCGTAAGCGCTATGAAGAGCATCATCAGTTGACGATCAGCGATGAGGCATTGCAAGCGGCTGCGCGCCTGTCGAGCCGGTATATCACCGATCGCTTCCTTCCCGATAAGGCAATCGATCTGATCGATGAGGCGTCCGCCAAACTGCGCATCGACATCTATTCGATGCCGAAGGCGTTGCGCGATCAGGAAGCCGAATTGAACCGCCTGCGTCGCGAGGAGGAAGAAGCCGGTGCGCGCCGTGACTATGAGCGCGCTGCGACCCTGCGCGCCCGCTATCTGCAACTCGAGACCGATTTCGAGCGCGCCCGCAGTGAGTGGCTCAAGAGTTCCGACCTCGATGAGGTCGTCGATGAGGAGGACGTTGCCGCCATCGTCTCGAATTGGACGGGCATTCCGGTCAATCGCATGCTGAAAACCGAGCGCGAGAAACTTGTCGATATGGAAGATCGCCTGCACGAACGGGTGATCGGCCAGCACGAGGCGATTGTGGCGCTCTCCGATGCGATCCGCCGCGCGCGCAGCGGCTTGAAGGACCCGCGCCGCCCTATCGGCAGTTTCATCTTCGTTGGTCCTACCGGCGTCGGTAAGACGGAACTCGCCAAGGCGCTCGCTGAGTTCCTCTTCGACAGCGAAGATGCGATGACCCGCGTCGATATGTCGGAGTTTCAGGAGCGGCATACCGTGTCGCGCCTGATCGGCGCGCCGCCTGGCTACGTGGGGTATGAGGAAGCGGGACAATTGACCGAGAGCATTCGCCGCCGTCCGTATCAGGTGGTGCTGTTCGATGAAATCGAGAAGGCGCACCCGGATGTGTTCAACACGCTGCTGCAACTGCTCGACGATGGACGCCTTACCGATGCACAGGGGCATACGGTCGACTTCCGCAACACCGTGATCATTATGACTTCGAACGTCGGCACGGAGCATGTGCGGCAGCAGAGCCTGGGTCTGGTGCGCGCGCACGACAGGAATGCCGAGGAAGCCGCGCGTGAGCGGGTATTCGAAGCGCTGCGCCAGGCGTTCCGTCCCGAATTTCTCAACCGCATCGACGAGATTATCGTCTTCCATGCGCTCACAGAGCAGGAGTTGCTGCAGATCGTCGATCTGCTGGCGCGCGAGGTCGATGAGCGACTGCGTGAGCAGGGGTTGACGCTCGAACTGACGCCGGCGGCGAAGAAACTGTTGGTGCGCGAGGGGTACAATCCGGCGTATGGCGCACGTCCGCTGCGCCGCACCGTGCAACGCATGGTCGAAACGCCGCTGTCGCGTAGCCTGTTGCGTGGAACGTTCAAAGCGGGTGACACGATCATCGTCGATGTCGATCCGCAAACCGGCGAGTTGACCTTCACCCGCCGCGAGACGCTCGATCTGGAAGTCAAGAAACCGGTTGAGCCGGTGAGTGGCTGACGCTGCTGCGACGACCGTCTGACACGGCAGTACAGCGTAGAGACGGGTCTGAGACTTTCATACTCTTCGTGTCTTGCCGCATTCGATTCAGACTGACAAGGCGCTGTGCGGGCGGGCTGAGACCGCGCACGATGCACAGGAGCGCTATGGCGCCCCCGACTGACAAGGGAGTGCAACGTCAGGGCAGGTCTCATAGAGCGATCGACCGAAATCGAGACAATCAAGAACGTGGAGCGGCTGAGGTTGGCTTCGACAGGCTCAGCCAACCTCAGCCGCAAAACGGTCGCCACAGGCAATGATTGTGCGACATCTGGTTATTCGTTCAATCAGACCACGCCAGGTGCCAAGGAGCGCCATGGCGACCCCGACTGAATGCGAAGGAGTATCATGGCGACCCTGACTGACAAGGGAGGGCCACGTCAGGGCGGGTCTCAACCCCGCCTGGAGGACGGGTCTCACACCCGCCTTCTACAGAGCGGCAGGCGCGTGGTTGCAACTCTGCTCGTCCTGGTCGGCGCCATTGCACTCTGCGGATTGGGGATGTGGCAACTCGACCGCCACGCCCAACGCGCAGCGCTGAATGCGCGCATCGCCGCCGGTTTGGCTCAGCCTCCGATACCGCTGGAAGCGGTTGGTGATCTCCAGTTGCTCGACTATCGTCCCGTGACGGTGCGCGGCGTCTTCGACCCGACGCATGAGGTGTTGCTGCGCAATCGTTCGTTCAACGGCGTCACCGGCTACCATGTGATTACACCGCTGCGCCTGAGTGGACGAAACGAAGCGGTGCTCGTTGATCGCGGCTGGATTCCGCTGACGGAAGCGTCACCGGACGCACGGCGCAGATTCGCTCCCGCTGCTGGCGAAATCCTGGTGACCGGCATTGCCCGTCAGCCTGAGACCTATGTTGGCGGACCCAAGGACCCGCCGCTGACGTCGGCACGACCGCGCCTCGATGCCTGGTTTCGCGTCGATGTAGCGCGCATTCAAGAGCAAACGCCGTATCCGCTGCTGCCGGTATTCATCGAGATGCAGCCGGTCCCTGGTGCACCCTTCACCCTGCCGCAGCCGATCCCGCCGCCTGAACCGGATCAGGGTCCGCACCTGGGGTATGCCATCCAGTGGTTCGCGTTCGCCGTCATTCTGGTGGTGGGGTACGTTGCAGTGCAATACAAAACCAGGTAGCGACGTTGCAAATGCAACGTCGCCCCATCGCAATCCAGTGTCGCTACCGGGGCGCCGTCCCGCCGCGTTGTTCGAGCAACTGTTCCAGAGAGGCAAGCGTATCGCGCAGATCGCGCGGACCGCGACGCACATGAGCGACATTCACATTATGGGCGACGGTTGCCAGGCGCTCGGCGACATGCTGGCGCTGAAGGGTGATGCCGTGGCGGGCGAAGATATTGCGGTAACTCTCGTACCGCTCGCTCAAGAAGGCAGCCACCGTCTCGAACCCGTGCCGCGCCACCTCGGTGCGGCTGGAGTAGCGCATGGGCATCTCCGAGAACATGCGCACATCGTCGCGCGCCGGCTCGATCAGAATAATGTCCACATCGGGGTGGCGACGATGGATCTGCTTCAGGTGGTAGTGCAGCGCTGAGTGGAACAGCGTGCGAAAGACCTGATTGACAATGCCCGGCGCTCCCATATCACGAATGTGGATCGATTCGTCATTTGCTTCTTCGAGGTCGTAGGGAACCAGCGGATTGACGCACACGATCAGACGCGCGCCGCGTTCAATCGCCAGATCGAGGCTGGCATTGCCGCGCACCCCGCCATCGACATAATCGCGATCGCCGATCCGCACCGGGCGATAGACCATCGGCATAGCCGACGACGCCGCGACTGCCTGTGAAATTGGGACATCATCATAGGGCGGAGCGCCGAACACCACCCGCGCACCGGTATCCAGGTCGGTTGCAATAATGACCAGCTCACGGGATAACTTGCGGAAGTCGTTGGTTCTGCCATCGCGCGACAGCACCGCACTGAGGTAACGGTCAAGCGAGCCGATATCGTACAGCCCGCCGGGCAGCGCCAGGGCAAACGCCTCGATCAGATCGAGCAGCGACAGGTGCTTCCGCGAAAAGATGAGCGCCTGGATCGCACGCAGCGCCACGTTCGGCAGATGCAGCCCTTGCGCCAGAATATCACGCCCGTTGAGCGTGAACAGATCGCCCATGTTGAGCGGCGCGATGCCGTCGAGCGGCACTTCGAGATGGCGCATCAACTCGCGCGGCGTCAGTCCATTAACCAGGCAGGCGGCCACCAGTGCGCCGGCGCTGGTGCCGATGAACACATCGAAATCATTGACGCTGAAGCCGTGAAGGAGGTCGTCGAGCGCACGGAGTGCGCCAATTTCGTAGGCGGCGCCGGTCACTCCGCCGCCAGCCAGAACTAACGCGGCTTTGCTCCGTCGCGTCGTGACGCCACTGTCGCTCATAGCCTCTCCTATGCATGCGGCGGCAACGACCGCAGCGTGATAATCGGATACGCAGACATCAATTCCAACGCGAACACTGTAGCGCTGTTCCAGAATACAGGAATGCGCTTCCTTCCTTCGCAGACCAAATCATCTGCTGAAGCGTTCTCGACCGATTCGTTATTTCTTCTGTTGCGCGAGGAGTTGCTCAACGAGTTGCATCAACGCATCGACCTGCTCGTGCAGTCGGTCGACGTCGCTTTTGCTTGGCAGACTGGGCGACACCGCCAGATCGTATGAATCTACCAGCAAGGCGCGCAACCGTTGCACTTCATCGTCGTTGAGCCTGCCGGTTTCACGGAGATGCGCCAGACGACGTTCAATTTCAGCATTGACAAGCCCTGCGCCTCCCAACGCTCCGAGGAGCGAACGTTGCAGCCCGCTCAATGTCCCTTCACCGGCGCGGATCAGGCTGGTCAACAGCGATGTCGGCAATCGCCCCTGGTCACCACGGGTTTGCAGCGCGACCTGCGCCAGAATCTGCGCCGTAATATCCTCCCCCGTCTCATTGTCGATCACCCGGACCTGCTCTCCCGCCTGCACCAGCGCCGCAATGCCTTCGAGCGTGATGTACTGTTTGCGGTCAATGTGGTACAGTTTGCGGTTGGCGTACTTTTTGATGGTTTGCATGGGCGCTCTCCGGATCACACGTTTCTATTATAACACACTGCGTCAGGGACGCGGTGTCCATGTCAGTTACATCCCTCTCGTTTAATGATCACCAGTGTTACATCGTCATAGAGCGGTCCTTCGGCATAACGACCGAGCGCCCCGGTGATAGATTCGAGAATGGACTGTGCGCTGCCGGTGCGCGTCGCTGCAACCGTCTCAATCAATCGTTCGACGCCAAACGGCTCTTCTGCGGCATTGATCGCTTCGGTTACGCCATCGGTATAGCAGACGACCACATCACCGTGGGCGAGGCATACCTCACGTTCTTCTAATGTTATCTCTTCCAGCACGCCCAGCGCAATACCCGGCGTGTGCAACATTTCGACTGCACCGTTGGCACGAAACAGGATCGGCGGGTTGTGCCCGGCGCAGCAGTAGCGCATACGCCCGGTGTGCGGTTCGATGATTCCGTAGAAGACGGTGACAAACATGCCGGCTTCCGTGTCGCGGGTAATCCAGCGATTGGCGCGGGTCAACGCCGCTGCCGGCGCCGACCCGTCGAGCGCCGCTGCACGCACCAGGCTACGCGCCAGCGCCATAAACAACGCCGCAGGCACACCTTTGTCGCTCACATCGGCGATAACGAACCCCATCGGCTGCATAGCGGACCCGTCATCCGACCGCCCATCACCTCTGGTGCGTCGATCAGGAGTCGACTGCCCCGGAAGGCGCCAGTAATCAAAAAAATCCCCGCCGACCATCCTTGCCGACCGCCAGTCGGCAGCCGTGTCCCAGCCTGGCAGATCCGGCGCGTGTGCCGGCAACAGGGTCCGCTGAATGTCGCGTGCCACCCGCAGTTCTTCCTCCAGTCGCGCTGCCTGCGCCGCTTCCTGCGCCAGCAGAGCACTTTCGAGCGCCCCGGCGATCTGTGCGGCGAAGCCGTTCGCAAGAGTCAGGTCACGGACGGTGAAGTGATGCGGTGATGGTCCATAATCGAGCACCAGCACACCCAACGCAGCCCCGCGCGTCCAGAGCGGCGTCGCCAGGAGCGAAGCGCTGCCGAAGCGTTCGATGATCGGAGCGCAGCGATGACGATACTCGCCGACAGAGTCGAGCGTCAGCGGCGCCACCGTGCGCACGACTTCGGTCAACAGCGGCGCGTCTTGCTCGGCAATCGGGCGCCCGATGAACGTGGCGCGATCATCCGGGCGCAACCCATAGGCTGCCAGCGGCGTAAAGGCGGCGGCGGCGCGATCCCAGATCAGGCAGTAGCAGCGGTCGCACCCCAGCAGGAGCGGCGGCAGGCGCACCACGGCAGGCAGGAGCGCATCGAGCGATGTCGCCCGTGAGAGGTTCTCGGCAACCTGCAGGAGCGCATTGAGCGTCCACGCTTCTTCGCGCTGCGCCTGAAACGCGCGCGCACTCTTGACGGCAACGGCAACCTGATCGGCAAGGGTGCGGGTGACGAACAGGTCGCTGCGCTGAAAGCGACCAGCCTCTGTGCTCTGAATGTCGAGCACGCCGATGACATGCTCAGCATAGCGCAGCGGGACTGCGAGTTCGGCGCGCGTGTTCGAGTCGTCACTGATATAGCGTGGGTCGGCGCGGACATCATTGACCAGCAACGGTTGCCCGGTCAGCGCTGCATTGCCGACGATCCCCTCGCCGGGGTTCAGAGTCATCTCGCGCAAACGTTCGAGCGCCTCGCCTTCGACGGTGCTGGCGCTGAAGTGCAGTCGTCCATCTTCTTCCATCAGAAAGATATGGACCGTATGGTAGCCGAATCGTTCGCGGATCAACCGGACAACCGAAGGCAGCAGTTGATCCAGGTCGAGAATCGCTGTGATACGCTCGCTGACGTCCTGGATCGCCTGGAGTTGTACGGCACGCTCATTGGCAGCGGCGAAGGCGCGCGCTTTTGCGATTGCCACTGCCGCCTGATCCGCCAGGAGTGAGAGCATGCGCAGATCATCGGCATCGAACGCATACGGTTGATAACTCTGGATCGAGATCGTGCCGATCACTTTTCCGCCATCGAGAAGCGGCACATAGATCCCGGAGCGAGGCGGGCGATCGCTCTGATAGCGCGGGCGCGCCGGCAGGCGATCCATCTCGGTGACAAAATCCTCGACCAGCAGCGAGCGTCCCGTCTGCCGCATCCAGCCGACCAGCCCATCGCCGCCTGGCAGTTCGACGGTCAACGGCGGCAGGCGCACCCGATCCTGAACGCGCACCACCAGGGTGTACCGGTCACTCTCCGGGTCGAACAAGCCCAGGTGAAACGATGAGGTATCGACGACTTTACTTGCCGCGCGGTAGATCAATTCGCTCAACGCCTCGACATCGAGTTCGGCGCGAATAATTTCGCGGCTGGCTTCGTTCAGCAGCCCCAGCTCACGGATGGAGGCGCCCTGATTGCGCAGGTTCATCGCCGCCTGACGCACGGCCAGGCTGGCGGCGAGCAAGCCGACTGCCGCAAACACAAAATACCCGCTTCCCAGGCGCGTGTAGATGGCGGCGAACAACGCCGCAAGCGGCAGGGGCGCAATTTCGGCAGTCACAACCGGCATCCAGGATGATTGCCACCACGTCAGCACGCCGGTCATTCCACCCTGGATGTACTCGCGCATCGCACGATTCAGTTGAATAAGCAGTGGGTAGCAAAGGATCAACGTCATCAGCGAGAGCGCTTCACCCGGCGCATCATCAGCCAGCAGACGCGCCAGCGCGCCGCTTGCCAGCACCGCCCCGGCGCGCACGCCACTGCGCAGAAGCGGACGGGCTGCCAGCAGATAGAACGTGCGCGGACGACGGTAGATCAACGGCAGCAACACGCCGAAGATCAACCCGGAGACCCCGGCGACCAGCGCGCCATCGGCGGGACCGAGCGCCAGCGCTGCTGCCAGAATGACAATGCCGGTGAGACTGTGCGGATCGGCTGGCGGCACACGAAAGGCGGCGGCTTCTACCAGCAGCGCCAGAACGATGAACAACGCCAACACGCCCCAGGGTGCAGCGCCGGGGCTGCTGAGGATGAGGGCAGTCCAGCCGACTGCCCCCACAACCAGACCATAGAGGATGAGCCGCCGCTCGCGATTCACGCGTGTTCCTGACCGAATGCCGCCAGCGCCTCGTGGCGCGAGGAGTGAATGGCAAATAGCTGAGTAAAGCCGGTCAACTCGAACACCTCGCGCACCTGTGGACGTAGATTGCAGAGGCGCAGTTCACCGTTGCGCGCCAACAGTTCTTTGCGCGCCAGCAACAGCGAACGCAGCGCCGTGCTGCTGAGAAATGTCACGTTATCAAAATCGAGCAGGACATACTCCGCCCCATCAGCAATCGCCTGATGCACCGGCGCCAGCGCCGGTTCGGTTCCGACCGCGTCGAGCCTGCCGCTCAGTCGGAACTCGTGCGCCTGGATGCGTGGCGGGATGTGTTTGACCATCGTCAGGAGGTTGCCGTCGGTGTCGTCGAAATCGAAGCGCACCTGATCCATCAACCGATTCATCAGATAGAGTCCCAGTCCGCCAGGTTGACGTTCCTCCAACGGCGACAACAGATCGGGCGGCGGCACATCATCGGGATTGAAGCGCCGTCCATAGTCCCGCAATGTAATGATCAGGCGGTCGTCCTCAATCCGCCACGTCAGTTCAATCGTGCCAGGGTTGCCAGGCTCGTACCCGTGCTGAATGATATTCGTCGCCGCTTCATCGGCCGCCAGTTCGACCTGCCACGCGGCGTGCTCGTCCAGCCCGGCGCGACGCGTCGCCTCGTTAATGAAGGCGCTGATCGACGCCAGTGATTCGAGCTTGGCGGGAACTGTCAACGATTCCATGGATGCCAGTCATCAGGCAATGAGCGCGGGCAATGCGCACAGATGCCGCTGCAGCGAGGCTTCACCGTCGAACACGATACATCCATCAGCCTGGCTTGCGACAGCGCCGACGGACGCACCTCATATGCTCATAGAGCGATCACCCAAACCTGGACCATCAAGGACGTGGAGCGGCGGACGTTGGCTTCGACAGGCTCAGCCAACGTCCGCCCAAAGATGGTCAACATAGACAATGATGGTACAACATCTGGTTAATCGCTCTATCAGAAGGAACCGACCGCCTCGACCGTATCGGAATAGATCTCAAAAAGTGATGTAAAGCCGGTTAAATCGAACACTTCTTTGATCCGCGGCGGGAGGTTGGCGATACGCACATCGCCGCCTTCCAAGTCGGTCAGTTTCCAGTCGCGCGCACGCTTACGCGCCTCGATCAGGACACGCAACCCAGGGCTGGCCACGTATTCGAGTTCAGACAGATCGAGGACGATTCGGTAGCGGTTCTGGTCGAATAATTCATCGAACTTCTGTTTGAGTTGCGGTGCGTTCATCGCATCGAGCCGCCCTTTGATCGCCAGTAGATCGACGCGATTGAGTCGTTTGTGCGTGATCTCCATGAGCCGCCCTCCTTTGCGCGTTCAAACCCGTGCCTTGCGCTTCACAGGAAACAGTACGGATTATAGCATAGGTATGAGGCAAGGGGCGCGAGGAGCGAGGGGCGTGAGGCAAGGGGCAAGAGGAGCGAGGGGTAAGAGGCGTGAGGCAAGGGGCAAGAGGAGCGAGGCGCGTGAGGCGTGAGGCAAGGGGCAAGAGGCGAGAGGCAAGGGGCAAGAGGCATGAGGCGTGAGGCAAGGG
>CALGYB010000079.1 GCA_937935075.1 uncultured Roseiflexus sp. | reverse complement strand
GTTGGCTTCGACAGGCTCAACCTGCGTTGGCTGAGCCTGTCGAAGCCAACGCCGATCACGAGATTGTCCAACCTCTGGTTGATCTTCCTATTAGAAAGCCGAACCATCATTCAACGGATCTTAAGCGCAGAGTCTTTGTGTCTTTGTGCCTTCGTGTGAGTTATAAAGATAGTGCCCCTAACCCCTCATTCACCGCCATCGGTAAGGAATGCCTGGCAAGCGCAAGTATTCCTCTCCCAGGTTCGCCAGCAGGACCGTATCCGCGCCTTCATGACGTTCGAGCCGAGCGTAGCGGGTGTACTGGACGCGCGCTGCGCCGCGTTGCATCTCGTCGCTGATCGGCGGTCCTAGCATTTCCATTCCGCCATTGGCTTCCCATGCTTCCAGAAATGCGCCGCGCAGGGCGTATCCGGTTTCCGGAAAGAATTGTGATGATCCGGTTTCGGGTTGCACGGGACGCAGACCGCTCTCGCCAATGACGACCAGCTCGCCGAGCGGGAGGCGGGAGACTTCGCCTCCGGCATAGCGGACGCATGCCCGCAGAAAGCACTGCACCACGCCATCGGCAAACGGCACGGCAGGCATCAGCGGATCGCCCGGTCCTTCGTACCCGCCCGCATCCAACCAGAACGTAAAGATCGGCGCCGGCACGAAATAGCCGCGTTCGCCGAGCAGCCGTCCGCTCTGTTCACCGACCTCGATCTGCGCGATGTGCTGTGGGGAAGTGAGTGGTTCCGCATTGTCGTACAGCGCCACAGCCAGCCGGTAGGTTCCTGGCGGCAATTCAAAGGGCAGATCAATCGGGTGCATGTGCTGGATTGCGGCGCCATCCCAATCGGCGGGGCGGAGTGCGTCGTAAATGAGTGGGCGTTCCCAGGCGGCAATGGCTCCGCCATCGTCTGTTGCCAGGGTCACGCGCACCTGGCAGGGAGCAGCGTCACACGGTCCCGGTAGGGGCGCCCCCGACTGAGCGCCCGCGAGATTGCTCAGTTCCAGGGTCAGAACGACGCGCTCTCCCGGAGCGTACTGCGCACCGCCGGGCATGGTGAGGAACACGCCGGTCACCCGAATGCCTGCGCCAATGTCGAGCGCTACGTCACTGCGGCGCCCTGGATCAACCGGCTGGTACAGGTCGAACGTGCCGCGGGAGCCGGTTTGGGCGTAACGGTGAGTGATCAGTGCAACCATTTCTGGCGTGAGCCAGTTCCCCAGGTAGTCCAGCACGACCAGCGGAACGCGCCCGTTCGCCATATCGCGCAGAAGAGGGCGCTGGTCGAGCAGTCCCGCGTCGTACAATTGGCGATGCTCGAACGCCTGGAGTCGCGTCAGCACGCCAGCCTGCGCTGCAATGCCGGGCATGTCGGTGACGATTGGCGCATCAGTCGCCTGTACCTCTCCCACAAGCGCAGCGTTGACCCGGCGCAATGTGGCGAGGATCTCCTGTTCGCGCTGGAGATCGCGCCAGATGCCGTAGGCGCCGAACGCCAGCCGCGGCGGATTGTCGCCCTCGATGAGACCATACGGCTTGACATAATTTTCACTCCAGAGCGGGTAGTAGCGGAGGAGCGAGGCGGCAAGCAGCAGGAGGAGTATGGAAGAACCGAGAACTGAGAACCAGGAGTCGGGGCGCTGGGCGCGAGCAGCAAGCGGCTGTGTGCGTGCGTTGATCGCCAGGAACCAGGATGTCAGCATTGAGATGCGGGAACTGAATGAGGGCGTGTGTTCCTTCGGTTCAGGCGTCTGTTCGTCCGAAACAGCGGGTTGGGTCGAATGGAGGCGCCGCTCGTGACGTGACCGGTCTGTTTCGAGAAGATGCGCGACGGCAGCGGCAATAAGCCAGGTCGCGCCGGCGTAGAACTCGAGAAAATAGTTGGCGTATGCGCCGACTTTGCCAACGCCGAATGCCGCGAATGCGCCGAAGCAGGTGTAGACAACCGGCAGCAGACCGTGCGCTGGCGTCGCGCTTGACGTTGGAGTGGAGCGGCGCCGGTTCGCAGCATCCGGCGCGGCGCGCGCCAGCAGGAGCGCAGCGGCGCCGCAGGCGCCGATCCAGAGGGACCACAGAATAGCCGCTTGATCCTGCCAGAACTCCTCGGCGAGCGCTGCCGACCAGGGGTTGGCGTTGGCGGCAACGACGTGAAGCCAGAACCAGCCGCCGGATGCCAGCTGCAGCGCGCCGGCGGCAGCGCCCCCGATGGCAACCATGATCAGCGCCACTTCCAGCGCACGGCGGCGCTGACGGAACCAGAGCCAGATAAGCGCTGCCGCCGGCGCGGCGACCAGCGACGGTTTCACCAGCAGGCTCAGCGCCAGCGGGAGGGCTGCCCAGCGCGACAGCCGGCGGGTCAGCAACAATCCCCACAACCCCAGGCAGACCCCCAGCATATCGACGCGCATCAGTGCGCCCCATTCGCGCACGATGGGCAGCGCAAGAAATGCGAGCGTGGCGATGAACACGGTGATCCGCTGCGTTGATGTTGTGTGGTCATCATCGACCGGCAATGCCGCTCGCCAGAGCAGGAATGCGCTTCCCAGCGTCGCCAGCAACGTTATCAGGCGACCTGCGAGCAGCGTTGCATTGCTTGTGGGAACCGCGCTGTCGATCAGCGGGGCGAGTAACCAGGCGGCGATCAGATAGACCGGCGGGTAGTTGACGACCAGGTAGGGCGGCGCGCCAGGGTCGCTGTACAGACGTGGCAGGGATGTTCCGCTGCGCAGCGCGTTCACCTGCGCCAGCAACGGTCCCTCGCCGTAATCGAGGGGGTAGGGGAATGCCAGCACATGCCAGGTGCGTAGCGCGAAGAAGACCAGGTGTGCCGCAACGAGCGCACCGAGCGCGGCAGTCGCCAGCGCACCCGCGGTGCGCGTCAGCATCAGCGGCGATGAGCGATCGGCAGTATGGATCGTGGTGTGTGACACAGGGGACGATTATAGCACGAGCCGGGCGGGATCGCTGCGTGCTCATATAAGGACCAGTGTCTCGCGATGGAATGATATATGTCTCTTGACTCCCGAGATGCCGATGTGATAGAACGTAGTGTGACCATGTGTACATCAAGATATGCCGATAAACCAATCTCACCTGCCACTTCGCCCCCATAGCAGCACAGGCGCCCTGAGTTTTTTGTTGCGCTGACGAACGGCAACGAGGTCAGCACGTCAATGATGCCCCGCATCAATCATGATTGACGATGATAATCTTCAACAGGACGCAGCGCCTCTCGCTGGTCTGAGTATAACGATTCATTCTGGATTATCAGGTCTTGTCCGGATAACCGCCAGTTGCCTGATGGCAGCGGGAGCGCTCCTCGAACCGCACGCGCCCTTTCACGTGGTGATCGATGCGCCGCCAATGTTTGCCTACCACTGGCTTATTCAGGCGCAATCGTCGCAGAGCAGCGCCATCGTCGTCATCAGCAACGCCTGTCCGGAGTATATCGCTGACCTCTGGGAGTTGAGGCCTGCGGCGGTCATTGTCGGCAACGATGTTCATGAGACAAATGTCCCGTAACGTAGTGATATCTGTCTCTTGACATTATGTATGATTTTACTTATATAACGGGAAAGGAGCGGCGAAAAAATATTTGTATAATTATAAGGCTCATAACTATTGTTGCTATTTTTACGGAAGAGATGATCATCCGCCTGTTCGGTAGGGGAGATGATCGCCTGGGTCCGGTCAAAAAGCGCCTAGACGCCAGCTGGTACGCTAGTGAGATGGTGACGATCGGCCTGCTGTTTGTCGTGCGCGGCGGGCAATACCGCTCCTTCTCCCGCTGGCTGGCAGCCAATGATGGCTCTTTATTTCCGGCGTTGCCTGACCTGACTCGTCTGCTGCGCCTGGTGCGCCGGTGTAGCACGTAGACGGACGAATTTCTGACCGCGCCATCGTTCGTTTCCGTGGCGGACACCTATGGCATCGAACGAACGCAGCGGCGCCAGTGCTTGGCGTGGAACTGCTAGAGCCTGTTATGTACTTTCGAGCATAAAGGTAATGAACCGCTTCAGCCACGTGGACCTTGCCGCCCCCCCTTTCCCCCCCGCATGTGGGGGGGAAAGGGGGGGGACGTTGATGCCCGTCATAGCCGGCGCGCGCGGCGCCCCCCCTGCCCCCCCCCGCAGGGGGGGGAAAGGGGGGGCGCAGCGCGTGGTTGCGCTGCGGGGCGTCTTCGGTCATGAAGGTCAGGGAGGGAGCGCGGCGCCTGAGCCGGTCGAAGCGACGAAGGCCCGCTCCGCGTCGCTCACATCGCTTGGATAGGGTTGACGTGTCATACTGAAATCATACCACGTGTATCTCT
>CALGYB010000078.1 GCA_937935075.1 uncultured Roseiflexus sp. | reverse complement strand
TCCGTTTCCGGGTCGTGGAACCCAATCGCAAACCGCGCATCACGCCCGCCAATATCGATAACCAGGGGCCACACGTGCGTAGAAGCGATGCTGATGATCAAAAATGTGTACAATGCCGCAATCGCCGCATACACGGCATCGCGCATACCGGTGTGCTTGTTATTCATCACATCCCAAATGCCTGTCATGGAAACTCACACAAAGGCGCAAAGGCGCAGAGGTTGAAGGTTATACGAACTTGCGGTCAGTCAGACAAGGTGTTCGCGTGTTCGTTGGGCAAGGCGCAATGGTCAACGCACACCGGCAGGCGTGTCGTGGACGCATGACTGTGTCCTGGCATCAGACCGCCCGGCGGCTGAAGCCGCGGGCTACGGTTGCAAAGCACGCCTGCGTGGGCTTCTCCAGGCGCTACCGGATTGTGTTCTCAAAAACCATTATTCTACAAATGACCGTATATTAGTATCAGTTCTTGGTTCTTGGTTCTTGGTTCTCACAACCTCTCTCACCGCCATTGCCACAGCACGCACCTCATCATCGGTCAATTCGGGAAACATCGGCAGCGAAAGAATCTCGCGCGCCAGGCGTTCCGTCGTTGGGAGACCGCCGGGCGGTGCGAATGGCGCATACACCGGTTGCAGATGCGTGGGCAGCGGATAGTGAATATCCGTGCCGATGCCCTCTTCGCGCAAGCGCGCCTGTACAGCATCACGCTCCGCCGTGCGAATCACATACAGGTGAAAGACGGGTTCGCCCTCGGACGGCGCTTCGGGTAGAACAAGACCAGCGCCTGCCAGGAGGGTGTGGTACATCGCGGCGATAGCGCGGCGACGCTCATTCCACGCGGGCAGATGGCGCAACTTGACCGACAGGATGGCGGCCTGAAGTTCGTCGAGGCGCGAATTAAGCCCGCCAGCGTCGCGGGTGTAGTATTTGCGCTCCCAGCCATACTGCCGAAGACGGCGCAACTTTTCTGCCAGCGCCGCGTCGTTGGTCGTCACTGCCCCGCCATCGCCGATCGCGCCCAGGTTTTTGGTCGGGTAGAAACTGAAGCATCCCAGCGTCCCAATGCTACCGGCAGGTCGCCCGCGCCAGGTTGCCCCGTGCGCCTGGGCGCAATCCTCGATCACCGGGATGCCGTGGCGATCGGCGATCGCCATGATTGCGTCCATACTCGCCATGCGACCATAAAGGTGCACCGGCATAATCGCCCGGGTGCGCCGGGTGATTGCCGCTTCGAGCGCCGCCGGATCCATCGTATGACTGCGCTCGTCCACGTCTACAAACACCGGGCGCGCCCCGACCGCCACAATCGTGATTGCCTGATAGACACTGGCGTTGGCGACGGTAATAACCTCATCGCCAGGACCGACGCCGAGCGCGGTAAGCGCCAGTTGCAGCGCCTCGGTGCCATTGGCGACGCCGACGCAAAAACGAGTGTTGCAGAATGCCGCAAACTCTTCCTCAAACGCGCTCACTGACGGACCCAGAATATACCAGCCGCTGTCGAGCACACGGGCGATGGCGAGGTCGAGTTCGGCGCGAATGGCGTCGTGCTGGCGCTTCAGGTCGCCAAAGGGGATGTTCAAGGGCATGATGACGCTTCTTTCTCACTACCAGTAATACTCGCGCTCACGCCGGTAGAACTCGAGCGTGCGACGCAATCCCTCGCGCAACGACGTCTTCGGGCGCCAGCCGAGCCGCCCCTGAATCAGGCGATAATCGGCATAGTAGTCGCCAATGTCGATAGCCTTCCGCTCTGGCGGGAACGGCACGATTTCAAAACTGCCGCCGCCGTTGATCTCCACCAGCAATGCCGCCAGATCGCGCAAATTGATCGTCTCATCGCTGCCCAGATTGAAGATGCCGCCATCCGCCGCTGGCGATGCGCCGGCCATCAGCATCGCTTCGACCACATCATCGACGTAGTTGAAGTCGCGGATCTGCGAGCCGTCGCCAAAGACCTGGATTGGCTCTTCGTCAATCAGGCGCTTGATCCAGATGCCAAGGAAGGTCTGTCGGGCATCTTTGACGCGCATACGAGGACCATAGGTGTTCGTCAGGCGCAGGGCGCATGCACGAATCCCGTAGACATTATTGTACAGAATGTGGTACCACTCGCCGGCCATTTTGTTGACGCCGTTGACATCGACCGGATGGAGCAGGTGACGTTCATCGACCGGCAGATAATCCGGTTTGCCGTAGATCTGGCGCGTCGAAGCGTACACCAGTTTCAGGTTGGGGTTGTGTTTGCGGCAGGCTTCGAGGATCGACAATTGGGCGCGGCAGTTGATCTCCAGGTCGGTGTACGGATCGGTCATCGAGTCGATGTGCGATGTCTGACCGGCAAGATTGAAGAGGTAATCCTGCCCCTGCACCAGATAGTTCATCGAATACTCGTCGCGCACATCGGCGATATTGACGCGCACACGGTACTCGATGCCGGCGATATTGCGCTGATTGCCGCCGTAGATCGGGATGAGCGAGTCAACCAGCGTCACCTGCGCCTCAAGTTCGACCAGGCGATGCGCCAGGGTCGAGCCAATGAACCCCATCCCGCCAGTGATGAGCACGCGCGCGCCGCTGTAGGCATGAGCATAATCGCTTCCTGGCATGATCCTTCCTTAGACCAGGCGGTCCTCGACCGGAAGTTCCTGACGCTTCCGGCGAACTTTGATGCGGCGCATATGATCGCGCCGGATGACGAGCTTCCACCAGAGACCGATCAACTGAATGCCGGTGCGCCATAACCGTGGAAAGTTGAAGAACTGACTCCGCCCATAGGTGCGATGGTAATGGTGTACCGGCACCTCGGCGAAGCGGTACCCGGCATCCTGTAACTTTTTCACCAGTTCCAGACAAATGGTGCCGCTGTCGGATTCCAGGTCGATCGTATCGAACACATGCCGCCGGATCAGGCGAAAGTCGCAATCGACATCGCGCAGTTTGAAGCCAAAGAGAAACTTGACCGTATGGTGGTACACGCGCCCGATGATTTTCCGGTGCAGTGGATCGTTTCGGTCGATCTTCCAGCCGTTGACGATATCCACATCATCGCTCAATGCCGGGAGCAGGAGTTTGAGTTCGCGCGGGTCGTACTGCGCATCGCCATCGGTATAGAAGATCAGGTCCTTGGTACACGCGGCGAATCCGGTGCGCAGCGCCCCGCCGTAGCCGAGCGGCTCGCGGTAGGAATAGTAGCGAAAGCGCTCGAAACGGTGCGTCAGTTCTTCCAGCACCTCGACGGTGTAATCGGTGCTGCCATTCTCTACCACAATGACTTCGTAATCGTCGGTCAATTCTTCGAGCGTTCTGATCGTCGTCACCACCAGGCTGCCAATAGTGCCGCCGTCGTTATACGCCGGAAAGAACGCCGAAATGCTTGGTCGTCGTTGCTCCTGGCTCATTGCGTCCCTTGTCATCGCCTTTGTGAATGAAAGCCGGAAGATTATAGCATACCGGCGTGTGCGGCGTGTCCAATACGGCTCTGTCGTCTACGCGCACGGATTGACAGGAACCGCAGCGTCTTCCCTGCAACGTTCATCGGGTAGGAAGGCGCTGCTTCGCCCGCCCAATTCAGGCATACTCCTCACTGATCAAGGACATGAAGCGGCTGACGTTGGCGGAGCCTGTCGAAGCCAACGTCAGCCGCAAGACGGTCACCATGGGCAAGTATTGTGCAACATCTGGTTGTTCGCTCTGTCAGACAGCATACCGGCAGGTCTTAAACCTGCTCTTACGTTCCAGGCGTACAGCGATACGATCACCAGTAACACAGATGCGGACTGTTGTGAAAAGTCTGTAATTGTGATCCAATTTCACTAACCGTATACTCTGCATGACGCTCTCTCCCAATGATGTGACAGCGTCGCTATTCCCGGCGGATGTCTCGAAATCCGGTTCATGGTCTGGCATTCCGCGCACTGTTGAAACTGACAGGAGAGAGTTTTGGGATCACCATTGCAAAACCAGCGCTCAGTCGCGGTATTGGCAACGGTCATCGTCATCGTCGTATTGACCGGTTTTGCGGCGCTGCTGCCGCGTCGCGCCGACGCGCAGCAGGGATACTCGCTCCGTTTCTACGGAACCGGCGCCCGCGACGTGGATCGTGTCAAGATACCATTGGATGCGCCCCACCGTCCGGTCGATGTCGGAGCCACAGATATGACCATCGAGTTCTGGATGCGCGCGCTGCCAGGCGCCAATGCCAGTGGTCCCTGCGTCGTCGGGCAGGACGCCTGGATCAATGGCAACATCATGTTCGACCGCGACATCTTCGGTCCAGGCGATTACGGCGACTATGGCATTTCGCTCTACGGCGGGCGAGTCGCGTTCGGGGTCGCAACGTCCTCTGCAAGCCGGACGATCTGCGGCGCAACGAATGTCGCCGATGGGCTGTGGCATCACATTGCTGTCACTCGACGGTTCAGCGATGGGCAGTTGACTGTTTTCGTCGATGGCGCGCTCGATGCGCAGGCGACCGGTCCGGTCGGCGATATCAGTTATCGGGATGGACGCGCCGCCCAATGGCCCAATGAGCCATACCTGGTCATCGGCGCCGAAAAACACGACTATGATCGCACTGCCTACCCATCGTTCAATGGCTGGATCGATGAGGTTCGTCTGTCGCAGGCGCTGCGCTACACCGCGCCGTTCTCTCGCCCGACGCAACCATTCGTTCCCGATACGCTGACGGTTGCCCTCTACCATTTTGATGAAGGCGCCGGGGTCATCGTCAAAGATACGTCCGGCGTGGCCAGCGGACCCACAAATGGAACGCTCTTCGTTGATCCGCTGTCGGGCGGTCCGGTCTGGTCTACCGAAACGCCGCCCTGGGCAGGCGTCAATCCGCCAACC
>CALGYB010000077.1 GCA_937935075.1 uncultured Roseiflexus sp. | reverse complement strand
TCGCCTTCCCGCCTCTCGCCCGGCGCAATCAGGTGACCATCCCCTTTGTCCGGGGGCATCCCTACGGCGCTGATGTTAGCCGCCCCAGCGCCTCGCGTGCCAGCGGCGCCAGGTACCCGTCGGGCGCAATGTCGAGATACTCACGGTATCGCTGGATCGCCAGGCGCTCGTCGCCGCGCTGCTCGTAGAGCGTTCCTAACCGGAAATACGGCTCAGGCAACGTCGGATCAACTGCGATTGCCTGTAAGAATTCCCGCTCGGCATCACCTGGACGCCCGATTGTCAGCAGTCCCACACCGAGTTTATTGTAATTGCCGGCGGCCGGGCTGGCGCGCACTGCGGCGCGGTACGCCTCAATTGCCTCATCGAAACGCCCTGCATCGATCAGAATATCGCCGAACAGATGGTGCAGCGCCACATCATTCGGGTTAGCGCGGGTTGCCGGGATCAGCACATTTACTGCGTCTTCAAACCGACCCAGCGCGCGGTATCGTTCCGCCAGCGCGTATGCGGGACCGGCATCGCCGGGGTTCGCCTGGTTCCGTCGCTCCAGTTCCTCGATAATCGCAGGACTCCGCAGGTTGTCGTCAGGCGGCGCGACCGGCGCAACCGGTTCTGGCTCAACGCTCTCTTCTTCTTCCGCCGGCAACGGTCCAACTGGCGCTGGCGCGGGGCGGTTCAAGGCGGGGAGCATCGGCAGGGTATGCACATTATCGTTCACACGATAGATCGTCACCTGGTCGTTGCGGAACGCAACCTCCAGGAACGAACCGGTCATCTGCTGGAACTTGAGCAACCCGGCGTCACCGTACACGGCGCGCTCAATGGGACCGACGTAGACGTAGCGCACCTGGTAGAGCGACAGAAGCCGCAATGCTTCCTGCGTATCGGTAGTGCGATAGATCTGTGCGACATCAAGGTCGCGCCGGTAGACCGCCTGCGGGTCGCGCTGCTCGCTCTCGTGCAGCGGGCTGACGATGGTAGGAAAGCCGGTGTTGGCGGCGATCCGCACTCCATACGCCCGGTAGAACTCGACACTCGATTGGAGCACTACCGGCGTTCCCTGGACGTTCTGATTGAGCCAGCGGATCGCTTCGTAATCGTAGCGAAGCGGAATGATCACCGGCGGCGCGCCGGCTGGTTGCAGGTATGCGGGAAGCGGGAACGACTCGCGCTCCATGAACGCCAGCCCGTCGAGGGTCGGTCCAGTCGTATTGCCGGGGAAGCGGTAGGCAGTGCGGCTCGCCGTCCCGACGACCGGATAGACCGCTGCAAGCGCGACAAGGGCGATCAGTGCGCCGTATCCGACAGTTTGCGCTGCTGCACCGCGCCGCCGCAGCGAACGCAGCAGTGACGGCAGCAACAGGGTTGCGGCAATCGCCAGCAATACCCACGCCTGCAAGCCGAACTTGAAGACGGTGTTCATCCGGTACCACTCGCCGCCGTCGAGGTGATCGCGCACATAGAGGATCTCACACAGCAGCGACACAATCAGCGCAACGCCAAGCGACCAGAAGGCGAACCAGGTTCCGGGACGCAGCGCGCGCATGAACGCCAGTCCCACCGCCATAACCAGGAGCGCAACCAGCCAGATGCGCAGCGTCAGGGGCGCAAGCATCTCTGCGGCGATGCCCAACGCCGTCGCCATCCCTTCGAGTCGCAACGCCAGCAGGAGCGGCGGCAACAGCGTCACCACGCCGGTCACGAACACGATGCCGCCGATCAGCATCAGCAGCGCCAGCGGCGCGCGCCCCATTCCCGGCGCTCGCGGCGCTCCAGCCACAAACCCCGTCGCCTCCGGCGATGCGCCCAGCGTCGAAAGGCGCTCGCGCAGCGATCGGCGATAAACGATGTGCAGCGCCTGCCAGGCGGCGCCGAACAGAACGACGACGAGCGGCGTCAGGAAGATGCCATATAGGAGTAGATAATCTCCCAAGCGGGTTGCATCGCGGACCAGACTGACGCCGCTGACCATTGCCCGGAAGTTCTGGAAGAACGGCAGGTAGAGCGCGAGCGCAGCGCTGCCAAGGGCGGCGCCGCCGAGCGCTGCACTCGCCAGGCGCACCGCTAGCCGCCGATCAACGCGCCGCGATGAGCGCCAGGCACGCCCCAACAATACTCCTCCCAGGAGCAGTCCATACGTCGGAAAATCCCAGGAGTTCGTGACCGCCAGCGCGCCGAGCGTCAGCGCCGTGACCCCCCAGCGCACGAGATGTTCCCGCCAGGCGCCGGGTTGGGCAACAAACGCCTCGAACGCCAGCGCAATCATCAGCACCGTCAGCGGCAGCGCGATCGTGTGGGGGTGCAGGTCGGCAAAGAGAAAACTGAAGTACGGGAACTCATTGATTGTAGAGGGAATGACCCGCGTCGGACCGACGAACCAGTCGCCGAGGCGTTCGCCAAAACCGGGAAACCCTTCCCCCAGCGACGCGATCACCGGCGCGAAACCGCGCGCCCAGTTCGCCGGGAAGACTGCCGCCAGATTGCCGGCGACGCCGACCAGCAACGCGCCTGTCACACCCCAGCGCCACGAACCGCGAATGCGAACAATAAGGGCAAACACTGCGGTCAGCATCAACCCGAACAGCGTCGGCACAATCAGATTGTAGGCGACTTCCGGCGCAATACCGGTCAGACGCACCGGTAGCGACATCAGGAAGAAGCCGTAATAGTAGTAGTTGATGACGCCGTCGCTGTAGAACGGATTATACGGCGGCAGCACAGGAGTGCGGATCAGCGCGTTGAGGAACCCGAACTCGAACGGCTTTTCACCGCCCCAGATCGGCTGCCACAGGTCCGGGTTCAGCCAGCGAAGCGTGAGCAGGAAGGCGAACGCGCTCAGGAAGAGCGCCTCACCGCCGACGACCCAGCGCCAGCGCGCGCGCAACATCTCGCGCAGCGCCCACAACCCCTGGCGCAGGTCGAGAACGAGCGCCAGAGACGACGGCGATGTGGAGGCTTCACGTCTGCCGAGCGCCGCCAGCGCCGCCCCGCTCACCGCCAGGGCAAGCAGCGCCCCCATGAGCATGCCCCACACGTCGTACTGCCACAGGCGCGCGCTGACCGGCAGCCAGACGGCGTATCCGAACAGCAGCACTCCGATCGGGCGCGCCCAGAGCCAGCCGCCGTCCGGCGCACGTGCGCCGAACACCAACGCCGCAAGTGGCAACCCCAGCGCCGCCAGCGCGTACCATGCCAGCAACCAGAGGATCACAGCGATCACCGGGTTATCCGCCAGACGGTTCCAGGCATACATGTCGACGGCAGGCAATGCACCGACGCGCACCGGCAGCATCAGGTCGTTCTGCGGTGTGGGAGCAGGCGCACGCACCGGCAGCGACGTGGTGAGCGCCGCAGGTGCGTGATCGGCAGGCGGCACGCGGTAGATGCGCGTTTCGCCCGCGCTGTAGACCATTTCGATCTGACCGGCAGCCGCCAGCGCGTCGAATTTTGCCAGCCCTGCCGGGTCGTAGAGCGCACGCTCGAGTTGCCCGACGATAACATACTCGATGCCGTAGAGCCGCAACAGTTTGAGAGTTTCTCTGGCGTTCGAGTCATTGTAGAGATCGCGAATCAGCATTTTGCGCGCTTCGATCACCGGTCCCGCGTCCACCACGCTGCGTTGCTGCGTCATGTGCCAGGGCCAGCCAAGCAACGTCGGCAGACCGGTGTAGACCGACACGCGCCCGCCCCAGCGGTACGCTTCCAGGTGCGCCTCCAGAACGATTGGCGTGCCGCGCACATTGGCGCGCAGCCATTCAAGCGCAGCAGCATCTTCGGCAAAGGTGAAGGGACGATTATTTTCCGCCCAACCGCTGCGTGGCGAACGCATAAATGCCATGCCGTCGAGCGTTGGACCGATCACCGGATCGTAGCGGTCGGCGAGGCGCGCTGGCGTTGCGGTCAGCGGGTAGATGAACGCAGCGGCGATCAACAGTGCGGCAGCGGCGCGCCATCCCTGACGCATGGCGCCGGCGCGCCACGTCGTCATTGCCGACCACATCCAGGCAAGCGCGACACCACCGACCACGGCGAAGATCAGCCAGACCTGCATGCCGAACTTGAACACCGTATTCATCCGGCCAATGTCGCCCTTTGCAACGATGACCTCGACCAGGAACGTGATGCCGAGCGCAGCGAGTCCCAACAGCAGTGCGAGGAGCGTCGTCGAACCGACGCCAGGGCGCAGTGCGTCGCCGGGTATTCGCACCGGCGGATCGTCCCCGATGCCGGGGAGCGTCAGTTGCACCGGTCCTGCCGGTTCAACCGTTTCTTCAGCGCGGCCCGGTGTGACGATGCTGCCGCGCAACAGCAGGTCGGCGAGCAGCACGATGCCGCCAACCAGCAACAACGCCTGGAGCGGCAGCGCGGGTATGCCCAGGGTCGCCATGAGCGCAGCCAGAACGATCAGTCCGCTGCCGATCGCTGTAGCGACCCTGGCGTTGAGCCTGCCGGTGCGGTATGCCAGCATCAGCGCCCCGCTCACTGCCAGGAACAGCCAGAGACCGTGGATCTGCAAAAATTCCGGGGTTGGCGTGCGCGAACCGCTCCACAACTCGAACCCTGCATAATCCGTGGCAAACCGTTGGATAAAGGGCAGGAACAGCAGCCGCGACAGCAGCAGGAGAAGAACCGTCAGCACAACCCACAATGTCAACGCCTGATTCGGCGACAAACCGCGCCGATAGCGGTTCCATGCGTACACCGCCATGCCGAGCGCGCCAAGCCCGGCGGCAGTTGGATAATCCCAGGTGTTGGTCGCATACAGCGCGCCGACGGTCAGCGCCAGCAGGAGAATCGCAACCGCCAGCGACGAAAACGCCAGGGATCGAAGCGTTTGCGCGCGTTTCACCGGGGTTCGCGCTACTGCCACTATCAGATTCAGCCCCGCCAGGATCAGCGGCAGCGCAATCATGTGCGCGTGAAGGTCGGCAAACAGGAAGGTGAAGAAGGGGAACTCATTGATCGTTCCGTCCCCCAGCCGCATCGCCACCAGCCGGGTCGCATCCCAAAAGGCCCATTCCGTCCGCCCGCGACACTCCTGCTGCGCGGCATAACTCGCCAGCATGCGGCATGACTCAGGCAGGCCAGCATCCTGCGAGTTGCCGCTTCCAGGGAGGAACCAGACTGCCTGCGCCAGATTGCCCACGAGCACGGCAAAGATCGCGGCTGCAACCCCAGCGATGATCGCCCGGCGCTCATATCTCCGCCAGACTGCCGACCGCGACGCGACCGCCGCGAACCATCGCTGCCAGCGGGTGCGCGGCTGTGGCTCCAGCGCAGCGTCCGGCGCCGACCGCTTCCGCAGAGCAACCAGATTGTATGCTGCGCCCCACGCGCCAATAGCCGTCAGCGCCGCGAACGTTGGCACAGCCAGGTTGTATGCCGTCGTCGGGACGATGCCGGTGAGGTGAATGAGGGTTGCAACCAGCACGAAGCCGAAGTAGTAGTAGTTGAGATAGCCGCCGGCGAACCACGGGTCATACGGCGGGAATGCCGGGCTTTTGACCACTGCCGTGAGGAATGCCAGGTCCATCGGCTTTTCGCCGCCACGCGCCGGGTGCCACAGGTCCGGGTTCAGCGCCCGCAGCAGCAGAAATCCGAAGAAGAATGCAAGAAAAATCGCTTCGGCGGTCAGCATGGCGGTGCGCCGTTGTCGCCAGAAGGCGACGAGCGCAGAACGATTCCAGCGCAGCGCCAGCGCGCCCGCGCCGGCGAACGCAACCACACACAGCGCCACGCTCCATGTGCCGAACGGCACGAGCGGCGCTTGCAGCGAACCGTGCGCGCCCGATGGACCGACCGACGCCAGCAGCCAGGGAATGTACGACACGATCAGGAGACCCAGGATTTTCGACAGCGCAAACCCGCGATCCGGCAACGCCGTCAGGCTGCGAAACAGAAGCGCGAAGCACGCCAGGCCAATCGCTTCGAGCGCCAGCAACCAGAAGAACCAGGGAACCGCATTCGCCAGGCTCGATGGATTGAACAACGTCGCCCAATCACCCGCTGCGCGGTAGCGGGGCCACTGATCCTGCGTCAGGCGCAGCGCCGTCGGCGCTTTGTTGACCCGCAGCGTCGTGATTTTGTAGACCTCGCCCCATGCGACATCGCCAAGGATCAGTTGTTCCGCTCTGGCGCGCGAGTATTCGGCCGTTTTGCGAAAAATCAAAACGCGCGGGTGATCGTACACGCTGAAGGCTTCTTCCGCCAGGATCGGTGTTGGGATCTCGATGCCGAACAATTTCGGGAATGAATGAATATCGGCGACCAGTTCAAAGCCCAGGTCGCCCTCGAACAGGTGGTGGTAATAGCGGCTAAGCGCCGGATAGCGCATCGGCAGGCGCGTCGCCGAGTCATACACCCGATTGCTGCTGAAGATCAGATAATCGGCGCGGTCGAGTTGGTCGAGCAACCCCTCGACCGCCGTGCCATCGCTGGACATGTACCCGTAGTACTTGAGCGGCTCATCCTCGCCGTAGGGTTCGGTGCCAATGCCGATGTACTGTCCGGGGTTTTGCCCATCGATCGGCAGCGGCAGCGGGTCGTCCCAGCGCTCGAAGGTAATCACCGATCCAGGGGGAATGTTCTGGTAGATCCAGCGCGATGCCTGAATGCGCGAGTGCGGCTCGGTGTAGATGCGGGTGAAAGCATATGCCCACAGCGCCGTTCCCGCCACGGCGACAATCAACGGCGCGCGCCAGATGATCTGCCGCCAGCGCGATCCGGCGGCGCGCTGCGCCCGATCCCACAGCGCCAGCAAGCCCCCCGCAGCCAGCACGATCAGCAGACCATACAGCAACACGTAGTAGCGCATGGTCATCACGAACTGACCGCCCTGCCATGCGAAGTAGAAGGCGATCCACGCCCACGGTACGAGCAGGCGCATATCGCCGCGTCGCAGGATGCGCCACCCGGCAATACCCCAGGCGACCCACGCCGCGACTCCCAGCGGCAGCCCCATCCCCCACAGCACCATGTTTTGCAGCGAAAAGAGAAAGGGAGTGCGCTGCGCCCACTGCTGCGACGGCGGGAAGTCTGCCTCACCACTGATCAGCCGCCCAACCGACGCGATATTGTCGAGAAAACGCGGTTCAGGGCGCACATTGAACAGTGATGGACCGGTAAAGGCATCAGGTTGCAACAACCGGAACGCGACCACCGTCATCGCACCCGCAAGCGCAACGCGCCAGGCGAGCGCGAACAACAACCCCCCCGGCGTCATCAGCAGACGCGCCACCATACCCGGCGCCTCACCGTCTGCGTGTTGACGCCTGGTTTCTTCCACCAGCCGCGCAAACGCGGCAACAACCACCGTCAACCCCAGGGTTGCCAGCGTCACGCGGCATGCCATGGCAGCGCCGATGCTGAGACCGGCGCCAAGAGCGCTGCCGCCGCCGCCGCCCTGCGCAAGACGCACTGCCCAGTAGATCGAGAGGGTGGTGAAGAACGTGGTGGCAGCATCAACCGTGAAGAAGTGCGAAATCTGGATCGGAAACGCCGCTGTTGCATACAGCAGCGACGCGATCAGACCGGTGCGCTGATCGAAGAGCCGCCGTCCGATCAGAAAGACGACCACTATCGTCCCCAGATCGTACAACATCGAGAGCGTGCGCCCGGTGTCGCGCACCATTTCCGGCGAAATACGGTTTGGTTGACCGCTCAGGTTCGCCTGGAGTTCGACCGCAAGGCGCGTGACGGTTGTGGGGAGTGTGCCGTAGACGAAGAAGCGCGACCAGTTGTAGTTACGCGGGTTGAGCGTATTACACCCGCTATCGCGGGTCGGTTCCTGCTGATTGAGCGGGATCGGGTTGCCCGCGCCATCGGTTGTGGCGCGCGCTGCAGGGATGCGTCCGTTGACTGCGCAATCGCTGCGCAGATAATCACTGAAACTGCGCGGAACCTGGAGATTGTAGGCGGTGAAGATAATGAACCGCTCGTCGGGGTGGAGGTACGACGTTCCGTCCCACGTAGTCAGCGCAGTCGAACGAAAAAACGCCCCAACCAGCAGAATGAGAACCAGCCAGCCCCACGGAGACCAGGAGAAACGGCGAGCAGGCGGCGCAGGCGGGTTATCGGACGTGACGGGGGTCATGTTCATGCAATGTTATTGCCTGTCGGCGAGTGATGATGCAATGCAGACGGCATGCCAGATTAGTGTCGTATTGTCAGGAGGTCTGTGCAACCTGTCGCACAACCCGTGTGCATTATAGACATTCTTTCGGCGAACGTCCAACGGAAGATCAGGCGAGGGGCGAGAGGCGAGAGGTGAGAGGCGAGGGGCGAGAGGCGAGAGGTGAGAGGCGAGAGAGGTTTCAGGTGCGAAGGTTGAAGGTTGAAAGGTGGTCATTGCACATTGCATGGTGCACGCTGAACCTGGAAAGGTTCGCAGGAGCAAGCGAACCGCTTGCCCACACCCGCCAATAAGCTTTCCCGGCGGGAAGGAATCGTGATTGCTCCAGAGACGCCGCCCGACCTCAAGGGGCTTTTGGGGTAAAAGGTTGAGAGCGCAACGGGTGTTCCACGTTCTCTTCGTCCTCTGTGCCTCTGTGGTTCAACCGGCAGGTGAAAAGGTGCAGCGAGGCACGAGGCGAGGGGCAAGAGACACGAGATAAGGAAGTGCGCGATCATGGCAGTCCCAGGACAGGCCATCCGGCGACCGAGTCGCCCAGGTGCAACGATAGCCCACGCGCATTGACCGGCACATCGAAGATCACCGGCACGCTCACCTGCCCGATTCCGGCGGGAATGGCTTCGTCGAGGCTGAAATCGCCATATCTGCCACGACCGAACGTTTCCAGGTACAACGTCGAGAGACCGGGTTCCGGCAGGTAGCGGACGCCCTGATCATCGATAAGCACAAACAACTCCGGGGGAGCGAGGGTGGCTGCGGCGCCGCCATTCCCCACGGCCACGAGCGCCAGCACAAAGCGCCCGTTTGGTTGCCGTGATCCGATTGGACCGTTGAGGATAACGGCGTGATCCGGTCGCAGCAGCGTCAGCGTCCAGAAATCTCGCAGGATCACTGTTCCCGCCGGGAGTGTCGGCAGCGGCGTCAACGTTGGTGAAGGCGTCGCTGTCGCTGTGGGCGCTATTGTCGCCACAGGCGATTGCGGCTGTGCGTTCGGCGTTGCGGGAACGGTTGTGAGCGAAGATGCCGGGAGGTCAGTCGCAGATGGAAAGGAGGTCGGCCCACCGGCTGGTTCCAGCGTCGCCAGGATCGGCGAGGGCGCTGGGCCAGTTGTCGTGTTCGGAAAACGTGCATTTGTGAGTAGAAATGCAAAGATAACCAGCGCTGCGCCGATCGCGGCAACTCCGATCCAGTTGTGTCTGCTGATGGAAGGTGGGGCAGTCTGCACCGGTTGAGGCGGCGCCTGATCGACCGACGCAGAGGATGCGCTGGCCAGTGATGCGGCGAGAGATGATGGCGCCGGAGGCGTCGTGCGCGGGGTGACAGACGACGGCGACTGCGCAGCGGATGGCGGCGCCAGGGATGCCGGAGCATCCGGCGATGTGACGGATTTGGCAGTCAGGGGTGCAACGGACGAAGATAGTGCGGCAGACGTTGGGGATGACGGCGATGGCACTGCGGCAGCGGATGGCGGCGCACCGATCTTGTCAGGTGCGCGAGCCGGAGGCTCGCACGGGGCAGTGGAAAATCCGGCAGTTGTCGTTCCTGGTGCAGCCGCCGATCGCACCAGGGCGACCACGCGACGCAATGCTGCACGACGTTCGTTCTCATTCTCGGCGACATCGGCGAGCGCGCGCCAGACCCACGGATTGTTAGGGCATTGAGATGCCAGGATGCGTAGCACAGCCCGCGCGCGTTGCGCATCGCCCTGCTGACGCAACCGCGCCGCCGCGTTCAGTAGCGAACGCACGGCAGCGGGGGAGAGCGGATTGCGAGGAGTGTCGCTCATAGTCTGGAGCGGAGAGGGGGATCGAGAACTGAGAACCGAGAACTGAAACCTGGACAATCAAGGATGTGCAGGGGCTGGCGTTGGCTGAGCCTGTCGGAGCCAACGCCAATCACAAGACGGTCAAAATAGGCAAGATTGTTCAATGTCATATGAGAACCGGAGTCAGGGGTTATGAGGTTAGGAGTTTAGAAAAACCTGCCCATCTGTACCCTTCGCGCCTTTCACCTGTCCCTTCCCACGTGCAACGCAAGACCTGCACCTGGCGCATGGGCGCTGAGCCTGCCGAAGCAGACCTGCACATAGCGCGCCCCTACCGGTTATTTTCTCGTGTTGAATGTGCATCGTGCGCGTGGGCGCGCCACCGGTGCGGACGGCGCATCCACGAAGAACACGAAAGCGCACGAAGGATAGATGACACGTTCAACCTTTCCCCACCTCTCGCCTCTCGCCCCTCGCCTCTCACCTCTCGCCCCTCGCCTCTCGCCCCTCGCCTCTCGCCTCTCGCCCCTCGCCCCTCGCCTCTCACCTCTCGCCCCTCGCCTCTCGCCTCTCGCCTCGTTATGGCACTCTCCCAATCACGATGAATCCCTGATCGGGCTTATTACGTGCGAACAACATCAGATCGGTCGCGCCCGGCGTCACATCGAACACCAGGTAGACGCTGGTTGTTAGCCCGTTTGCCGGGATAGGCGCTTCGTGCCCGACATCGGCGTTGATGCCGCGACGCACAGCCACGCTCGACACTTCCGGTCGCGCCTGGTAGACCTGCCCCTGAGCGTCCTTGAGCACGAAGAAGTCGCGCGGCAACGGCTGATCCGTTCCCGTGTTGTTCGCAACGAACACGAGCACGTGCAGGAATGTGCCCTTCTCCGCGGTAAAGTTGCCGACCTGCGGACCGAGCGGAAGGGCGAATAACTGATTCGGATAGGTAAAGTTCCAGCCGTCTGCTTCAAGGATCGTTCCAATCGCCACCGGCGCCGGCTGCGCCTGTTCAGGCGGCGTGACCGGGGCCGGTTCAGGGGTAGGCTGCTCGGTCGGCGGCGCTGCGGTTGGTTCTTCTCCTGGCGTCGGTTCCGGCGTGACATCACCGGGTTGTGGCGTCGCTTCCGCACCCGGAGGAACGGCGCCTCCCTCGGGGGTAGCGGCTTCGCCTCCTGTACCAGGCGCGGTTGGCTGTTCAACGACCTGGGTCGGCGGTAGTGGCGCAGGTCCGCCGCCTGGCGGGAAGAAGAGCTGGATGATCAGGAACACGATCAACACCAGCGCAATGATGCCAAGGAGAATCCAGAGCAACGGGCTTGGACCGCGTCGTACCGGTTCCTCGTCTTCGTTCTCATCGCGCGCACGTACCGTGGAGGGGCGCGGCGGAGTCGGCGATGAGCGCGGCGGCATAGGCGGCAGTTTCCCGGCTTCTTCCGGCGGCGGCTCGGCGCGCGGCGGCGGCGTGGCGCGCGGTAATGCATCATAGTCCTCAAACGCTCTGTCGAGTTCATCGGCAAACTGTTCTTCGTCGGTCATTGGGGCTGCGGGTTTCGCCGGCGTTTCGGGGGCTGGCGGCGGCGGAGGGGGCGCGGCAGCAGGGTGTTCGCTTTTACGTTCCGGCGCTGTCACACCCATCGCCTGCAACCCTTTGATCGCCATTTCGTTGTCTGGATCAAGTTCGATAACGCGCTCGAGCGCCGCACGCCGCTGTTCCGGTCCTTCGGCGACTCCGGCAAGCCACAACCATGCCTGGACATTGTCCGGCTCCTGGCGGGTGAGCAAACCGAACAGATTGCGCGCTTCTTCGCGGTTGCCCTCGCGCGCTGCGTCGATTCCTAGTTGCAGAAGAGTTTCTGGCTCCGCCATGAGCGTTCCTTCCTACTGAAGCAGCGGGTGTCAGGTGAGATGTATCGTAGTTGGGGTGAAAATGGTCGCATCTTTACCCTTCAATCGGCGTTATTCTACCACACGCATGAATAAAGTCAACACCTTTTTCGAGACATGACGCGCTAACAAGGGAAAGAGAGCGATCATTTCTGTGGAAAGTGTAATTGCTTACGTCAGTGACTTGTTTTGATTGAAATGAGAGGTTTGAAAAAGGAAAGATTGTAAGAGCGCGTCTAAAAAAGGCGTAGGCGAAGGCAGCGCCTTCGTCCACCCGACGCACACGGGGTGCAGCAGCGCGCCCCCCCGCCCGCCTGCGCGCCGGTGACTCGCCCCCGCGCCACTGGCGCGCCCGCGCGACGTTGCAACGGGTGCATGCGTGTGGGTGGCGGGCGGGGACGCCCGCACCTCTGCGTGTGGCGGGGTGGATGTCGAACGTTTTTGAACACGCAAACGCACGAAGGCGCAAAGAACGCAGGGTGAGGAGGGAGAGGTGCGAAAAGTGACAGGACGCGGAGCGAGGAGGGAAAGGTGCGAAAAGCTGAACATCCTAACCCCTAACCCCTAACTCCTACACTCCGGTTCTCGGTTTCTGGTCAGGCAACAAAACCGACGCGTCGAGCGTTCATGTTATGTTATGGCGGACTGAGACGGACACTTGAAAGGAATGATCGCATGCAACCTGTCCAACCACAGCCGCGCCAGCAGCTCCATTGGTTCGTGAGCCTCCTGCTCGCGCCTGTCTTCGTCTACTTTCTGTTCATCGCTGCGTGGCTGGCGGTGCGAACAGTCTACGAGGATCGCTGGTGGTGGCTTTTTCTGCTGAACGCCGGAACACCTTACCTGCTCCTGCCGCTCCCCTTCATCTTTCTGTTCGCAATTATTGTTCGCCGTCCGCTCGCTATTGTGTTCAGCGTTCTTCTCCTCATCCCTGGAGCACCGCTGCTGGCAGCGCCCTGGATGCCGTCCATCACGCCTGGCTATGGCCCGCAGGCATCACAGTTCAGGGTCATGACCTTCAACCTCAATGGCGGTCATGATCGCCCGGATCGCGTGATTGCGGCGATCCGCGAAGCGCAGCCCGATATCGTTGCGCTCCAGGAACTCAACCCCGCTATCGCCGCTGCGCTCGAACGCGATCTCAAGGGTGAATACCCCTACCGGGCGCTCGATCCGCAATGGGGCGTCACCGGCATGGGGGTGATCAGCCGATTTCCGCTGCGCCGCTCTGCTGCGCAACTGCCGGGCGATCACTGGGTCGGCGCGCCGCAGGTGGTCGAGATTGACACTCCGGTCAGAACGATCACGCTGTTGAATGTCCATGCGATCCCGCCGGTCGGACCGCGCGACTGGATGACGTGGGCCATCGGCGAGCGTGAGCGACAGGCGGAAGCCATCGCCGCTTTCGCGCGGAATCATCGCAAGCCGCTGGTCATTGCCGGCGATATGAATGTGACGCCGTTCCACCGGGCATACCGGATTCTCAAAAGCGAGCTGATCGATGTCTGGCGGAAGCACGGCAGCGGGGCGGGGTTCACCTGGCCCGGCGGGGAACGCACGCTCCTGGGGATTCCCATACCATCGTGGCTGGTGCGCATCGACTACATTTTTATCTCCAGCGACCTGACGTGCGTCGGTGCAACCGTCGGTCCGTGGGACGGCGTTTCGGATCATCGCGCAGTGGCGGCAACGCTGGCGTTCGGGCTGAGCAATTGACTTATAG
>CALGYB010000076.1 GCA_937935075.1 uncultured Roseiflexus sp. | reverse complement strand
CCATACGATACGCATCATTCGCGGGAATGTGCGGGCGGAGATCGTCGCGCCGAAGCTGACGCGCCCCGGACAGGAGTTCGAGCTGCGCGTGCGGGCGCGCAATACGACGCCGAACGCGCCGGCGTTCGTTCGGCGGATGACCCTGACGCTGCCTTACGGCGTCACGCCGGTCGACGCCGGCGGCGGGCATGTGGACGGGGCGAGCGTCTCCTGGAATTATAGAGGGGGGCAAGGGTTGCAAGTAGACGGCGGAACGATGCACCAGGAGGTCGTGCGGGTGCGGACGCTGCGCGAAGACGAGGCGGCGGCGCTGCCGGCGCTTTTGATCACGAGACTGGAGATCATCCCCGTGCCCGGCGGCGACCGGGACCCGAGCGACAACGAGGCGACGGCGCGCACGGTGGTGCTGATCACGCCGCGGCCGCAAGGCGACGTGCGCTTGCGCATCCATTCCGAGTTTGACCCGAACCGGGGGGTGTATCTGACGGAGGGCGCCGCGTTCGCGTGGCCGCTCGGCGAGACGCTCTACTTTACGCCGCGCGTCGCCCTGACGGAGCGACAGCCCGGTCTGCCGTACTATCGGGTGGATCAACGGATCGTCGCCTGGAGCTTCCGCTCCGGTCCATGGAACCTGACGCAGTCCGGCGCGCCCTGCCGCGCCCGCGAGGAGCCTCCGGCGACGGACACGGAGCATGCCGACCTGAGCGGGATGCCGGGGTGTCGCTATCGCTACCTTGACGCGCAGCCGTCGCCCGACGACATGCGCCGCCAGGGGCGGCTGCACTGGTCGGCGTTTGCGCCGAATGTCGGGGAGGCGACGTATCTTGTCTCGCCGCCGCCGCCCAATCCGAGCATTCGCATTCGGTATGCGGCGCTGGTCGAGTTGACGGAAGCCGGAGAGGATTTGGACGGGGACGGGCGGACCGACAGCGTGCTGGAGCGGCGAACGTTCATTCTGGACGGCGATGCGCAGGTGACGCTGATCGCGCCGCGGGATGCACGGTGACCGACGCCGCGAGGGGTCATCAGGAGGGCGCTCCTTGCGGGGCGCCCTCGGCAAAGGACAGGACGCACACCCAAAGGAGGATGGACATGATCGAACGCCTATCCGTCATCGTTCGCCGATCCATTCGCCGTTCCCGTCATGGGCAGTCCTTGGTCGAAACGGCGATCACGCTCTCCATTTTGCTGACCATTATTTTCGGCGGGGTGGCGGCGATTCAGGCGATCGGCGCGCATTATACGGTCAGCCAGGCGGTGCGGATCGCGGTGCACCAGGCGGCGCTGCGCGGCGCGACCGTCGGGATGGACGGGCGCGACTATAATCTGAAGGACGCGCCGGGGCCGGCGGCGGAGGCGGCGCGCGCCGCGTTCGAAGGGAGCGTGTTCGCCGACCCGCAGCACGCCGTCATTCAGGTGCGCTGCGCATCGTCGTGTCGGCGGTATGACCCGGTCACGGTGACCATCCGGTATCGGGCGGACGTCTGGACGCCGATCCCCGGAATATTGACCGACATTCGCGTCGAACGGAGCGCCACCCGCACGCTGGAGCAGGATGTTCAACCGTAATTGCAGGAGATGCGCCATGAAGCGACTCGCCAACCGTGGGGGCGCCGGTCCGATGCGCGCCGAATCCGGGCAATCGCTCGCGTTCGTTGCGCTGACGCTGGCGTTTCTGACGCCGTTCGTCTTCGCAATCATCGAGTTCAGCGAACGCCAGCTGGAGGTGGCGCAGATGGAGGATGCGCTGCAGCAGGCGACGCGCTCGGCGGTGCAAACGTTCGCCTATGACGCTCTGGCGAACAATCGTCGGCGCATTAACGAGGAGCGCGCCAAGCGGGAGGCGCGGCTGACCTTCGAGCGCAACCTCGGCACGGTGCAGGGCTTGAGCGGAACGCCCGCAGACGTAGCGCGGCAGGTGACCTGGACGATCCTGCCGGAGGGCGGGACGTGTCGGTTCGATAATCAGGAGACGATGACCTTTGATCGGCCGGCGGTCTGCGCCGAGGTGCGTCCGACGCTGACCGGGTTCGGTCTGCTGGGGTATGGACCGTACCGTCCGCTGATCACGGCAGCCGCAGCACTCGATGTCCTGGAACGATAGGATTTCTCAATAATCACGACAACGGAGAACTACTATGTCCTCAAGTCTCTCGACACCGCTGAGCAGTGCGCTCACCCCCAAAAAGTCGCAGGTTGTACCGGCGCTGTTGCTCGTTATCGGCATTGCAGCATCGCTCGCCGCCGCCGCCTACGGCTATATCGAGAGCCGCCGCACCGAACGTGTGGTCATTGCTGCGCGTGATGTCCACTACGGACAACAGATCACCGCCGATGATCTCGCTGTGATCGAATTGCCGTTGCATCGTCCGGTGCAGGTGACGGGAATAACCGATCCAGGCGCCGTCATCGGGCAATATGCAACCCGACAGATTGGGGTAAATGACCTGCTGCAAGCCAGCATGCTGTCGCCGAATCTGCCAGATGAGCCGGTGTATCCCAACGGGCGCAAACTGGAGCGGAACATGGTTCCGGCCCCATTCGCACTGACCGGCGTAGGACCGGTCACCGACCGCGACCGGTTGAACATTGGGTTCATCGCCAGCGACCCATTGCTCTGCGACCGAACACGGGCTGACGTATCGCTTGGAACTGTTCTGAATGTTCCAACGACCCTTATAGTGGTTCAAGAAGGTGCGCGGGCATATGCCTGCCGCTGGATGTCCGGCATTCCAATTCTGTACATCGAAGACGACGTTGCATATCTGGAAATGACCCCCGCGCAGGCGCATGCGCTGCGGGCGCTCCAGGCGGCAAATGTGGCGCTGTGGGCGGAGCGTTATGGCGCCACCAGCGATCCCTTGCAGTACATGGACCGCCTTGATGCCGCCCAGGTCATTTTGCCCGACCTGACGCGCCCTGTTACCGAGACGCTTCGCCTCGAGCCGCAGATTGTCTCTGACGCGCGCGCGCCGATCCCTGGCGCGACTGCGCCGATTCCCGGCGCTCCAACCACATCTTCCCCTGACGAATAATCTGCGTTCCCCCCCATTATCGGCAGATACCGTCGCTGTAGAGGACAGGAGGCATCCTATGAGCGGGTTTTTTGTCGCAAAAAACGGTCAGGAAATTGAAACACAGTCTCTCGATACACATCAACGCACCGTCTCTGACGCTCCGCTTTCCCCCAACGAGCGGTTGGCTGAACTGCGGTTCTGCCAGGAGACCGGGCGGTTGAGCGACTGGCAGCGACCCGTTGCCGAAACCATGCGTCACGCCGGTCTTGGCGACGGATACACCGTTGCGGAATGGGCAGAGATCGCCTGGTACGGTCCGCTCGATTTCTGGCTGCACCCTGGATCGCGCGTGTCCGACATGTTTATCGATGGACCGGATCGCACACTGGTCGTTGTTGAGGATGGGAACCGCACCGATACCGGCATCCGCATTGGCGACGAGTGGTTGCGCTGGACGCAGCGCCAGTTGCTCCTGCGAGCCGGTTTCGTCACTCCCGATCATCCCGACGACTGGCGCAGTGATGATGGGCGGGTCGTTCACGCGCTCTACGGCACAGCCGACCGGCGGCTGCGGTTCGCTGTCACCCGTCCGCCGTATACGCCGGATGGCGCGACGGTCGCTGTGCGCGCGCTTCCCGCGCGCTGGCGAACAATCGACGATCTGGCACAGCAAGAGGCGGGCGTCCTGCCACGCGAAGCCGCCGAACTGCTGCTCGAAGCCATTCGGCGCGGCGTTACGCTTCTGATTGCCGGCGGCGCGGGCAGCGGCAAGACCACTCTCACAGCAGCGTTGCTCCAGGCAATTGCCGCCGAGAAGCGCGTAATCCTCATCGAAGACGCGCGCGAACTGCCGCTGCCGCCTGACGGAGTGGCCGTGGAAGTGTTGCGCAGCCGCAGCAGTTTTGCCGGTTGTGTCCGATTGGCGCTCCGCCAGCGTCCTGATCTGATCGTCCTTGGCGAAGTGCGCGGTTCTGAAGCCCTGGCGATGCTCGAAGCCGCTGCAACCGGTCATCCCGGCATCTGTACGATCCACGCTCCCGACGCGCTCACCGCGCTGCGCAACCTGGAGCGCTTCGCCACACTCGAAGGTCTGGCGTCGCCGGGGATTGTGCGTGGTCTGATGACGAGCGGCGCTGTGCCGTTGATTGCGCTGCATATCGGGCATTACGGCGGACGTCGGCGTGTCGGGCAGGTGATCGAGGTCATTGTCACAAGTGGTAGTCAGGCAGGCGACATCCTGCCGCACAACATCCTGTTTGCTTTCAATCCTGCAACAAACCGGCTCGAACGGAAATACCCTGTCCAGAGCGCATGGGGCAAGGGTCGGCTATAAGGCTGGGATTTTCGAACACAAGGAGCTTTCCATGGCAACCGAACTCTTACTGGTCACCAACACACCAGGGCTTGTCGAGGCGCTTGGCGGCTACAATGGCATTCTTCCCTTCGCGGCGCCGAACCTGGCGCGGGTACGCAGTCTGATCGTCGGCGAACAACCGCCGCCGGCGGTGTACCTGGAAGATACGCGCGGCACCATTCCCGACCTGTGGGACACCATTCGCGCGGCTCAGGCGCGCGGAGTGCGCGTGTTGATCGGGCTTCAGAGCATTGGCGTGGTGCATGCCGGCGACTTTACCGACGCCGGGCTGGCGGTAACCACAGCACGTGGACCCGAAGCGCTGGCTGCCTGGATCGCGCAGCAACTGGGCGCTGCCAGACGACTTGCCGCGCGCCAGGTGACGATTGCGGTCGCCGGAGCGAAAGGCGGCATCGGGAAAAGTCTGGTGGTTGCATCGCTTGCAGAAGGGATGCGTCGCCGCGGCTTGCGCGTGCTCGTTGTTGACGGCGATCTCTCGAACTCAGGTCTGGTGCCGGAATTTCGCATTCCGGCGGGGTTTGGCTCGTTTCTGACATTGCGGCAGGAAGGACACGGTCATTCGCGCTTCACACCCGCCAACGTCGCTCGCCTGATCTGGCGGCATGCTCCCAGCGGCATTGACTTCCTCCTTGGCGCCGATGAGTCTGCGCTGGCTGCCGACTTCACGCTGCCGGATTGGCGCGCACTGATGCAGGCGGTCGGCAGCCTGGGCGAGGTGCTGGATCACGATTATGACGTTGTGCTGATCGATACCGGTCCTGACATGAAGAAACGCCCATATGCGCTCGAAGCCGCGCGCAATGGTGGATGGGTCGTCCTGCCGGCGCCGCCGGGACGCAAAGAGCGCGCAGGGGTTGGGATTGCGCTGCAACAGTTTGCGACGCACCAACCCGACCTGACTGATCGCTGCATGCTCATTTTGATGGAACCTGAGCGTGGCGTGACCGTTGGTGTGCGCCGGGTCGCGCCGTTGTTTGCTGAACACTGGCCCAAAGCCCGCATCATCGGCACATTGCCGCGCGACCCGTATCTGGTCAGCCTGGCAAACGAAGAGACGGATCGGTATCTCTCACCACTCGATGCCGGCAGGTTTCGCCCTTTCTCACTGGCGGTTCACAATATCGTTGAGGAAATGTGCGGCATTATCGGGCTGCCGCTGCCGCAACCGAAACCGAGTGTCAACCTGTTCCGGCGCTGGTTTCCAGGAAAACCAATGTTGAGAGCGGGAGGTGAGGCGAGGCAAGGGGCGTGAGGCGAGGGACAAGAGGCGAGGAGTGGGAAGGAACCCCGGTTCTCGGTTCTTGGTTCTCGGTTCTTGGTTCTCGATTCTCGGTTCTCGATTCTTGGTTCTCGGTTCTCGGTTCTTCAACAAGGATACGCTATGAACCCTCGATCCATCATCAACCCATCTACGCCGCTGCTCACCATCGAGGAAGACGGCGGATTGGCGACGCTTCTCGGCGGACCAACCGACACCCTGGCGCGCGAGGCGGCGCTGCGTGAGGCAGCCATTCTACAGGCGGCGCGTGATGAACTCCAGCAGGCGTTCAGCGCCGACGGACGGCGGCATTTGCTGAACCCGTTCGCGCCTGCCGCCGAGCGAAACGCCGAAGTCGTCGCCGTACTGCGCCAGGCAATCGGGCAGCATCGCGCGCGTGGCGGCCCGCTGGCGCGTGTCCCGACCGATGATGAAACGCTGCTGGAGATCTTTGCCGCTACCATCGGTTGGGGACCGGCGCAGCGGTACCTCGATGATCCGCGCGTCAACGAGGTCAAAATCATCGGGCGGCGCATTCGCGTACAGGAGAGCGGCAAACCCTTTGTGACCGTTGCGGAGCAATTTGTCACTGCCGCTGAAGTGCGCGATCGCGCAATGTTACTGGCGTCGCTCATGGGTGTCCACCTCGACGCGCAGAACCCGCAGGAAACATTGCCCGCCGATCACGGAACGCGCATTCATGCAACTATTCCGCCGCGCATCCCGACCGAAGATGGCGCGCTGATCTGCATCCGGCGCGGGCGGCGTGTCGCGTGGGATTTACACGACGTGATGCAGCATGGCACATTTGATCGGCAGATCTGCGACCTGCTGCTGCTGCTGGCGCGGGCGCGCTGTTCGTTCCTGATTGCCGGGCGCACCGGCAGCGGCAAAACGGCGCTGCTTGAAGCGCTCGCCAACTCTTGGCCCGGCGATCCCCATATCCTGACCATCGAAGACCACATGCAGGAGATCCATATCCGGCGCGCCGACCTCTGGACACGCGAACAGGTCAATACCCAACGCGACCCCGATGCCTTCGGACGTGTCGCCAGAGAAGCGCTGCGTCAGACGCCCGATCTCCTCTGCCCTGGCGAGATACGCGGCAACGAAGCAGGGGCGGTGCTGGCACTTGTGCTCTCCGACCATCCGGTCATCACCACGCTGCATGCGCGTTCATGCAGCGAAGCGATTGAACGCTTCGCCAGTTTTGCCGCCATGCCTGGCGCATATATGTACGAAAATCGCCGCACCGATGCCCTGCGAGACGCAGCCAACGGCTTCGATGTGGTGATCAAGGTGGATAACTGGGAAGAACTCGGTCTTCGCCTGATCACCGACATTGCGCTGCTGGACGGCATCGTTATGGAAGAAGGCGCGCCCCGTCCGGCGCTGGTTCCGCTGGCAAAGGTCGATATCCGGTCGGATGGACGGATCATCTGGCAATGTCGGGCAGTCGTCGGCAATAGCGGGTTGTTGGAATGGGCGGAAAGCGATCAGACGCCAGCATCGCTGCGCGAAAAACTGATACGGGCGCGCGCTCTGGCGCAGGTGCGGCAGAGCGCCACTACCCTCGACGCTGTTGCAGATGCGATTGCCCGCGCGCATACCCACGTGCTGGCAGGTGCGCCAGAGCGCGCGCTGGCGGCGCTGCGCAGCGCCTGGCTGCAACGCCGCGACCCACGACTGATCGGCGCAGCGCAGGACATCTTGAGTCAGGCGCCAGGCGCCTTTGCCGATGCCATCGAGCAGGCAACCATCGAGGGTGCGGCGCTACAACGGCTTATTGAAGCAAACCGCTGGCGCGACGCGCGCCTGGCGCTCGATGCGATCATGACCGACCTGGCAATTGCAGCGCATGCTGCGCCGCCGGGCGGCTGGGAAATGGTCGAGGCTCACATTCGCCAGGGTATCGCTGCCGAGACCGCTGCCGAAGAAGCGCGCATCGAAGCGGAACGGGCGCTCGAGCAGGGGCAGCCCCGACTCGCCGTTGATATGCTTGCCCTCTTTACCCCATCCAATCTGCCGGTAGCGATTGCGCTTCCACTGATTCGTGTGCGCGAACGCGCAATGGAATATCTGGTCCAGACCGGGCAGGGGTCTGAAGCCGCGCTTGCAACGGTACGCGCACAGCGTCTGTCGCTGGAGGCAGGCAACAAACCGGACGCATGCTGAAAGGATGCTGCAATGAACCCCGAATCGATGATCATACCGAACACGACCCATCCTGAAACCGTGTGGCTGGCGGATATTCCGCCGCTGGCGGCGACCATTGCTGCAATTCTGGCGCTGACGCTGCTGATGCGCAGCCGATTGGGAGCAGCACTCGATGCGTATCTCGTACAACGATTCGCCCGTCCTGGCGCCGATCTCCTCGATCCTGCGCTGCGCTGGCATCCTCCGGTGATACGTGCGTCGCGTCTGCTTGGCGTATGCGTCATCGCCGCGCTCGTGATCCTGGTGGTCGTCAGCCAGATCGGACCGCTGCTCGTGGCGCTGGTGCTGGCAGGACCGGCGACGGCGCTGCTCGTCTGGGGGCTGCTCTGGTTTGAAGAGCAGCGCTATGTGAACCGCATTGACGCCGCACTACCGGCGACGGTCGGGCGACTCGAGGCGCAGTTGCGTGCAGGAAGCGGTTTGCAACCTGCCATCGAGAAGGTTCTTGCCGATATGCCTGCCTCGCCGCTCAAAGCCGAATGGTCGTGGCTCCTGGAGCGGCTCGGACAGCCGCTCACCACCGGATCGCTCGCCACTGCGACGAGCGTGTGCGCTGCGTTGCGTGCGCAGACGCCATCGCGCCGCCATGCCGCGTTTCTGAGCCATCTTGAGATTGCTATCGATCAACCGCACGCCTCACTGGTGCAACGTGTGCGGGCCGCGTATGAAGCCATGCATGCATCCGACCGCCGCGCCAGTATGCTGGCAACAGAACTTGCGCAAATGCGCAATACTGGAATTGCTCTCTTCCTGATCAATGTTGGCATCACGCTCTACCTCTTCATCGTGCAGCACGAGCGGTTTCTGACCGCGTACAGGAGCGAGGTGGGCGTGCTCGCGGGAGCAGTGCTGGCGCTGGTCGTCGGTGCGCCGCTGGTCGGCGGCTACCTGTTGGGACGGTCTGAAGACATAACCTATTGATGCCACCAGATGAAGCGAGGCGTTCCATGATCGACATCTTTGTTGCACCGGGCGTCTGGACAGTTTTTGCCGGTATTGCCGGAGTCCTGATTGCCGTTATTGGCATGGCGCAACTCGAGCATGCGCGCGCATTGGCGAGCGGATTGCGCACTCTTCCTTCACGTTGGGGTATGACCGGACGGTTTGTGCTGGGACACCTCGCAGCACTGCCGCTTGCGTTGACGCTTGTCTTCCTCATCGTGGCCACAGGAATCGACGGCATGCCGCGCCTGCTTCTGGCAACTGTTGCATTCGCCATCTATCTGTATATCGGCGTGATTATCCCGCGCAAACCGATGACAGCCAGACAGCGGGAACAGAAACGATTGCGACGATTGATCCCTTCGTTTGTTGCCTATGTCCGTGTGGCGCTTGCCGGGTACGATCCGCCGCCGGCGCTGCTCGAACGCTACCTGATACGACCCGATGACCGATATGCGCCGATGCAGCGCGTCGTGGCCGATGCGCTGCGCCTGGTGCGCGACCACGGCGTACTGCCGTTCGATGCAGTGCGACGTGTGGCGCGCGAGCGGGGATGCCCTGAATTGATCGATGTTGCGGAGGCGCTGGCGCAGGCTGAGGCGGAAGGTTCCGATCCGCAAACAGCGCTGCTGGCGCAGGAAACGACGCTCAATCAGGTGCTCCACGACGAGTTTCGCCAGATGATTGAGCGCCGCAAACTCTATCTGCTCGCGCTCGCAGCCCTGGCGGTCGTCAGTGTGCTGGTGCAGATCATCTTCGTGATTGTTATGGGCAGCAACGTGATGGGGCGTTTCTGAGCCGGAGTATGGCACGATGACACCTTTTCGCCGCAACCGTTCACGTCGCCGGAGTGCGCCGCCGCAGACCATCGCGCAGCGCCGTCGCGCGTCTCGCGTTCCGACAATCGGAGATCGGGTGGTGCGCTGGCTCCTGTCCTGTCCGTCGGTTGATCGGCTGCTGACCATCATCCTGCGCTATCCGCGCGCGCTCATGATTGCTGCCATCGGCGCTGGAGCAGGGCTTGCGATCTGGCACATGGGGGCGGTTCTGCGCGCATCCGATGCCACACCGAATCTGGCGCGCATCGCCGATGGGCATGAATTTTCGCTGCCGACCCCGGCGATGACGCCAAACGATGACGTTGTACGCTTTCTGGCAGCGTACAACCAGGCGAGCGCACTGGCTGCGGCGCATGGACAGGCGGCGCTGCTCGAACCCTATCTGGCGCCCGACGGTCCCGCCTGGCAGGCAGTGGCAGCGGAGTATGCGCGTCGCGCCGGCGCCGGTGAGCGCCGCAATGCCACCCTGGTGCGCTGGGGCGTTTTGCAGAGCGACGTGACCTCCGCCGGGGGATGGATCGATACCCAGGAGCAGTGGGATGTCGTCATCACTGTCGGTGGACGCATTATCGACAGCAGACGCGGCGTACTGACTCGCAACCGCTACTGGTTGCGCCAGGACGCTGGCGGCTGGCGGATCGTCGATGCAGCGACAACTGAGGTGATCCGATGAGTGTGGCGCATAAGCAAGGGTGTCCTGTCCCTGTTGGTGTGCACGCGCAAGATACCCTCGCTTCCGGGAAAAGAGTGAACACGTGTCTGTCAAAGGGGCGCTGCGGGCGAAAGCCCTCGCTGAGGATGCAGTTCGACCATGCTCACTGCACGTGAAAGCTCCACTGAGGCTGTTGCTGCCAATACGCGGGCGAGACCGGATTTCTTTCTCAATGTTCATCAGCCCGCAGCGTCATCGCACACCGGATGTCATATGGCATCTTTGCGCCTTTGTGTGAGTCTTCTACGAATGCGCGGTCATTTGGACCATACTGCTGGAGCGCTGCGGCAGGACGCCGGGCCGCTGCGGGTGAAAGCCCTCGCTGAGGATGTGGTTCGACCCTGCTCAGCGCACGCGGTTCGACTGCGCTCACCGCAAGTGGAAACCCAGCTGAGGCTGCTGATGCCGATGCGTAGATGCGTCCACGCCTGCTGGTATGCGTTGACCGTTGCGCCTTGCGAACCGAACGCGCGAACGTCTTGTCTGACTGAACGCAATAGGGTATGAGATGGGAGCATGGCTATGACATTCCACTTCTGCATTGCGGATAACGATCTCCCTGTCGAACACGCGCAGGATGCCGTAGCCGCTACAGGCGACAGTTCCCTGTCGCAGAGGACATTCCGCACCGGTGCGCACAGATGGCGTTTTGGCGTTGTCATGGGTGTTATTCTCCTGACTCTGCTGATCGTCCCGCCGCCGACGGCTCGCGCCGATGCGCCCGGCACACGCGGTGATCCGCTCCAGCCGCAGGGTTCGACCCGTCAGACAGGCGCTGCACCCGCCGATAGTCTGCTGTGGCAGGAGGTGCAACCTCTGGCGCCGTCGGGTATGCCTCTGGATGCGCCGGCGCCGCGAATCGCGCTCGACTCTGGTCCGACTGGCGGCTGGCTGTCGCGCAACCTTAACCCCGGCAACTGGGTTCTCGATGCCGGGATGGGCGTTGTGGCGGGGGTCATTGCCTCCTTCGGCGAGACAGCGCAGCGCACGGCGGCAGTGCTTCTCAATGCGCGCGCGTCTGAGCAATCCTGGACGATCATTCCTTCAAGCTGCGGCGACAACGCCGCAACCAACTTCGTCTTCTGCACGCCGCCTGCCCTCACCTACGATCATCCGGCGATGACATCGATCTGGAGCGTCATGCGCGCCGTGGCGCAACTGCTGGTCACGCTCCTGTTCGTTGTGCGAATGAGCCGTTTGCTGGCGGAAGGTCAACCAAGCCTGGCAGCCGAAGGGAAAGGATTGCTGCTGACCTTCATCGGCGTTTCGTTGTTCATCAATTCGACGCAGGCAACGCTTGCCCTCATCATCGATCTCTTCAATGCCATCAGCGACGCGCTTCTCTCACGAGCTGCGTTCGAGATGCCGACGCCGGTGGGACCCGACTTGAATATCGGTGCGCTGCTGATGTACGCCCTGTTCTGGTTGGTGATGGTGTGGTTGATCATCAAAAGCGCGTTTCGCGTGGTGCGTGTCATGGTGCTGGTTGGTATTGCGCCGATTGCAGGCGCGCTTTTGATGGATCGCGCAACGTCACCGCGCTTCTATGGCTGGCTCAATCGTCTTTTCGATCTCCTGATCGAGCAGGTGGCGCTGGCAGCGACGATGATCGTCGCAGTGGCGCTGGTGTCGCCATTGAGAGGCGGTGTGGTCGAGGCATTTACCGGGTATGTTCTTGGGCTGCTCACATTGCTGGTGACGGTGCTCGGGTCGGAGAAGTTGACCGGCATGGCGCAATCGGTGACGCAGGGCATGCCGCTGGCGACGCGGTTGCAGAACTACCTCTGGCGCAGAAGCGGAGTTGTTCCGCGAGCGGAGAAGGCGGCAATGTGGACGGTGAAACGGGTTGCGTCCGCTGCTGGCGATTCTTTCATGCGTCTCGGCGTTGATCGTCGCTTTGACCGGACGGCGCGCGAGGTTGTCCGACCGGGCGCGGATGCCGCGAGTGGCCATTCCGCCGCTGCGCCACGGACCGTCGATGGGCGCATGCCATTTCAGATGCCCACCGCCGATAGCCGCAGCCGGCGCAGGTACGACCGCCTGAAAGCACAGATGGTCGCCGGCGATCAACCCGACCGGGCGCGGCGCGACATCGCAGCAATCCACGCGCGCGGCATGCGCGCTCAGGCTGATGAGATCAGGAAGCGCATCGGTTTCGGAACGCCCCGGCAGGAAGTGCTGGCAAAGCGGCAGGCCGCCGCCGATCTGGAACGGCGCGCCGATCAGCACGAAGCGTTTGCCCAAGGACGGTTGCGTCCGCGTCCATCGCCATGGAATGCCGGGCAACGCCAGCGGCGCCGGGAAGTTGCGCGTGATGCCCTGCTCGAAGCGCAGGCTGAGCACCGGATCGAGCGCGAAGATGCACTCGCTGCGATCCAGCGCGACGAACGCGAGTTGCACAGCGCCGCTCCCGAACAACGCGCCGCAATTATGGCGCGCATCCAGGAACGGCAGGCGCGTGTGACGGAACTAACCCCCACAGCGGGCATGACCGTCGCCGCAGCCACCCGCGCGCGCGCAGCGGCGCTCATGCGGCAGCGCCTGGCGGCGGAAGGGCTTGCCACGCCGCCGCGCGCGCACCAGCCGTGGGAGATGAGACCACCATCAGCGCCGCCACATCACTCTGTCACTCCTCCGGTCGAGCGTTCCGCTTCAGGAGCGGGTCATCTCTCAACACCGCCGCCCGCTCACCGCCGAACGTGGGAAATGGCAAAACCATCGTCGCCGTCCTGTTCCGTGATTGTCACCGGGCATCGCACGCCGGACATCAGCCCTTCGGCGCCATTTCCGCATCCGCAGGTTTTGCCGACGCACCGCGCATCCGATGAACAGGAGCGCCGCCGATGAGCGAGAGCGAACATCAGTCTATCTCTCCATCACCGGCGCGTGATGTCGCCCACGGCGCTGCGCGCATGGCAGCGCGCCACATGGCAAAGCGCGCGCTTGCAGCCGGCGGTCATGCGGCGCTGAAGATCGGCGCCGTGGCGGGCGGCAAGGTCATGCTCATCGTGGCGCTGGTCGTTCTGGCAATTGTCCTGATCTGCGGCCTGGCGCTGACGATTGCAGGCGCGCTCGGCATGATCTTTCAACACACGGCGCTCCCCTGGCCCGTAGCGCCGGACGTGCAACCCGACGGAACCTACCGCGCAGGCGGGTGGGCGATCTCCAGTCGCTTCGGATGGCGTCTCCACCCGATCACCGGTCAGCCCGAGTTCCACGACGGCATCGACATTGTCAGCCCGACCGGCGCCTGTCCCTTCGCGCATCGCTGTGTGATTCCTGCCATGATTGATGGCATGGTCACATATGTTGGGTGGGACTCGAACGGCGGACGTCAGCCGGATCGGGAAGGCGGCGGGCAGATCGTTGTCGTCGAGAGCAGTCGCGGCGCGTACCAGACGATCTATGCCCACCTGGAACCGTACCGCCTGCATGTGCAACTCCAGGGGCGAATTATCGATGAGTACGGACGCTACGACGATTATGCCGACTATCAACCGATCGGCGCCGGCGAACTCATTCCCGATGTTGCCGACGGCGCGATTGCCATTGCGTGCCGGGGTGACATGCCCACGTTCGCGCCAGTCCGCAGCGGTGCGACGATCACCTTCCTCTACGACCGCCCTGCCGATTGTCAGACCACGGTGACGTGGGGTGCGCGCGGGGATGGCTGGCGCGGCTGGATTGCCGACGATCCGCCGGCGAATGTACGCGGGCAGGCGACGCTACGCTGGCAGACGCCGATCAACGGCTTGCGCGGTCAGCGCCGCGCCGGTGATGTGGCGTTGCGCTTCCGTGCCCACCTCGTGCCGCCGCCGCCGCCACCGACTCCAACCCCGACGCTGGTTGCGCCAACGCCAGGAGTGCATGCGCACGTTAGCGAACCGACCATTCTGGTGATGCAATCAGCCGCAGGAAACCACGCCAGTCAGCCCCCCGCATGCCAGCCGACGAGCGATGGCAGGCGCTGTGTGTGGCGGCTGGCGGATATTCCGGTTGTGTCACGTGAGAATGCCTTCTGGAGTAATGGGTATGGAGCAGGAAGCCTGAAACGCGCGCCTCGCACGATGTCCTTCGCCGTCGAGCCTGGCGTTTCGCCCTCTCCAACACCGACGTCACAACCGCAAACCGCTTCATTTCTGTCCGCGAGCATGAGCACGGTTGGGCCCTACCAATTGCCCGTTGGCGGGCGTCGTCAGGTCGCATTGACCGGAACGAGCAGCGACTGGCCCCTGACCGTCGAAGTCGATGCTGGTGAGCGCCTGACGGTGCTGGACGTGACATACGTCTCTGGTGGTGCGCGATGCTCATCGACAGTCCGCAGCGTGCGCTGTGACATAGATGGACCGTATGCGTTCGCTGTCGGGTTCGTGGTGGAAGTGCGCGCCGACGCGCCGATGAACAGTGTCCAGACCGTGCATGGAACGGTTCGATCGCCGGTGCGCCAGACAACCGCAACCGTCAATCTTCTCATCGATTCATATGCCGTCACTCCCGGACCATGGCCCCCGCCCACACCGTTTCCGACAGCGACACCGGCGCCGTACCCGCCGCCGGCGATTGCCACGACGCCACCCCTTCCGCCAGAAATCATTTTCCCGGAGGTGACGCCGATTGCCGAACCTCCGCCAGGACCGGGGCAAGGACCGGGTCAGACGCCGTTGGCGTGTCGGTCACAGGCGCTCGTGCCACTGCCGGGGGTTGTCAATGCCGCAGGCGGCACGACGAATATGGCGCTGGCGGAAGATGCTGCGCGCAGTTTTGCCGCTGTGCGTGCCGAGATCATCGCGGCGACCGGGCAGGATCCGCTGGCGCGTCTGGCAGATGCGCTGCGTTCGCCGGAGTTCCGCTCCGATAAGCCGGGCGTTGCGCTGATGTCGTGGCATATGACGGGGCGGGCGATTGATGTGGATACCGGCTTTCCCTGGCGGCGGCTGCGCGATGGCCGGATGTGGCGGCTGTACCTCGATGCAACCGACATAACGGCCATCTTTGAGCGTCATGGCTGGAATCGTATTCCTGATCGCACCGATTCACAGGAGTGGTGGCACTATGAGTATCACCCGAACGGCATCAGTTGGGCCAGCGCCATGCGCGAAGTCTGGCCCCTCCAGCGGTTGCAGTCGGCATTTCCGCAGATCAACTGGATCAGCGTCGGTTGTCAGTCAGCGCTGCCGGACGGCAGCACGCCGCTGCCCGGCGATATGGACGAACGCTGTGTGGCGGGCGCCCCCGCGTTTACGCAGGCTGTCGAAGCATTGCCCGGCTGTGGTCCGCCGGTGCGCCTGGGGGAGCGCGTGTATCAACTCGAGTCGCCATTGGGGTTTGTCGGACTGACCGGGCAGACGACCGGCGCACACCTGCACCTCGGGATACGGCAGCGCGGGTATGCGGGCGACTTCCCGATGATCAACATCTGCACACCCGCGTGGTTGCAGGGCATGCAGCCTCTACCCGGCACGAATTGCTGGACGGATATGGTCGATCCGCTGGCATTCCTGCCGCTGGCGCCGCCGGGCAACATCGCCGGATTGCCGGAAGGCGCCCCCTACCAATTGCCGCCGCCAGATTACCCCGGGTCGCTCTACCGTGATCCGCGCCCGGGCGAACCGCCAACGGGACAGTACTGGTCGCCCGACGCCGATGGCGGCAGGTATGGCGGCGGCAAATCCGGGCGATCAACGTCGAGGTGACCGCCACGGGGCAAGCTGTGCCTGTATCGAACATTCTTACTGTAATCTGAAAGGAGACGGCACAATGGAATCCATCATTTCGATCATCGGCCTTGCGGTTTCGTCCATCCCCGCCGACCTGCTCGGTCTCTTCGCCGATCCGCCGAAGTTCGACGGATTGTTCAAGGCGCTGTTCGACTGGCTGAAGAACATCATCACCGTCGCCGGGGGCTTCTTCCTGCTCATCGATATGGCAAAGCACATCTTCTCATCACCACGCGACCTGCGCAGCGCAGGCATCGATCTGGCAGTGTTCGTCATTTTGCTGGTTGTCGCCAATCAGTCGTCGAGCATTGTCGCGTGGGCGATGGGGTTGACCGGATAACCCGAAGAGGAGGAGATGCGTGAACGATTATCTGAGCGCGGTCGTGCCGCGCCGATTGCGGGTGCGTGCATCGGTGCAGATCGCTGGGATGCGCCTGCCGGCGCGTTCGTTCCTGATGATCGTCGGGATGCTGGCAGTCGGAGGGATTGCCATCTCACTCGGCGCCACTATCGAACGCACCATCTGGGTGAGCGGCGGGTTGATCTCCGTCGGTCTGGCGCTGCTCGAAGGGCGTATGTGGGGACGCTCATCGCGCGACGCGGCAGGCATCGTCTGGCGGCACCTGAGCCGGACGAAGCGGCTGCGCGCCACCCAACTTCAGGCGATTCTTCCGCAGGAGGAGTCGTTGATGCTGGCGCCGTCGCTGCAACGACCGCGCTGGCAACGCAGGGAGGGTTCCGGTGAGTGACAACGAACTGTGTGTCGCCATTCCACAGCGCATCGTGCGCGGCGCAATCCTGCGATCTGATGGACGCGCCGTAGGACTGGTCGGCGGCGGTGCGCCTGCGTGGGATCTGCGATCCTACGAAAGCCGGGCACGCCTCGCAGAGACCTACCACCGCATCTTACTGGCGCAGGAAGCCCCCGTGGATGTGTACGTCGTCGATGGACCGCCGGACCTGGAGTGGGAGATGGCCGAACTTCGCTCTCGCAGCGATCAGGCGGATCACCCCACACTGGCGGCCATTCTCGACGAGACAGCGGAGTATCTGGAGGCATGTTCTGGCGCCGCCGTCAGCCGCAGCCGGCAGACCATTTGGGCAGTCGCCGGCAGCGAACCGTCGGCGCTGCCGGTCAGCGCCAGAAACTGGCTGTCGGGATCGCTCCGAATCTCGAATGGCGCCGTTCCGACACCGCGCGACACATCGTTGTTAGCAGAGGCGGTGGCACGAGCGCGCCGTCTGGCGGAGGCGCTGGCATCGCTGGGCGGTTCACCACCGCCGCGTCTGCTCGAAGCCGAAGAGATTGCCCGGTTCTGGTTTCGCCTGATCGATCCGGTGCGCGCATCGCGCTACCCGTTGCAGGGCGCGTTGCTCGAACGAATTCGCCTGGTGGTTCATACGAGTCAATGAAAGAGAGGGCATATGTCACTTCGGGACGCGCTCTCCCGCCCGATCATCGAGCCGGTGCGCCGCCGCACAACCGATGCCGCATTCTTGTCGGGCGCCACAACGCTGACAACCCTGCTGGCGCCTGATGGGATCGACCGGCGCTGGAGTCATATGGTTCAGGTGGGCGATTCGTTCATCACGACGCTGGAGGTGCGCGCATTTCCGCCGGTGCTTGCGCTGGCGTGGCTCGACCATGCAGGGTTGGGGTTGGATGGGGTGGGCATCACCGTTCATCAGCGCCTGGTTCCCATTCCCGACGCACTTGCCCGTCGCTGGCTGGCGCGCAGCGAAGATGCGGCGCTTGGCACGCTGGCCGGTGACGCGCAGGCAGGCACGCACTTCGATGCAGAGGCGCAACAGGGAGTGGAGGCGGCGGCGGCGCTGCGCCACGACCTGACGGCAGGCACGGATCGTCTGTTCCAGGTGGCGATCACTATCACGGTTGCTGCGGCAACTCCTGAAGAACTGGCAGCGCGTGTTGACCGGATACGGCAGGCGGCGGCGCAGCAAGGCATTCTACTCGGTACGATGCAGTTTCAGCAGTGGGAAGGGTATCTCGACTCGCTGCCGCTGGGACGAACCCCTGCCGGATTGATGCACGATGCCAGCGGGCGCGCCGCTGCGATGGGCATGCCCACGGCTTCGCCAGGGCTGACACGGCGCGGCGGGTTGCCAATTGTCTGGGGCGAACACCCGCGCAGCGGCGCGCCCGTCGTCTATGACCGCTGGCAGGCGACCAACCCGCATATGCTCATTGTTGCTGAGTCGGGGAGTGGCAAAACGTACACCATGGGCGGGTTGCTGGCGCAGGAACTGGCGCTTGGCGAGGACGCGCTGCTCATTCTCGATCCGAAGCGACAGGAGTACCGCGCGTTGACGACGGCGCTTGGCGGCGCCTACATTTCGCTTTCGAGTCGCGCCGGGTATCACATTAATCCGCTGGAATTGCCGCCGCTTGCGCCCGAACGCGCACGCGCCGTTGCGGCGCTCGAAGAAGACCTGCTCGCGCAGCGGATCAGCATTGTCAAGGCATTGATCTCCCGTGAGTTGAAGGCGCAGGGCACCCACGTCGATGCAACCGGCGCCGCTGCGATTCAGGATGCCATTGCCGCAGCCTACGCCGCACGCGGCATCAGCAGCGATCCGCACACATTTATCCAACCGATGCCTACGTTCAGTGACGTGCAGCAGCATCTTGCGGAGATCGCCCCCGACCTGGCGCGCGCCATGACGTTGTTTACGCGCGGCATCATCGGCGACCTTTTCAACCATCCGTCGAACGTGCCGACCGACAACCCGTTGCTGGCGATCGATCTCTGGACATTGCTCCAGAGCAACGACGACATGCTTGCGCGTCTGCTGCCGGTGATCGTGATGGATTTCTTCGTCACCACGGCGATCAATCGTCCGACCGGACGACGCAGCCATCTGGTGCTCGATGAGGCGCATGCGCTGCTTCACTCGGAAGTGGGCGCGCGCACATTGCAGATGATCTTCCGTATCGGGCGGAGTCTTCAGTTTAAGGCCACTGTCATCACTCAGAGTCTCGACGATCTGGACGAGAGTGAACAAACGCGCGTATTGCTGGAAAATGCGCGCACCAAACTGATTCTGGGGCTGAACCAGGACTCAGATGCGGTCAACCGGGCGGCTGCCATTCTGCGGCTGAATGATCAGGAAGCGGCATACCTGGCGACGTGCCGGATCGAGCGTGGCATCGGCGCAACCGCATTGCTGCTGGCAGATGGCGAACGCACGCCGTTGTTCATTCCACAATGGCCCGACACAATCCATCGGATTGTGACCGGCGCAGGGAGCGACCGATGATTGTTGCAGGGTATCGTATCAATCTGGACGCGCTGCTGGCGCGTGCTGTCTATCGCTGGCACTGGAAGATTGCGCTCACCGTGCTGGCTGTCGGGATACTGACCGGTATTGCGAGCGGCGCCATCCCTCCCTTCTGGCGCGGGCGCGCCGAACTGCGGGTACAGGCTGCGGAGGCGGCGCATATCACCGTCGATGGACGCCCCTGGTATGGCGAGATCTATGCAGGCGCGCACATTGTCGCGGCGACTCTGCCGGATGGACGGCGTTCCTGGGTTCATCTGACACTGCAAGCGGGGGAAACGGTCTCGCTCAGTCTCCCGCCCGGTCTCCCGCCGCCACGTGTGCGTCAGATGCCATCCGCCGCTCCGGGAATGCGCATTGCATCAATCTGGCGCGCCGGCGACTCGTGGCGCGTGCAGAGCGTCGTTCCGCTTCCTTCAGATGCCGAAGCGAAAGATCTCGATGAGAACGCTCCGGCAACGCAAACCATCGCCTTCGGCGCGTCGGGAGTCGAGCGGTTGACCACGATCGATGCCTATCGCGGGCGAGCCGATGTGCTGACGGTCGATGGAGTACGCTACGAAGCGGTATATGAACCGGCTCAACCGGGCAGCCGTTCGGAGAGCCGGATTGTGGTGCGCGGCTGGGAATATATGACCGCCACCGTTGTCGGGGATGTGTCGCTCGTGCGGTTCGCACCGAATGGTCGGGCGCTGCTGCTGGCGGAACGCACTGTCGCGGGTGAACACATCCAGTATCTCACGCCGGATGCGCCGCCAGTCGCAGTTGTCGCGCTGCCTGGCAAGATTACGGGCGTCGCCTGGCGCCCGTCGGGTGATGCAGCGCTGATCGCCAGTCGTGATGGAGAACGACGCGCGCTGACTCTGGCGCGCCTGCGCCCGACGCCGGTTGCAGCAGTCGTTGCCGAGCCTGCCGTGGATGGATTGCCGCCATACGCCTGGAGCAGCGATGAGGTCGTATGGATTGCGCCGGACGATGCGGGACGATCGCAGGTATGGCGCGCCAGCCTCGATACGCTGCTTCCTGAACGCCGGATACCGCTCGATGCGCGGGCGATGACGTGGCTGACGGATGGGACGCTTCGCATTGTCATGCTTCAGGATGGTCAGGTTGTCATCGGTCGGCTGGACGGCGATCGGTTCATCGGTGAAGCCACGCTTGCGGATGTGCCGGGGCGTGCCGACCTGACCGGCGAGTGGTACGACGATGAATTGCTCCTGCGTAGTGGCGACGAGGCCTGGTTGATTACTTTTGTGGAAGGAAGGATGGATGAGCGTACCACGAATTGAAGCGTTGCTGGTCAGCCTGATTGTGCTGATTGCTGCTGCGGTCGCGCTGGCGACAGCATACGCTCCCCCCATTCCCCGACAGTCGCAGGCGGGAATGGTCCAGGAAGCGCCGCGCGAGACAAGAGCAGCGCCAACCGTCACTCCCGGACGGCAGTCCGGTGACGTACTTCCAGACAATGCGGTATCTATCATTGTGGATGTTGGTGGGCAATGGATTGTCTGGGTGGAGACGAATGGACTGATTGCCACGTTCTCCCTGAGCAGCGTTGCGTTCCTGATGCTGGCGATTGTTGCAGTGCGGCGCCGGCGACACAACGTGGGGGCGCTTCGCTGTGGGCATCCAGCCACGGATGTCACTGGCGTCGAGGCGTCCCCTTTCAGGGACAGGTTTGTTGGATGGGCGTGGGTGGTGTGCGCATTGGAACGCCCTGGTTTCCTTCATCCTCCCCGCCCCCCGCTCCCTCGCAGGGAGAAGGGGGAGTTGGAGCGCCCTGATGCCTCAAACGGGCAATTCAACGAGACGGCTTACCGGGAAAAATCGACCCTTGTGAGCGCTGCGCCTCCCTGTGGGCAACCTGAAGGCCAGCATCCTGTACCTGCGCAGAAATGGAGCGTGCCCCTCCAACAATGGAGCACAGTGGCACGAAGGCATGCGCAGGTCTGGACCGGCGCCCTCCGACGTATGGCAACGCTTCAAGGTATAGGGCGGAGAATGCAACGCTGGAAAGATGTGCTTTTGCGGTTCGGCAGACCGGCTTTGTTTCTGGGAAATCCCATCCCAGAGAACCAGAGAGATGAGGCGGAAAAAGCGCCGGAATGCGGCAACCACGACGCACCTCCGAATGATGCCCCATCGACAGGTGGAGAAGAAGGGCAACCTGATGTTCTGGCAACAGTCGATCATCTTGTGGCGTCAGAGCAATCCATTACACAACCCGACCCCAACACAATCAAAGACTATCAATCCCGCATGACCGACAGCGCCGCAGCAGCGGTTGCAGCCATTCTGGACGTTTATGAACAGCAGAGGCTGGCACGAAGCATGGTCACATTTGCTGAAGCCGGCATTGAACGCCAGCGAGCGCAGGTGCGTTTGACTGTTGCTGCCCACCCTGATGAGTTCGAGACGCTGGCAACACTGCCGGAACAGATCGAAACCCGTCTGACCGGTTCAAAAGCGCAGTGGCAACGCACCACACCCACCCATCCGACGCTGGCGGCCACGCTGCATAGTCCTGTTCCCGCGATGCACAGCAGTCACCTGCTCCTGCCGGTGGCGCGGCGTCAGTGGGATTCACGTCTGCCCGCCTTCCACCGTGGCGCCTCAGCAGTATCGTTCCTGCCGCTGCACACCTGGCGACACGTCGGATTCTACGGCGGCAAAGCCATCGAGAGCGCAAGTTCTGCGCTCATCGACCTGTTGTATGCCGAAGCGCCCGATACGCTGGCGGTGACTATCATCGACCAGGGGCAGGTCAGTGCGCTCTGCAAGGAGACGCCGCACCTGGTTGCGTTGCCAGGCGCAGCAGCAGAGTCGTTGATGGCGCTTGGACGGGCTGTGCGCTCCTTTCCACGGGCTAGCGCGGCGATGCGTGCACTGTTGATCGTTCTTGTGGAACCTGACGCACTGCTCCGCCGGGCGCACAGTGATCTCGTTGCCCGTCTGCTGCGCCACCCCGATGCGCCCGTCTACTCTGTGCTGGCGCAGACCCGTATGCCGGATGCCTCACAGCGACAACACACACTCTTCCCTGCCGTTATCACGGGTGGCGGATACGGGCGATCACACGGCGCAGGCGACTCGCCTCCGGCGGGAATGGTGCGCATTCTTGCGCCGCATGTCCGCCTCGAACGACAATGCCATGTCTACGACGCAGCGCATCTGGCAGCGCTGAGCGCATTGCTGCGCGTGAGTTCTATTGCGCCGCTTTCGCCGACGGTATGGGAGGCGATAGGTACATCTTGACAATCCGACAAAGATAGTGCTACACTTCACATACTTCATGCACGTCAGCGCTTCCCATATCAGCGCACATATGGTAAGCAAACGGTTCAGGCGCGGAGGTCTCTGTGGATCGAATGGAAGGACCCCCTGATGTTGTTGTCCGGCGGCTGCCGTTGTACGCTCGCAGTCTGCGCTATCTCCTTCAGGAAGGCATCGAGTCTGTCTCCTCACAGGAACTTGGCGACCGCATCAATGTCACTGCTGCACAGATCCGCAAAGATCTCTCCTACTTTGGTGAGTTTGGCAAACAAGGCATCGGCTACGATGTTCGCAAACTGCTCCAGCAGATCGAGGATATCCTTGGTCTGACGCAAGAATGGCCTGTGGCGCTGATCGGCATCGGGCATCTCGGTGAAGCCATTGCCCGGTACGAAGGCTTCCGTCAGCAGGGCATCCGCATCGCCGGGCTGTTCGACAGCAACCCGGCAAAGATCGGCAAGGTCATCGATGGCATGACCATCCAGAGTTTTGAAGAGGCGGAGCGGGTCATCCGGGAGCAGGGCATCCGTCTGGCAATCATTGCAGTTCCAGCGCGCAGTGCGCAGGAAGTGGCGGACCGTCTGGTGATGGCGGGCGTGCGCGCTATTCTGAGTTATGCGCCTACCGTGCTTCAGGTTCCCGAGGGCGTCTGGGTGCGCTATATCGATCCGGTTGCCATCCTTCATAGCATGACCTACTATCTCGCGCGCGATATTGCGGGCGTGCGTCATAACAACCCCGAAACGTAGCGTCGAGCAGGAAAAAAGCCTTCGCCCGCCTGGCTGCACTCCATGCGGCGATTGTTCGGATAGGCGCTCAGGCGCACAACAAAACGCCAGGCGAAATGATATTCGCAGCAGTGGCGGGAAGCCCGGAGTCGCTGGCAGATCGAAAACGCTCGATGAATATGGCGTTGCCTGGCAGCGCGCAACAGTGGCGTGCGAACCTGTGGTCGCTGCGTGCGACGCCGGAATGCGCGGCGTGTAGATGCCTGGGATCTAAGCGGGAATAGATCCTCTTGACGACTGATCCCGAACGTGGTACAAACGGGCTGTTACAGGTCATTGCACGCATGTCGAACATGTGTATAGAACGTCTACACGTGTTTATTCTCGGTGAGCGCTCTTCATGACCAGCCTGACCTTCTACGAATTCTTTGCCGGCGGCGGCCTGGCACGGATTGGACTGGGGCCGCAGTGGACCTGCCTGTTCGCCAATGACATCGACGCAAAAAAAGCGGACGTGTATCGGCGCAACTTCTCCGGTGCGCCGGAGCTGGTTGTTGAGGACATTCATCGCATCACGACCGATATGCTTCCGGGTCGCGCATTGCTGGCGTGGGCGTCTTTCCCCTGTCAGGATCTGTCGCTTGCGGGGAAGGGGGGCGGGCTTCGCGCCGAACGCAGCGGTACATTCTGGCCATTCTGGAATCTGGTGACCACGCTCGACCGGGAAGGGCGACCGGCGCCGATCATTGCCATTGAAAATGTTGTTGGTTTGCTCACCTCGAATCGAGGACGCGATTTTCAGGAACTGGCCTCGGTTATTGCTGCACAGGGATACCGCCTGGGAGCAATGGTCATCGACGCCGTGCATTTCGTCCCTCAATCGCGACCACGGCTCTTCATTGTTGCTGTGAAGGACGATGTGACGATACCGGCGATGGTGATCTCGCCCACGCCGCACGCAACGTGGCATCCGGCAGCGGTCGTTCGCGCCTTCCGTCATCTCGCGCCATTGGCGCAAGATGCATGGATCTGGTGGAGTCTCCCTTTGCCGAAACAGGCGCCACGCTGTCTTCACGATGTGATCGATCCTGAGCCGACCGGTGTTTCCTGGCATCGCCCCGAAGAAACGCAACGCCTCCTGTCGCTCATGTCTCCGCTTAATCTCGCCAAGGTGCGTCACGCGCAGTTGACCGGTCGTCTCCACATTGGTACAATCTACAAGCGAACGCGCGTTCAGGATGGGGTCAAGCGCCAGCGCGCAGAAGTGCGGTTCGATGGCGTGAGCGGTTGCCTGCGAACGCCGGCTGGCGGTTCGAGCCGGCAGACGATTCTGGTGGTCGAAGGGGATGTCGTTCGCTCACGGCTGCTTTCGGCGCGCGAAGCGGCGCGGTTGATGGGATTACCCGACAGGTACTGGTTGCCTGAACGTTACAATGATGGGTATCACGTCATGGGCGATGCGGTTGTCGTGCCGGTCGTTGCGTGGCTGGAAGAGCATATCCTTCGCCCGATTGCAACATCTCTCGTGCAGACTGAGGAGTCCCTGGCGTATGTCAGCCCGTGAGCCGGTCATTCTCTGTGAGTTATCCGAAGAGACAGAGAGGCTCATCAACGATTACGCCGAAGCGCTGAAAGCGCATGCGCCTCGGATCGGAGACCATGGAATGAATGATGACGAATTCTGGCAATCCGGTCTCTTTCGAGCGGCAATTGAACGTCTGCGCGGCACACAGGCGGCCACGACATCTGAAAAGCGCGAGTTTATTGAGAAAGTTCTTGATTTTTTGAAGCAACAAGGCAAGATAACAGACTGGAAATTCAGCGGTTCAGGCGAGCGACACGACTATGAAGTTTGTATTGACGATCGCATCTGTGTTATCGAAGCAAAGGGTTGTCTCGATGGAAACAATACCAATATTTTTCAGCGTCCTGCAAATGCGGATGAGTTCATCATCTGGTCGCTCTGCCAAAATCCTGGCGCCGATCCGCGCCATAACGCATGGTCGGGCATACATACACGGTTGAGTGCCGAGATAATTCACCGGAAAGAGAGTGTGGACGGCTTGATTATTTGGGATATGCTCTGTGGTACGAGAGGTCGTATTTGTCCCAAGTTGAATAACGAGCCTGAACGCGCTACAAAAACAGGCAGTATGAAGGTTCCCCCTCCATGCTTGTACCTCTTCCCCAGAACCATTCCCGATGCGCGTAACAACCCCAAACCGCTTTGCTGGAAGATTGATGAAGTTAAGTTCTTGAAAATACTCTACGACGTATTCAAGTGCGATGATCAGGATGTCGTCGAAATCGGCATCGAGGCGCAAATGTCAGGTCCCGATGTTAAACGACGAACGATCTGGAAGCGAAATGGTACAATAGTCACCGAGTCAAAGTGGACGACGCTCAAGCGAGCGCGATAAAGCCATGCCGGATGTCTTCCAACCCGAAGAGCGCAGCCGCATTATGGCGAAGGTTCGCGGCGAAAATACCTCGCCGGAACGCCTTGTGCGCTCGCTGGTTCACAAGCTGGGGTATCGGTTTCGGCTCCATCGCAAGGATTTGCCCGGAAAGCCTGATATTGTTTTGCCGCGCCACAAGAAGGTCATTTTCGTTCACGGCTGCTTCTGGCATCAGCATGAAGGGTGTCCCCACGCCGCGCGACCGACGAGTAATATCGAGTACTGGAACCGGAAACTTGATCGCAATATAATCCGTGACCGTGAGAACCTGCACAAACTGGAATATCTCGGCTGGAATGTGCTGATCGTCTGGGAATGCGAAACGCGCGATCACGAAAAATTGCTCGAGAAATTGACAGGGTTTCTTGCATCCTGATTGTGGGGCGGGTGTGAGACCCGCCCCTCCGCGCCCCGTTTGTACGGGCGGGTGTGAGACCCGCCTCTCTGCGCCCCGCCCCTCCGCGCCGCGTCTGTACGGGCGGGTCTGAGACCTGCCCCTTCTCTTGTACCCTGTAACTGTTGTGGACTACGCTCTATCCACGTCAGAATCTTTCCAAACTTGCGCCCCGTACCTGCCCTACACCCGCGTGCGATGCTCGTTACACAATGCACATTAGCGTGCACTATGCGTTTGCCACCAAGACGACGCTCTTGTCCCGAAGCAATGAGCGTGCAGGAACATTGGGAACCTCAGCACGCAGTCATCTCTGCGCGCTGTGCATTCCTTGTAGCAAAGAAGCTCATATGGAGGAGGTCACCATGAAATCTGCTCGCCTGCTCGCAGTGCTGTCTCTGCTCGCTACCCTGGTCCTGGCAGCCTGCGGCGCTCCCGCAACTCCGACCCCCGCTCCCACGCAACCCGCCGCCCCCGCTCCGACTCCCGAACCGACGCAACCTGCAACGCCGGTCCCGACTGCTGAACCGACCAAAGAAGCGGTTTCCACACGCCTGACGTGCGCCGAACCGGTGAGGGTGGGATTGATCACAGATGCCTCTGGATCGCTCGCAATTTATGGCGCGCATATTCTGCGCTCTTTTATGCTTGGCATGGAGTACATGGCCGGCGCTCCCGGCTCGGCCGGTGAGAAGTTCGATTTCAACGCCGCGAAAGAGAATACCTTCAAAGTGGACGATTGCGAGATCCGGGTCTTTGTGCGCGATGATGCCAGCAACCCGCAGAATACCGCAACCATCGCCCGCGAACTGATCGATGTCAACAAAGTCAACATTCTGGTCGGCACCGTCTCTTCAGGAGCAACCGCCACATTGCAGGGGATTGCCTTCGAGAACAGCATCCCGCTCATTGTGGCGCCTGCCGCCGCCAACGATATCACCGGCAAGGACTTCAACATCTACACCTTCCGCGTTAGCCGCAATAACTATCAGGATGCAATGAATGTCTGCACCTATCTTACTCGGCAGTACAAGAAATTCGTGCAGATTGCGCCAGATTACGCCTTCGGACGCGGTTCGGCAGCGGCGTTCCGCGATGCGTGCGGAGTGTTGGGCGGCGAATTTGTGATCGATGACATTTTCGCGCCTGCCGATACGACCGACTTTACACCGTACATGGAGCAGATTCTCAACTCGGGGGCGGAAGCGTACATCGTCACCTGGGCGGGATCCGGGTTTGTCCCGCTCTTCCAGGCAGCCAACGACCTCGGCGTGAATGAGAAGATGAGCCTGGCTTCGGCGTTTATCGATAATGCCTTGATGCCGGTCTTCTTCGGCGGTGCGGTCGGCTCGACGAGCGGCATTGTCTACCACTACACCGCTCCCAAGAATCCTGCCAACGATTTTCTGGTTGCCAATACGAAGCCACGCTACGGCGTCAACCCCGATATTTTCGATGCTGATGGCATGAATGCCGCTATCCTCCTGGTCGAGGCGCTGCGCAAGACCAACGGCGACATCAGCGGCGAGGCGCTGATCAAGGCGATGGAGGGCATGTCGTTCGAAGGACCAAAAGGGACGGTGTTTATCCGACCAGAAGACCACGTCGCCATTCAGGATATGTACATCCTCAAACTGACCAACCTGACCGACCCGGAGGCAAAGTTCTACGAGTACGTCGCCACGAACCGCCCTGAACCGCCGTGCCTGCTTCCTGAAAATCTCAAGGAGCGGTGTGGAAATCTTCCCTATGGCAGTCTGAGCAGGTGAACGTCACCGATGCACGGGGCTGCCGTCCCGTGCATTGGGCCCTTGTGGCGCCGGAAGCAAAGGCGACAGGTTCAGGCATGATGCGGTACAATTGCTTCACGGCGCCGTCGGACGCGGTTCCTCTGGATGGCATCATGGAAACCGATATTATTCTCGAAACCCGCAACCTGACCAAAGCCTTTGGCGCGCTGGTGGCGGTGGACAATGTCAGCATCAGGGTGCGCAAACATTCGCTCCATGCGATTATCGGGCCAAACGGCGCCGGAAAGACGACGTTCTTCAACCTGTTGAGCGGTAATCTGGAACCGACCGGCGGGCAGATTTTGTTCAAGGGACGCGACATCACGCGCCAGCCGGTCTATCGCGCGATCCATTGCGGTATCGGTCGTTCGTTTCAGATCACCAATATCTTTCCCAACCTGACCGTTTTTGAGAATATCCGTCTGGCGGCGCAGGCGACGGGCAGTGGCAACTTCCGGTTCTGGCGCCCGGCGTCGCATTTCAAACAGCACGAAATGCGCGCCTGGGAGGTGATCAAAAAGGTGGGGCTGGAAGAACGCGCGCTGGCGCCTGCCCGCACCCTGCCGCATGGTGATCAGCGGAAACTGGAGCTGGGAATGATCCTGGCGCCAGACCCGGAGATGCTTCTGCTCGATGAACCGACGGCGGGCATGGCTGCCGAGCAGGTGCCCGAACTGATCGCGCTCATTCGGGAGATTCAGAGCAGCGGCAGTAAAACCGTGATGCTGGTCGAACACAATATGAATGTTGTCATGAGCGTCTCTGATACCATTACCGTGATGCATCAGGGAAGGGTGCTGGCGGAAGGCGCGCCTGCTGATATTGCAGCGAACGAAGAAGTGCAGACCGCCTATTTGGGCGGGTTGTATCAGTTGAATGCATAGAGCCAATGACGCCGATCCTCGAACTCCGCGACGTTCATACGTTTATCGGGCAGTACCACATTCTGCAGGGGGTGAGTTTTGCCGCGCCGCATGGCGCGATTACTGCTCTGCTGGGGCGGAATGGGGCGGGAAAGACCACGACTCTCAAGACGATCATGGGGCTGACGCCGCCGCGCGCAGGCGAGGTTCGTTTTGAGGGGCGCAGGATCGATGGGAAACGTCCCTTCGAGATCGCCGCGCTGGGGATCGGTTTCGTGCCGGAACATCGCGCCATTTTCCGCGATCTCACCGTCGAAGAGAACCTGAAGATCGCTGAACGCAAAAAAGGGGATTATGCCCGCAAGCAGGACATGATCTTCACGCTTTTCCCCGATCTGATGCGCTTGATTCACCTGCGGGGCACGAATCTGTCGGGCGGCCAACAGCAAATGCTGGCGATTGCACGCGCACTGGTGGCGGATAATCGCTTGCTGCTGATCGATGAACCAAGCGAAGGGTTGGCGCCGGTGGTCATTGAAGGATTAATCGGCGCCATTCGCCAACTGGCGGCTGACAGCACCGTGATTCTGGTGGAACAGAATTTTCTGGTGGCCAGCCAACTGGCGGAGCACTATGTCATTATCGAAGAAGGACGTTCGGTCAAAAGCGGGCGAATGCCAGACCTGGTGAACGATAAAGCAGCGATCCATCGCTATTTAGGGGCGGCATAAGAGGCGACGCATGGAACAGATACCGGCGCTTATGCGCAAGAATCTGGTGTTGCTCCTCACCCTGGCGGTCATGCTGGCGGTATTTGTTGCTGCTGCAAGCGGCATGAGCCAGCAGGATTTCGTGATCACACTGCTGCGCGGTCTGGCGGTAGGAGCACTGACGTTCCTGGTGGCGTCCGGCTTTTCACTCATTTTTGGATTGCTCGACGTGCTCAATCTGGCGCACGGTACGCTTTTCATGATCGGAGCATACATTGGCTGGACGGTGTATGTGCGTCCCGATACTTTTGTTGATGTCCTGACGCCGCTTACCCTGATCATCAGCGGGTTTACGCTGCGGGATGTCTGGATACTCCTGGCGCGGCGCGTGCCGCCGGCTGGTGCGCGGAGCGCTGATCTTGCCGCAGCGTGGGGGCGGGTGGCGCCATGGGTGGCGATTGTGCCCGGCGCTTTGATTGGCTTCGGTGTCATGCGCGGTTACCCGATTGCGTTCTGGAGTCTGGAAAATTACGCCGAAAGCCCGGTCACGTTTTCTTTTCTCGCCGGACAGGGGCAGCGTGTCATCCCGGCGCCTGCCACCTTCGGCGATGCCTCGCCGCTGATTGCGTTCGCCGGGTTGATGCTGGCAAGTATGCTGACGGCGTTTGGAATAACGCTGCTGGGGCGGAGCGATGCCCATACAACTCAGGTGCAGGTGACGTGGCGCAGTTTTGTGCCCTTTATCGGTCTCGTTATTGGGGGACTGGCGGTATTCGCCGTTAATGATCCGCTGACTGCATGGTTGTTTGCGCTGGATACGAACTGGCTGTTTCTGATCGCGGCGCTGGTGGCGGTGCTGAGTGGCATGGGGCTTGGCGCGCTGATGGAGATGACGCTGATCCGACCGCTGTATGTGCGCCCGATTTATCAGTTGATGTTGACGCTGGGGCTGAGTGCGATTGGAATTGAGATGGTGCGCGCAATCTGGGGGCGGCCCGAGTTCACCATGCCCAAACCGGCGCTGTTCGCCGGCAGCGGCGAGGGATGTCCGGCCGAGTCGCTCTGGCTGGCGCTTCAGCATGGTTGTTCGACGATGATCTTTCAGGGTGGTCGCATTCGCGTCTACAATGAGATTATTGTTCCGCTGGTCGGGCTGGTGGTTCTGATTGCAGTCTGGTTGTTGCTCAAACGCACCCGCCTTGGCATGGTCATTCGCGCCGGTGTGCAGGATCGGGAGATGGTCGAGGCGTTGGGGATCAATGTGCGGCGCGTCTTCACCATGGTCTTTGCGCTGGGGGTCGGGCTGGCGGCGCTGGGAGGCGTGCTTGCCGCGCCATCGATCGGGCTTTCCAACACCATGGGTGAAAGTTTTCTCCTCAATGCGCTGATCGCACTGGCGATCGGCGGGTTGACCAGTTACCCCGGCGCAGCGATTGGTTCGTTGCTGGTCGGGATGCTTCAGCAGTTTATCATCAAGTATGGGCAGATTGGCATAGTCATTCCCTTTACTGAGGTTGTCTTCAAACCTTCACCGCCGCTGGTGCCGGCATCCACCATTCTGCTCATGGTGATTATTTTGCTCATTCTGCCCAACGGGCTGCTTGGTCGGAAGGAATAAGAGATGACGCCGTCCGCTCCTTCCTTTGTGCAACAGCATCGTATTGCGCTGATCAGTCTGTTGGCGCTGATCCTTTTGCCGTTCGTCATCGGGCTGTTCGAGGGCGCGTCACCGCTGGAGGTGTGGTCTAACCGCAGTGGCGCCTCGAAGTTCATTCAGGGGCTTGCGATTGAAATTTTCATTCTGGCGCTGTACGCTCTGAGTTACGACCTGATCTTTGGCTTTACCGGTCTGCTGTCGTTCGGGCATAGTATGTTCTTCGCCGTCGGCGCCTATCTGACCGGCATTGCTCTGAAGAGTTTCGGGCTGAATCTGTGGCAGACGTTTGGCGTATTGATGCTGGCAGCCGTTGCGCAGGCGCTGCTGTTCGGCGTCGTGTTGCCGCGTGTGAAGGGCATTACCTTTGCGCTGGTGACACTGGGGATGTCCAGTGTGTTTCATATCGTGATCATGTCGCGTGAATTGGGCGACTATACCGGCGCCGACGTGGGGTTGCAGGGGGTGATCGTTCCAGATTTCATCAGCCCGGCGACGGAGCGTCTGCGCCTGTATTTCGTTGCGCTGACGGTGCTGGTTCTGTTTTATCTGCTCTACCGCCGGTTTGTCGACTCGCCGACGGGTCGGGTGTGCAAGGCGATCCGCGAGAACGAGGGCCGGGCGCAGATGTTGGGGTACAATACGTTCCTGTTCAAACTTGCGGCGCTGATCCTCTCGTCGATCACGGCGGCGATCGCCGGAGCGCTCCATACGATCTATCAGCCGATTGTCACCCCCGATACGGCGGGGTTGGGGTTCACCGTCACAGCGCTGCTCATTATCCTGATCGGCGGTGTAGGGACGCTCAACGGCGCGCTGGTGGGCGCAGCGATCTTCCGCCTGCTCGATTTTGGTCTGCGCCGTTACCTGGGAGAGAGCGCCAGTTTCATCAATGGCGCGATCTATGTGCTGATTGTTCTCTTTCTGCCGTATGGCATCGTGGGCACATGGCAACTCAAAGCCTCGTTCACCGTCCAGCAGATGCGTCAGGGGTGGCAGCGCCTGCTGAGTCTGTTTGGGTTGAATAAAGCGCGCCGAACATCCTGATGCTTCCTTCTATCCGAATTCCCGCTCTCGTCGAGATGCCCTGCGCGAGATCATTGATCAGCGGTGTGGGACGCAGATTGCGAACAGCGCGGCGCTGGCGGCGGGCGTGACGCCCGCGCCACCGCGCCCCATTCCACGCCGCCGCGCCCATACGAACGGCGCCCATCGTCCCCGCGCCCATTCCACGCCGCCCCGCTGCGCCCGTGCCGCCATGCCACGTCTCATCCCGCGCCGCGTGCGCCGTCGCATCCACACAACGTTGCCCATCGTCCACGCGAACCACCCCGCCGTACCGCCCAACCCGCCCGCGCCTGCGCCCGCCCGCCCCATCCCGCACCCGCGCGCCCCTTCCACGCCGCGCCCACACGAATATTGCCCACCGTCCCTGCGCACCGCCATCCGTAGGGGCAAGGCAGCGCCTCGCCCCTACCCATTCCACGCCCGTGCGCTCCGTCCGGCGCCGCCTCGCCTCTACCCACCACGACCGGCATTTGCCGAAGAACGCGGCATGATGGCCGATCAACGCGATACGCCGTGGGTCGCTGCGGTTGTGCACCTGTCATCGCCGCGTCGCCCGGTGGTACAATGGCAAAGCATCGGCGCAACGGCAAGAAATGAGGCGATCAATGAACATCGTTGTCATTGGCGGCGGCAGCACCTATACCCCTGAACTCATCAATGGTCTGATTGCCCGGAATGCAATCCTGAATGTGCGCAGGGTCTGGCTCGTTGATCCAGATGCAGAACGCCTGCATATTGTCGGTTCATTTGTGCAGCGCATGGTCAGCCGTGCGAGCGCGGGATTTCAGGTGGAATTGACGGCTGATCGGCGGCAGGCGCTTGAAGGCGCCGATTATGTGATCACCCAGTTTCGCGTCGGCGGGCAGCAGGCGCGTCACAACGATGAACTCCTCGGACGACGGCATCACCTGGTCGGGCAGGAGACAACCGGCGTCGGCGGGTTTGCCAAAGCGCTGCGCACCATTCCCATCGTGCTCGATGTGGCGCGCGATATGCGTAAGATCGCGCCGCAGGCGATCCTGCTCAATTTCACCAATCCGGCCGGCATCGTCACCGAGGCGGTGGTGCGCTATGGCGGCGTTCCGGTCGTCGGTCTGTGCAATAATGCGATCAATGCGCAACGCGGTATCGCGCGCATGTTCAATGTTCCGCCGGAACAGGTGTTTATTGAACAGGTGGGTCTGAACCACTTGAACTGGATCCGACGGGTGACCATCGATGGCGAAGATGCGACCGACGCCGTGATCGAGGGGTATGTCGAGCGCCTGCGCCACGATGAGGACCCGATCCGCTTTCCGCCTCGCCTCATCCAGATGCTGCGCGCCATTCCCTCATCGTACCTGCGCTACTTCTACCTCACACCGCAGATCGTCGCACAGCAGAATAGCGGCGAGCCAACCCGCGCCGAGGTGGTGATGGATGTCGAGCGCCGGCTGCTCGCGCGCTACGCCGATCCAGCACTGCGCGAGATGCCGCCGGAACTGATGGAACGCGGCGGCGCCTACTACTCGACGGCGGCGGCGGCGCTGATCGAGTCGCTCCATACCGGTGACAATGCCATTCACGTGGTGAACACGCGCAACAATGGCGCCATCCCCAACCTCGCCGGTGATGTGGTTGTTGAGATGCCGTGTACGGTGAGCGAACATGGCGCCACACCCATTCCGGTTGCGCCGCTTGAGCCGGCCTTCCACGGGCTGACCTGTCAGGTGAAAGCCTATGAGCTGCTGACCGTGCAGGCAGCCGTCGAAGGCGACGAAGAGGCGGCAATGCTGGCGTTGCTCGCTAATCCGCTTGGTCCTGACGCAACGCGTGTCGAAGCCGTTTGGGAGGATATCAAACGAACGAACCGCGGTTTCCTTCCCACGTTCGAGAGGTGACCTATGAGTCAGTCTTCGTTGCTTGCCGGCGCCGCCACGCGCTGCATCACCCCCCATCTCGATGAACGTCCGGTATTCCTGGCAGGGTTTCAGAACAACCGTCGCGCTACGGCGGTCGATACCGATCTGTATGTACGGGCGCTTGCATTGCGGTTCGATGAGCAGATCGCCGTGATTGCCGTGTGCGACCTGATCGGCCTGGATCGCAGCGATGTGCTGGATGTGCGTGCAGCCCTCGACGCGCGTGGCATCGACTCGTCAGGTCTGGTGGTCGCCTGCACCCATACCCATAGCGGACCGGATACGCTTGGGCTGTGGGGTCCGGATCGAAGCGTCAGCGGCGTGGATACGCTCTATCTGGCGTCGGTGAAGCAGGCAATCGTCGATGCTGTCCTCGAAGCGCTGACGTTCTGCTGCCCGGCGCGCCTGCGCTGCGCAATGACCCGTCTGCCAGGCTATATCGCCAATTTCCGCGATCCTGGCGTCGTCGATGATGATGTGGCAGTGTTGCAGTTCGTGAAACTCAACGGCGACGTGATCGCTACCCTGCTCAACCTGGCGTGCCATCCCGAAGTGCTCGACGGTGACAGTACGCTGATCTCGGCGGATTACGCCGGGTATGCGTGCCGGGAAGCGGAAACGCGGGTCGGTGGGGTGGCGCTGCACGTGTCCGGTGCGCTTGGTGGCATGCTGTCTCCCGACACGACCGACCGTACACCGGCGTGGGCGGAGCGTATGGGGCGCGCCTATGCCGATGCGGCGCTCGCGGCGCTCGCAGGACAGCCCGCTGTTGAGGTCGAGCGACTCGACGTGCGGCGTGCCGAGTTCGACCTGCCGCTCGTCAATCCGCTGCTGGTTATGGCGCAGCAGATGGGAGTGCTACGGGTGCGCCAGCCGGTCAATGGCGCCATTACCACCTCCTGCACTTCCATCGCTCTTGGTCCGGCGCAGATCATCACCGTTCCCGGCGAACTGCTGCCGCGGCTGGGGTTCGAACTTAAATCGGCGCTGCCCGCTCCATGCCGGGTGCTCATCGGTCTGGCAGACGACGAGATCGGGTATATTTTGCCGGACGACGAGTTCGTTCCGCCTGTCGATTACCTGAACCCGGGGAAACAGTACGAAGAGAGCATGTCCATCGGTCCGACGACCGGCTCACGGGTGCTGGCAGCGGCGCGAGGGGTGATTGGAGGAACAGGCAACGATCACACGGAACGCGCAGGATAAACGATCGTCGCCAGGGCGGTGCGTGGTGCGGGCGCAGGGGCGGTGCGGGACGAGGTGCGCGGGCGTGGGATGGAGTACACGGGCGCGGCGACGCGGGTGCGGCGATGCGGTGTGGAATGGGGCGCGCGGGCGCGGCGGAATGGGCGCACGGCGTGGGCGGCGTGGAATGGGCGCGCGCGGGCGCGGTGGGATAGGGCGAGTGGGCGCGGTGGGATAGGGCGAGTGGGCGCGGCGACGCGGGATGGGGCGTGCGGGCGCGGCGGAATGGGCGCACGGCGTGGGCGGCGTGGAATGGGCGCGCGGGCGCGGCGGCGCGGGCGTGTGGGCGATGGGCGCCGTTCGTGCGGGCGCGGCGGGATAGGGCGCGTGCGGGTGCGGGATGGGGCGCGCGGGCGCGGCGGCGCGGGCGTGTGGGCGATGGGCGCCGTTCGTGCGGGCGCGGCGGGATAGGGCGCGTGCGGGTGCGGGAT
>CALGYB010000075.1 GCA_937935075.1 uncultured Roseiflexus sp. | reverse complement strand
GCGGGCGGACGAGCGGCTGGCGGAATACGTCTGCAACAACCATAATTGAGTCCACGGCACACCGGCTGAACCGCCAGGGACCCGAAGCGCACAAAGGGGAAGAACCATGAAGCGCAGTTCCTTCGTGTCCCTTGGTGACTGCGTAACGCGGAAGTTATTCCGCCCGTCTGCCGATAGATAATGAAGCGCATGTCCTTCGTGTCCCTTGGTGACCTTCGTGGACACCGGCTGAACCGCCAGGGACCCGAAGCGCACAAAGGGGAAGAACCATGAAGCGCAGTTCCTTCGTGTCCCTTGGTGACCTTCGTGGTTGCTTGGTGTAGTGACGTCATGATTGCCGGGGCGCGCAGCTTCCGCCGCCGGGCGGACGAGCGGCTGGCTGCTGACGCATCCGCCACGCCAGCACCATTCCCAGCGCCATCGTTTCCAGCGCCGAGGTGATCGCAAATGCAGCCGGAATCGCCGCCACACCCCACGGTTCGATCCACCACCAGATCAATGCGCCCCGCCCCGCAAGCTGCGCACAGTTCGTCACCAGCGGCGTCTGTGTGTCGTGCAGCGCAATCAGTCCGCGCGTCAACACCTCGGTGGCCACGTACACCGGCAGACCTGCGACATACACCACGAACAGCAGCGTCGTCAGATCGCCCGCGACAGCATCGAAGCGCCCGCGTTCAAATAGCAGGCGAACGAGCGTGCGACCGGCGACTGCCAGCGTGAGTGCAGCCGCTATCGCCAGGATCACGCCGATCGCCAGCGTTGCCGCGAACGTGCTTCGCATACGCGCCCAATCGCTGCGCGCTGCATAAACGGCGATGCGCGGGAATGCCGCCTGCGCCAGTGCGACGCCGATCAACCGGAGCGGCACACCCATCAACAGACTGGCGTTGAAGAGCGCCGGCAGCGCCCCTGCCTCCCGCGCCAGCGACGCAAATGCCGTATCAACGATGCCGCCGGCATAGTTCACCCCGGACGACAACCCGTTTGGCGCCAGCAGACGCAACATCCGGCGCAATCGCGCATCGCGCAGATCCCATGCCGGGCGCACGCGAAAACGGTTGGCGCGCAGTCCGGGCCATAGAATGATCAGTTGCAGGATTGCATCGCCGACGACGCCGAACGTTGGACCGTAAATGCCAACGCCGGGAAAGAAACGCGCCGCCAGGATGCCGCCAATCATCGTCACGTTATGTGTCACTATTGAGATTGCTGTCAATAAAAACTGGTTGCGCGCATTGAGCGCGGCAATCGCCACACTCGCCAGCACAACCAGCACCAGTTGCGCCAGCATGATCCGGGTCAGCGCCACTGTCAGCGCCGCAGATTCGGCATCGAAACCAGGGGCAAGAACAAAGCGCACGAAGAAGGGGGCGAAGATCATGCAGACAAGTACAACGAGCGAGACTGCGACGCTCAGCGTGGTTGCCGCCAGGTTCACCAACCGCTGCTCACCGATGTCGCCCGACTCGTAGCGCGCGCCGAGCAGCGCCGGTATCATCGCATTCGACAGTGCGCCGCCGCCGATCAGGCTGGCGATGGTGTCGGGCAGGCGAAAAGCGGCGTAGTAGGCGCTCGCTTCCATTCCGGCGCCAAACTCAGCATTGAATAATGCCTGGCGGACGATCCCCAGTCCGGCTGACAGGACATATGCGGAGATGAACAGCAACGTTCCCTCCGCAATGCTGAATTCGCGCCGGATCATGGACCCACGACAGCCCGAAGTGCGCGAATGTTTCCCCATGGCGCGGTCGTCGGCATCACACAACCGGTGGACAGGCACACGCGCCGTCCGTCCAGCGCCTCAATCGCCTGGCGCGCCAGCGACTGCACGGCGACCGGCGAACCTTCGACGATATCGCGCTGGCTCAACCCACCGACGACCATCCCTGGAAAACGGCGCGCACCTTCGGCAAGGTCAGGTCCGGTGTCGCGGTCGTGCCAGTTGAGCGCCTGCGCCGGATACTCGGCGGCGATGTCGAAGTACGAAAAGAGGCCATGCAGGTGAAGCAGAATGAACGTTGGTTTTCCCCGGGCAGTGCTGGCTGTGTGCGTCGCTTCGAGAATGCGCAGATCGAGCGGGCGACAGACCTCGCGGTACTCGGTCTCACTGATGATGTCTGCCGTGCAACGTTGCATCGCGTAGAAGATGCCATCGGCGCCGGCATCCAGCACGGCTTCGACAAAACGGACGGTTGTTTCGGTGATCGCTTCGAGTGCGTAGAGCAGATCGGAGCGGTGGCGGCGAAGATGCACAATGTCCATGCCGCCGCCGATCAGGTTTTTCGCTTGACTGATCGGACTGAAGACGGTCGCCAGGAGCGGAACGTCGGGATCGATCAGTTCGCGTGTGCGGCGGACGGCGAGCAGATGGGCGCCAAGTGAACCCGCGCGCGGGTCGAGCGGCTCAATGCGCCGCCAATCGGCAGGGACACTGACCGGACGCGCAACATAGTCGCTGGTTCCTTCGGTATTCCCGCGATACACAACGCGGCATCCCCAATCTTCGACGCAAAAACTGCTCGATGGCGTCAACTTGACGAAATCCCAGTCATACTGCTCCTGGAATGCAGCGACGGACAACGCCAGGTTTTCGGGGTCCTGATCGTCAACCGGAAAATGGCGCCACAGCGCAACAGGCGGGCGATCAACCGGTTCGCCGCGGATTGCCGCAGCGAGTCGTTCACGTCGGGTCATCGACATAGTGCACCTCTCTTGTTCTGGTCAGATGTCTTGCACGGAGCGTGCAACGGCGCCGTTCCGGGGTCGTCGCACCTACCCGACATCATCAGGGATGAGCGCATAGCGAATGACGCATATGCCGTTTCTATGGTATCACGGTTCACAGACAGGCATGACGGTGTTGCGCCTGTTCACAGGGCGATGGCAGCGCTTCGTCACATGACGATCATCTCCTTCTCGGCAGCGTTTCTCATCTCTCGTGCCTGCGCTCTGGAGCGGGCTGAAGTCCGCCCGACGCGAACCAGCCCTGCGCTCTGGAGCGGGCGGAAGCCCGCCCTGTGCGAACCAGCCCTGCGCTCTGGAGCGGGCGGAAGCCCGCCCGACGCGAACCTGCCCTGCTCCGGCGGGCTTAACTGGGCGAGACCGGATAATGTTCTCAAACTCTCGAATAGGAAGATCAACCGGATATGAGACAATCTCGTGATCGGCGTTGGCTTCGACAGGCTCAGCCAACGCCAACCGCTCCACAGGTGCAAGCGTGTTTGCCCGGGTTTAGATCGATCTTCCTGTAAGCTGCGGGCTACGGTTGCGCAGACTGCCTTCGCAGGCTCTATTCTTAATGTTCATCAGCCCGCAGCGCCCCGGCGTTCCGGTCACGTCCCGCCGGCGCCTGCAACGGCTCCACCTGTTGACACCCATGCCGCTGCGGGCTACAATATCCGCTATTCTATCGAGGAGCACGTCTATGGGACTCTATCCGCCTGATGATCCATTTCTCATCAACACATCTCTTTTCGGCATCCCTATCGTTGTGCGCTGGTATGGCGTCATTATCGTAAGCGGGGCGATGCTGGCGGGATGGATTGCAGCGCGGCGCGCACAGCGGCGCGGGTATGATCCGGAACATATCTGGAACCTGCTGCTGGTTGGCATGGTCTTCGGCATTATCGGCGCGCGCGCGTATTATGTGCTGTTCGAATGGCCCCGTTTCGCAGGCGCCTCGTGGTTGGAGATCATCAACCCGGCGACCGGCGGGCTGGCCATCCACGGAGCGCTGATCGGGGCAGTCATTGCGGCTGCGCTCTACACGCGCTGGCATCACCTGCCACTGCGGATCTTTCTTGACATCGCTATGCCACCGTTCCTGCTGGCGCAAGCGATTGGGCGCTGGGGCAATTTTATGAACCAGGAGGCGTATGGCAGCCCGACCAGCCTGGGGTTCGGGGTGCTGATCGATGAAGAGCATCGCATCGGTCTGTACCGCGATATGCAGCGGTTCCCGCCCGACACGTTGTTCCATGCCACGTTCCTGTACGAATCGGTATGGAACCTCTTTGGCTTTGGCATCCTGATCTGGCTGGAGCGCCGACTGTGCGATTGGTGGCGTCCACTCGACATGGCGTTGTTCTATGCTATCTGGTACGGATTAGGGCGGTTCTGGATCGAGGGGTTCCGCACCGACAGCCTGTGCCTGAGCGGGATCGGCGGCGCGTGCGAAGGATCGCTGCGGGTTGCGCAGGTCGTCAGCCTGCTGCTGGTTGCTGGAGGAATCATTGGTTTGCTGATCAACCATTGCTATGTCGCCCGCCACACTACGCAGCCGCGGGGGGTGTGAGTGAGGGGAGAGGGGAGAGGCGGGAGGCAGGAGGGGAGAGGCGGGAGGCGGGAGGCGGGAGGCGAGAGGCGAGAGGCGAGAGGCGAGAGGCGGGAGGCGGGAGGCGTGAAAGGGCGGCGGTTAAAGGTAGAGACGTTGCGCTGCAACGTCTGCAATCGGACGTTGCACGTTGACTGTTGCATGTGGGAGGGTTGCAGGTGGCAGGTGCGAAGGTTAGAGGCTGAAGGTCAGGAAGGCTAATCCTTAGCCCCTAACCCCTAACCTCCACCCCCCCGCACGATGCTGATGAACAACACCGCTCCCGCGCTCAACAGCGCAACCAGGGCGATGGACGCAGGAATGATCACCGGCAACCCGTCCCACCCGGCGATGGCGGCCGCAATCGTCAACCCTGCCAGACCCAGCGTGGCCGCCAGGACGATCAGAGCGAGTGCGATGCGCGTGCCCGCCTGTGATAGCGCCGTTGCAGTTCGCCGCGCTTCGAGGTCGCGGGTCTGGATGCGCAGTTCCCCGTCGTTCAGGCGCTGGAGCAGGGCGCTGATCCGGCCCGGCAGCGCGCCGACGACGACGCGCATCTCGTCCAGTTCGCGGAGGACGCGCCGCATCTGCGCGTCGGGGCGGTTCAGTTCCGCCAGAGCGCGCATGGCG
>CALGYB010000074.1 GCA_937935075.1 uncultured Roseiflexus sp. | reverse complement strand
GGGGGAAAGGGGGGGGGCGATTGCATCGTCCGCGCTTCGGCAGGCTCAGCGCATCGCACGGGAGCGCCCTGGCGCATGATGCCCAACGATCTGCCACCGTGGTACCGTGGTACCGTGGTACCGTCTATCAGCAAACCCAGCGCTGGCTGAAGGCCGGGGTCTTTGAGACGCTCGTCCATGATCTGCGCGCGCCCCCCCTGCCCCCCCCCCCGCAGGGGGGGGCAGGGGGGAGCGCAGCGCGCGCCGGCTATGACGGGCATCAACGTCCCCCCTTTCCCCCCCCTCGCATGCGGGGGGGAAAGGGGGGGCGGCGAGGTCCACGTGGCTGAAGCGGTTCATTACCTTTATGCTCGAAAGTACATAACAGGCTCTAAGAACGTGAAAGCCCCGTTGGGGCTGACCTGTGCACTGGACGTCGTCCAGGCGCGCTGGTGTGACCGCAACCGATGGGACCGAGATACCGACGATTGATGAACATTCATAAAATAATCCGGCATTCGCGCTGCGCCCGGCGGCTGAAGCCGCAGGCTACGGTTGCGAAGCCTGCCTGCGCGGGCGATGCCGGATTTAATTCTTGAGTCCACTGCAAAAAGGCTTATCCACCAAGGACCCGAAGCGCACGAAGGGGAAGAACCAGGAAGCGCATGTCCTTTGTGTCCCTTGGTGACCTTCGTGGTTGCTTTTTGCGGTGAAGTAACCACCAAGGACACGAAGCGCACGAAGGTGAATAAAAATGAAGCGCATTTTTTGTGTGTCCCTTGGTGACCTTCGTGGTTGCTTTTTGCAGTGAAGTCATTCTTAATGTTCATAATCTCGCCCGAAGGGCCGGCGGCTGACCGTCCGCCAGCGCTCATAGGAACGAAGACGTCCACTCGTTACTGTCATTTTTCTTCACACAAAGGCGCAGAGGCGCAAAGACCCCGCTCATCACTCGTCACGTGCCGGTTGATGAGCAGTTGCGCAGCACGACGCGCGACCTCAGGCGCCAAGACCCTGTTCATCACTTGTCACGTACCGGTGCGACGCACGCGCCCCGGCGGACTTGCGATACAATGCAGTATCGGAAAGGACAGACAATGATCGGGGTTCTATGAGCGAATCGCTGCTCATAACCAAAATCGCCCGACCCGCCCCCCATTATCGTTTCATTCCCCGCCAGCGCCTTACCCCACGGTTGCGCCATCTCATCGATGTTCCGGTGACGCTCGTCAGCGCCCCGGCAGGCTTCGGCAAAACAACGGCGATGCAGGAGACACTGCACGCGCTCCAAAAGGAGCACGGAACGGCGTTCGCGTGGCTCACCCTCGACATCTACGACAACGACCCGGTTCAGTTCTGGCGGTACGTGGCGCTGGCGCTACACACCGCCCTCCCCACAGGCAGCGCAGTCATGATCGAGGCGCTTGCCGGACCACAACCTGCGCCGGTTCGTCCGCTGCTTGCCGCGACGCTCAACGACATTGCGGCGCATGTACAGCCCCTGGTTCTCGTTCTGGACGACTACCACCTAATTGAACCGCCTGCCATTCACGACGACCTGACCTTTCTGATCGAGCATGCGCCGTCGAATCTGCACATTGTGCTCATCACGCGCGCCGATCCGCCGCTGCCGCTCCACCATTGGCGCGCACAGGGACGGTTGCTCGAAGTGCGCGCAGTCGATCTGCAATTCGATCAGGACGAGGCGGCGGCGCTGCTCAATGACATCATGCGCCTGGGGTTGAGCGCCGAAGACATCACGACTCTGCTCAAGCAGACTGAAGGGTGGCCTGCTGGATTGTACCTGGCCGGGCTGGCGTTGCGCGAGGAGAGCGCGGCGCCATCGCTGACGCGGCACGACCGTATCGCGCGATTGGCACAGAGCAACCGCTTCATTATCGACTACCTGACCGAAGAGGCGCTGGCGCAACAACCGGCGGAAGTTCGCGCATTTCTGCTACGCATCTCTATCCTGGATCAATTCTGCGCCTCGCTCTGCGACGCAGTGGCCGAAACAACCGGCAGCGCTGCGCTGCTCGAAACGCTGGCGCAGGGACATCTGTTCATTATCCCGCTGGAAATATCGACGCCGGACGGCGAACCCTGGTTTCGTTTCCATCGATTGTTTGGCGACCTGCTGCGTGCGCAGGCGCGTCAGGCATATCCCGAAGAGATTGATACCCTGTACCGGCGCGCAGCAGCCTGGCACGCAATGCGCGGCGAGGTCGAGCATGCCGTCGAATATGCGTTTGCCGGGCGCGATTTTGCGCATGCGGCGCAGTTGATCGAGCGATCCGCCAGCACGCTGGTGATGGAAGGACGGGCAGCGCTCCTTGAGCGCTGGTTGAACCTGTTGCCCGATGCGTGGCGACAAACACTGCCCCGCGCCGGTGTCGCCTTTGCGTGGGCATTGATCCTGCGCGGACGCTACGGCGAGGCTGCGCCATACCTCGCCCAGGCGGAAGCGTCCATTCCGCCGGATAATCCTGCGCTGCACGGAGAACTGCACGCTGCGCGCGCCGTTCTCGCCGAAACGCAGGGACGGGTGGCTGAGGCGCTCGCGCATGCCCGGCGGGCGCTCGATCTTGCTCCTGCCGACCATCTCATTGCGCAGGCAGTGGCGCACACGGCAATTGCCGGTGCGCTACGCGCGTCTGGCGACGTGGACGACGCTATTGCGGCGTATGAACATGCTGTGCCGCTATGTCAGGCGGCGCGGCTGCCACTACCGGCGCTCCTCGGGCGCGCCCACCTCGGTTTGCTCTACCTGATGCAAGGAAGGCTTCGCAGCGCCGAAGCCGTCCTTCAACCAGCGTTGCGGTCAGCAGTTTTCATCCCGGCTGCCAGTCCTGTGTTCATTGCGTATAGCGCCGTCCTGATCGAGCGCAACCGGCTGGATGAAGCGCAGCGCCACTTGCAGCACGCCCTGGAGCTGGCGCAGCAGAGCGGGCATACCGCTGCACTGGCGCAGTGCCATCTGCACCTGGCGCGGTTACGGCGCGCGCAGGGCGATCTGGCGGGGGCGCAAATTGCGCTCGATGCCGCTGCGACGTTTGTGGCTCAGGGAGTTCCGGCGTGGATCGAGCCAATGCTCCTTGCAGAACGAGTGTACCTGTATCTCGAGCAGGGCGCAGCGACAAAAGCCCGGCATGTCCTTGCAAGTCGCGGTACGGTGGTTGAGTCGACCGCCGGCAGTATCCGCGAGGATTTGCCACTGGCGCGGGCGCGCCTGCTGTTGCGCCAGGGACGCAATGCCGACGCCTGCGCGCTACTGGACGATATTATCGTATCTGCCGGGCAATCCGGTCGCCAGGGGCGGATGATCGAAGCGTTGATCCTGCGTGCGCTGGCATGTGACGCATTGAACGACGAAGCCGCAGCCCTTGATCATCTCCAACGCGCTCTGAGCATAGCAGAGCCGGAAGGATACGTGCGCGTCTTTCTCGATGGGGGTGCGCGTCTGGCGCAATTGCTCCATCGTATCGGAAGCGACTATACGAATCGTCTGCTGGAAGCATTCCCGTCTTCAGTGCGCGAGCGTGCGATTGATCGTCCAGGACTGCCGGAACCGCTGACCAACCGTGAGCGTGATGTGCTACGATTGATGGCGCGCGGATTGACCTACCGGCAGATCGCTGACGAACTCGTTGTGAGCGTCAATACGGTACGCTACCACATCAAGAGCCTCTACAGCAAACTCCAGGTCAACAGCCGCACGCTGGCGCTTGCCCGCGCGCGTGAATTGCGCCTTCTCGAAGTTCAACGTTCAACGGAATAACCTCTCTCACAAACGGCGGCGCATCGACATCCGGCATCTCATCGAACTCGCGCGCCGCTAGATGCCCGGCGAAGACCGCCTGCGCGATGATGTGCGGCGCGTCGGCATCGCCGATGACCCGCAGGGTGCGAAGACGACCCTCAGCGCGCGCCTGCGCCAGGTCGATCGCCAATTCGTCGCGTGGCGCGCGATCGGCGACGATCACCACCGCCTCACACGTCAGGTCGGTTGCGCGATTTGTGGCGATGTCATACACCGTTACAGCGCCGGCGTGAATCGCGCTGAGTGCGCTGCGCGTGTGAATGCCGACGCCAAGGTCGCGCAGACAGCGCTCGATGCGCTCCTGTTCGAGTGTGAACTGTGACCAGTGCGACACCAGCGGCGCTGGCGTGCACAGAGCGACGCTGCATCCCCGACGCGCCAGCAATTCCGCCAGCACACCCCCCATGTAGTAGTGATCGTCATCGTAGATCACAACACAACCTTCCGGCAGGCGTCCATCCATAATGTCATCGGGGGTGAAAACGTGCGGCAGATCGCATCCGGGGAGAGGATAATGCATAGTGCGCCCCACGCCGTCGCGTCGCCAGGTTGCGCCGGTGGCAACAATCACATGCGCATACCCGCTCTCCAGAACATCGGCAGCGGTCATGGGATTCCCCGGCAGCACCTGGACATTCGGCATACGCGCGATCTGCGTCAACCGCCAGTCGATCACACGCCGCCATTCGCTCAATCCGGGCAGCCGTGCCTCGCGCGCCACCCGCCCGCCCGGTTCACGCCGCGCCTCGGTCAGCGCGACCTGATAGCCGCGCTGACCGAGCGCTCTAGCGCACTCCAAACCGGCCGGACCGGCGCCGACAACCAGGATTTCTGCATCGCTGCGCTTTGGAGCAATTGTTTCGGGATGCCATCCGCGCCGCCATTCTTCTCCCATCGTTGGATTCTGAGTGCAGCGGATCGGCACGCACTTGTTGTCGCTGGAGACGCAAATGTTGCACCCGATGCACTCACGAATGTCTTCGACGCGCCCTTCCCGAATCTTGCGCGGCAGAAAGGGATCGGCAATCGAAGGGCGCGCAGCGCCGATAAAGTCGAGCATACCACGCTGCACCGCCGAAACCATCGACTCCGGCGAGGTGTAGCGCCCCACGCCCACCACCGGTTTGCTCGTCAGTCGCTTGACAAAAGCGATGTACGGTTCCTGGAACCCTTCCTTCTCGAAGCGCGACGACGCCGAGTCATTGCTCCACGCGGAAATGTTGACATCCCACAGATCGGGAAGTTCCGCCAGCATCGCAACGATCTCATACGCCTCCCCCTGACTGGTGAGACCTTCATCGCCGAGCAATTCATCGACAGCCATGCGCACCGCAACCGCGCAGCGATCGCCGACGGCCTCTTTCGTCTCTTCGATCAATTCGCGGAAGAGGCGCACACGGTTGGTCAGGCTGCCGCCATACTCATCGGTACGGTCGTTGAAGCGGCGCAGGAGAAAGTGCATCGCCAGGCTCAAGCCATGCCCGGCGTAACAGTAGACGATGTCAAAACCGGCGCGTTTGGCGCGCAGCGCCGCCTTCCGATGCCAGCGGCGCAGGTTTTGAATATCCTCCCGGTCCATCCGGCGGCACTGCCCTGGCTCGAAGCCCGTGCCCCCCATCAATCCAATCGAGCGGGGACCGAGCGATGTGGCGCGGGAGTAATAATTGAGCGCATCGTGGCCATTGTGGGTCAGTTCGATCCCCGCGAGCGCGCCGTGGCGATGCACAGCCTCCGCCATCAGCGCCAGCGCCGGAATGTCATCGTCACTCCACAGACGCCCCTCGAAGAACGGCGCCAGATCACTCGAATGATGGATTTCGACCTCTTCGGTGCAAACGACGCCCCAGCCGCCCTCGGCTTTGACGCGGCGCATCTCTGCCAGCGCGCGCGGCATGCGATACCCCATGCCGTTGCAATGCGGAACCTGGTAGAAACGGTTCGGCGCGGTCACCGGTCCAATTCGCACCGGCTCAAAGAGAATATCGTACATATGTGCATGGCTTGTCATAGAACACGGATACACACGGCTCAACGCGGATGCAGACGGAGCGGTTCTCGGTTCTTAGTTCTCGGTTCTTAGTTCTTGGTTCTCAGTCCTCAGTTCTCAGTCCTCAGTTCTCAGTTCTTACCCCCTCACCACTGCCAGCGCCAGCCCGTCATGCCCCTTGCTCCCGACGGTCTGCAAGATCGTCGCCGTGACGCGCGGGTCGGCGGCGAGCGCTTCGTTGAAGCGGCGCACACCCTGCAACCCGGCATCGTCGCTTGTAGCGTCGAGCACATCGCCGCGACGGATGACGTTATCGACGACAATCAGGCTGCCGGGGCGCGCCAGACGCACCGACCAATCGAAATAGGCTGTCAGATTGACCTTATCGGCATCGATAAAGATCAGGTCGAATGGTCCTGCGTCCTCGGCGGCAAGCTGCGGCAGAGTGTCGAGCGCTGCGCCCAGGCGCACCTCCACCCGGTCGGCAAGACCGGCGCGCGCGATGTTGGCGCGCGCCACATCAGCATGCTTCGGATCAAACTCCAGCGTGATCAATCTTCCATCGGCAGGCAACGCGCGCGCCATCGAGATCGCGCTGTATCCCGCCAGCGTCCCGATCTCCAGAATCTTCCGGGCGTTGCAAGCCAGCGCCAGGACGTGCAGCAACCGTCCCTGAACCGGCGAGACATTGATCTGCGGCATCCCGGCGTCGCGCGTTGCGTGCAGCACCGCATCGAGCGTCGGGTCCGACGGAAACAGACCGATGATGTAGTCATCGATGGCAGCCCACTGATCGTGCATTGTGTCCTCCTGATGAGGCGATAAACCAGACGTTGACCTCTCGCCTCTCGCCTCTCGCCTCTCACCTCTCGCCTCTAACCTCTCACCTCTCGCCTCTCACCTCTCACCTCTCGCCTCTCGCCTCTCACCTCTCACCTCTCGCCTCTCACAGCGCCCCAGGCGCAGGGATGGCATTCGCGCGAGTGATAATAGCGTAGAGCGCAGCGGAAGGACGCATCCGCCGCTCACCGGTACGCTCGTTAAGGGCATACAGCCCAAAGCGCAACCCCCATCCCTCCGCCCACTCAAAATTGTCCACCAGCGACCAGATGAAGACGCCGCGCACATCGATGCCCTCCTGGATCGCGCGATGCACCGACTCCAGGTGATTGAGCAGGAAACGCGGGCGCTGATTGTCATCCGCGTCCGGCAGCCCGGTTTCGGTCACATAGATCGGCAGTTTCAACCAGCGGTAGACTCGCTTGAGCGCGCGGTACAGACCGTTGGGGTAGATTTCGCCAAAGGCGCCCTCCATGCCCGCATCACTCTGCTCGAGGTACGGCGGCGTGAAGCGGCGAATGAACAGATGGTACGGCCGGCGCAGGTCGAAGGCGATATGATCGCGGCTGTAGTAGTTCAGCCCGAAGAAATCGGATGTATCGCGCAGCCGCCGCAACACCAATCCATTGACCAGATAATCGTACATCACCGTCATCAAAACATCGTGACCGGCGGGCGAGGCGGGATCGAGAACCCGTTTATGATGCACAATGCCGACGCGATGCGCCGGATGCTGTTTGTGGACCGTCTGCGCCGCCAATTCGTGCCCACGCATCAAATTGGCGAAGACCCGCAGCGCCTGCACGATATTGCGCCGTCCGGGGGGCCAGACGCCCTGGAGATAACTCAACGCGGCATAGACCGTCGGTTCGTTGACGGTGCACCAGAGATTGCAGAGATCGCCCAGTTCTTCAACCGCATACGCGACGAACTGCGCAAATCGCTTCGGGGTCGCCGGGTTCAACCAGGCGCCCTGCGCTTCAATCCAGAGCGGATTGGTGAAATGGTGGAGCGTAATCATCGGCGTCATCCCGCGCCCGACGATGCCGCCGACGATTTCACGGTAGCGACGGATCGCGTGGCGGTCGAACCGTCCCTCTTCCGGCTCGATACGACTCCACTCGATGGACATGCGATGAGCATTCGTGCCGAGTTTCGCGGCGCGATCCAGGTCGCCTTCCGCGTCGCGCCACCAACCGCAGGCATCGCCGGACACGTCGCCGTGCCAGCAGCGCCCCTGCTGCTCCCAAACCCACCATTGGTTGTTGGTGTTCTGCCCTTCGACCTGATGCGCGCTGGTGGCGGTTCCCCACAAAAACCCCGGCGGAAAGCGAAGCGGTTCGGGGAGGCGCGCGTGCGAGCGGGTGTGTGGAGAAAGACCGATATCGTACTGGACCGTCATATGTCTGGTGTGCCATCCTTGCTGTTTTTCTTTCCAGCAGTATACCACCAGCAAGGCAATGCGTGACGGATTGACGGCGATTGAGCAAGGCGGAGTCAGGTGGTCTCATCGGCGCACCCCTCTTCGTCGGTTGGCGCGGCGTTTCCAGCGTCGAGGGCTGCGGCGCTCTGGTCGCCTTGCAAAACAAGCATTTTCAAGTAATCGTATTGATAGCCACGTTCTTCTTAAAAAAGGACGCCGGTACGTGAGAGGCGCCGCCTCACCTCAACGCCCTCTGCTCCCATCGTGAGCGAAGGGGGGGCAGGGGGGTGAGGGAGGAGGAGGGAGACGAGAACCGTCTGCTGTCTCTCCCACCCCCTGTCCCTCCCCCATAGAGGGGGGATATTCCCCCACCCCCTGTCCCTCCCCCATAAAGGGGGAGGGGAGCAGTGTTCCCCCCTCTCCTCTGGTGGGAGAGGGGGACAGGGGGGTGAGGGGGAG
>CALGYB010000073.1 GCA_937935075.1 uncultured Roseiflexus sp. | reverse complement strand
CTAGAGCCTGTTATGCACTTCAGAGATACACGTGGTATGATTTCAGTATGACACGTCAACCCTATCCAAGCGATGTGAGCGACGCGGAGCGGGCCTTCGTCGCTTCGACCGGCTCAGGCGCCGCGCTCCCTCCCTGACCTTCATGACCGAAGACGCCCCGCTGCGCCCCCCCTGCCCCCCCCCTGCGGGGTGGGGGCCGGGGGGGGCGATTGCATCGTCCGCGCTTCGGCAGGCTCAGCGCATCGCACGGGAGCGCCCTGGCGCATGATGCCCAACGCTCCGCCGCCGTGGTACACCGTCTATCAGCAAACGCAGCGCTGGCTGAAGGCCGGGGTCTTTGCGACGCTCGTCCATGATCTGCGCGCGCCCCCCCTGCCCCCCCGCAGGGGGGGCGGGGGGGGGTGCCGCGCGCGCCGGCGATGACGGGCATCAACGTCCCCCCCTTTCCCCCCCCGCATGCGGGGGGGAAAGGGGGGGCGGCAAGGTCCACGTGGCTGAAGCGGTTCATTACCGTTATGCTCGAAAGTACATAACAGGCTCTAAAGCCCTCGCTGAGGACGCGGCTCGACCCTGCTCGCCGCAGGCAGTTCGACCATGCTCACTGCAGGCGGTTCGGCCGTGCTCACCGCAAGTGCAAGCCCCGTTGGGGCTGCTAATGCCAGGGCGTTGTAGAATGTTGCGCCTTGCGAACCGGGCGCTCGAACATCTTGTCTGACTGACCGCAAGTATTAGGAGACGCCCATGCCGCTTCGCATCCTTGCCTTTGCCGGCGCCTTTCTCCTTATCGCCGGCATCATCCCGTCCGCCAGAGCGCAGAACGACACCCACGCCGTCTACCTGCCGCTCGTCGTTCGTGATGCGCAGTACCGCAGCGGCGAAGGAACCTACTACGCCGCTGACGGCACAGGCAACTGCTTGTTCGACCCATCGCCGCACGACCTGATGGTTGCGGCAATGAACCACGCTGACTACGATAACGCTGCCCTGTGCGGGGCCTTCATCGAGGTTATCGGACCGAAGGGCGGCGTTGTCGTGCGCATTGTGGACCGCTGCCCGGAATGCGCCCGCGGCGATGTCGATATGAGTCCGCAGGCGTTTGCCCGAATCGCTGAACTCTCTGCCGGGCGCGTTCCCATCCGCTGGCGCATCGTCAGCCCCGATCTCGCCGGTCCCATCGCGTACCGCTTCAAAGAAGGCAGCAACCAGTGGTGGACGGCAGTGCAGGTTCGCAATCATCGCAATCCTATCGCTCGGTTCGAGTATCTGCGTTCTGATGGTCAGTGGCAGAATGCGCCACGAACGATGTACAACTACTTCGTGGCGAGTAGCGGCATGGGACCAGGACCTTACACCTTCCGCGTCACCGACATGTATGGGAATGTCTTGACCGACACCGGCATCCCCTTTACAGAAGGCGGCGCCGTCAACGGCGCTGCGCAATTTCCGCTGGCGCCTTGATTTTTTCTTCTTTCTTTGTGCACTTTGCAACAAAAAAGGAGTATAATATCATCGATATTGAACAGCAGCCGGTATGTGTGCATCTCCGCGTCATGGAAATGGTCTCGTAACGCATGGAACGCCATCATACATCTGGCCACGACGGCCTGTGGTTTGAGGGTGATGAAGACCGCCAGCAGATTGGCGGTCTTCATCACCCTCTTGTATCTGTCCGAGGCGGGTGCTGCGCCTGCCTCCAACATCTGGAGAATGTCTATGATACAAATGCCCGTCACTGAAACCCAGCCGCGTCCGCTTGATCACCCGGCATCCGAACCGATTGTGAACGACTTCTCGATTGTCGCTGCAACGGTCAACGGTTCGGGCAGCCAGACGGCAAACAACGTTTTGATGCGCGCCATTTTCAAGATGGGTGTGCCGGTCAGCGGCAAGAACCTCTTCCCGTCGAACATTCAAGGGCTGCCGACTTGGTTCACCATTCGCGTCAGCAAGGACGGCTATACGGCGCGCCGCGAGACAACCGAGATCCTGATCGCCTTCAATCAGCGCACTGCCGATGAGGACCTGGCGTCGCTCGTTCCCGGCGGCGTCTGCATTCACCCCAACGACCTCAAATTCACCAATCCGCGCTCAGATGTCCACTTTTATGCGATACCGGTGCGCGACCTGGTCAAGCAATCCGGTGTCGATGCAAAACTGCGTGATTACATCGCCAACATGGTCTATGTCGGCGCGCTGGCGGAATTGCTCGGCATCGATATGAACGAGATCAAAGCGGCGCTTGAACGCCATTTCAAAGGCAAACCGAAACCCGTCAGCCTGAACTATGGCGTGATTGTCGCGGCTGCCGAATGGGTGCGCGCCAATCTGCCAAAAACCGATCCGTTCCGCGTGTCGCCGATGGACAAAACGCAGGGCCTGATCCTGGTCGACGGGAACACTGCTGCGGCGTTTGGTGCGTTGATGGGTGGTATGACCGTGTGCGCCTGGTATCCGATCACTCCATCGACCAGCCTGATCGATGCGATGACTGAACTGGCGCCGATCCTGCGCGCCGATCCCGAGACGAACACGACAACGTATGCCATTGTTCAAACCGAGGACGAAATTGCGGCTGCCGGGATTATCGTCGGCGCGGGATGGGCCGGCGCACGCGCAATGACCGCCACCTCCGGTCCTGGTCTTTCGCTCATGAACGAATTCGTGAGCCTGGCATACTTCGCCGAGGTTCCCTGCGTCATCTGGGATGTGCAGCGCATGGGACCGAGCACCGGTCTGCCGACGCGCACCTCGCAGGGCGATGTCCTGTCCGCCTACTACATGGGGCACGGCGACACCCATCACGTCATTCTGTTCCCCGGCAACATGACCGAGTGCTTCGAGTTCGGCTACCTGGCGTTCGACCTTGCCGAGCGATTACAGACTCCGGTGCTCGTATTGAGCGATCTCGACCTGGGGATGAACAACTGGATGTCCGAGCCGTTCTCCTATCCCGACAGGCCGCTTGACCGCGGCAAGGTGTTGAGCGCCGATGAGTTGGAGCAATTCAAGGATTGGGGACGCTACAAAGATATTGATGGCGATGGGATTCCGTACCGCACGCTGCCGGGCAATCCTAACCCGCGCGCGGCATACCTGGCGCGTGGCACCGGGCATAATGAGTTTGCCCTCTATAGCGAACGGCCCGAAGACTGGCAAAAGAACCTGGATCGTCTGACGCGCAAACATCATACGGCGCGCTCCATCGTGCCAAAGCCGGTTGTGCAGGAGGCCGAAGAAGCAACGATTGGGATTATCGCTTATGGATCGACCGACTCCGCAGTGCGCGAGGCATGCGACGGGTTGCGTGCGCATGGGATCATGGCAAGCTACCTGCGCATTCGTGCGCTGCCGCTGGAGTCGACGCTCACCGATTTTCTGGCGAAGTACGAGCGCGTCTACATCGTTGAGCTGAATCAGGATGGGCAGATGGCGCAACTGGTGCAATTGCATGCGCCGGAGGCTGCGGCGCGTATTCGTTCGGTGCACATCTGCAATGGTCTGCCAATGAGCGCCCAATTCGTGATCGAGTCGATTGTGCGTGCAGAGCATAGCGTTGCGTGACCACCCTCCAGGATGCGCGTCGTAGGGGCGCCCCCCGGCGGGTGTGGTAGGGGCGCCCGAAGAGGGCAGGTACGAGCGGGTTCAGGAACCTGAACGGTTGCCACAATAGCCATATAGGAGACGACCCCATGACAATCGAAACCAAAACCAACGGCAAACCGAATGTCAATAGAATCGGGCTGACAAGCCAGGACTACCGTGGCAGAGAGACGACGCTTTGCCAGGGATGCGGACACAACTCGATTACGAGCCAGATTATCGCGGCGGCGTTTGAGTTGTCACTTGCGCCGCATCAGGTCATCAAGATGAGCGGGATAGGCTGCTCGTCCAAGACGCCGGCCTACTTTATGAGCCGCTCGCACGGCTTCAACACGTTGCACGGACGTATGCCCTCGGTAACGACCGGCGCAGTGCTGGCGAACCGCACGCTGCTGGCGATTGGCATCAGTGGCGACGGCGACACCGGCAGTATCGGGTTGGGGCAGTTCAAGCATATGATCCGCCGCAATGTGCCGGTAGTCTACATCGTTGAGAATAATGGCGTCTATGGTCTGACGAAAGGGCAGTTCTCGGCAACCGCCGATGTCGGGCAGACGCTGAAGTATGCCGGCACGAACGTCCTGCCGCCGATCGATATCTGCATCGAGGCGCTGGCAGCCGAGTGCGGCTTCGTGGCGCGCTCCTTCGCCGGCGACGCCAAACAGGTGCGCGAGTTGCTGAAGGCGGCGATGTCATTCCACGGCACCGCAGTGATCGATATCATCAGCCCGTGTGTGACGTTCAACAACCATCACGACTCGACGAAAAGCTACGATTACGGCAAAGCGCATGAAGAGCGCTTGCAGGATATTCAGTTCATTCCACGCTTCGAGGAAGTTCACGTCGAGTATGAAGAAGGCGGCGAGCGATACGTTCAGTTGCACGACGGCCCGCTGATCAAATTGCGCAAATTGGGGCGCGATTACGACCCGACAAACCGATGGCAGGCGATAGAACTCCTGGAACGGGCGCGCCAGAACCACGAATTTATTACCGGTCTGCTCTATATCAATACCGGACGGCAGACGTTGCACGAGGTGATGCACCTGACCGACACGCCGCTCGCATATCTGCCGGAAGAGCAGTTGCGTCCATCGCGTGAGCGCTTCGCGCAGGCGATGCGGGAGTTCCTGTAGTCAACGTTTGCCTCTCGCCTTTGCAGAGACGTAGGGTGCGGGTCTCAGACCCGCACCTCCGCAGATCCTGCCCCCAACGTAGCTGTTCACGCTCTCCCTGGGAGCGCAGGGGTGATGTGCGGTGTCTCGGGGCGGCGGGGCGTCGTGCGTTGGCGCTTGCTGAGGCCATTCTGCCGCCGCTTCTCCTTTTCGGGGGCTGCCCCCAAACCCCCGTTTTGGGCGCCTGGCGGCATCGCTGTCCCCAACCGTGAACAATTACATCCCGACAACATACTGACAGTCTTCAATATGTATGCTACACTCTTGCCGAGGAAAACGATATGACGCTTCATGATCCGATTGAACGAGTGCGCGGAACCCGCTGTTGCACTGATGGCGCCGCTCCTTCGTTGAGCCTGGCGGAAGCGCAACAGGTCAGTGACGACCTACAGCTACTGGGGCATCCCGTGCGCTTGCTCATCCTGGACGTGCTGGCGCGGTACGCGGGGAAGGTGTGTGTGTGCGATCTCGAAGCGGCAGTGCCGGTCAAGCAACCGACGGTTTCACACCACCTGCGCCTGTTGCGCGAAGCCGGTCTGGTCGATGCCGAGCGCCACGGTCCCTGGATGTACTACTTCATTCGCCGCGAGGCGCTGGAAGCGTTACGCGCCCGTATCACGCGCGCACTGGCGTTGGTAGACGCATAATTTTTTAGCCATTATATCGATGATCGTCAATATAATGGCAGTGATGAGCGCCTGTTGCAGTGGGATGCCTTTGGTCCTCGCCCGACGACCGGACGAATTGGGGGAAGACGTGCGATGAACATCACGCGGTTCAAGCCCGATAACCGGCTGTTGCTGCTTCATTTATCGTAAAGGAGATAGCCTCGATGACTCAACGTTCCTCATCATCGGAAACGATCAAAGACCAGGTGCGCGATCACTATGCTCAGCGCATTCAATCCGGCTCGTGCTGCGGTTCCTCGTCTGGATGTCGTGATAACAATACACCGACGGAAGTCGCGCTCTACGGCGCCGGGACGATTTCGACTTTGCCGAAAGGGGTGGTCACGACCTCGTTCGGCTGTGGCAACCCGGTGGCGCTGGCATCGTTGGGAACCGGCGAAGTCGTGCTCGACCTGGGATCTGGCGGAGGGCTAGACGTGTTGCTGGCAGCGCAGCGTGTCGGCGCGACAGGATATGTCTATGGTCTCGATATGACTGACGAGATGCTGGCAGTGGCTCGTCGCAATGCGGAAAAGGCAGGCGCGACCAATGTCGAGTTCCTCAAAGGCGATATCGAGAATATTCCACTTCCCTCGAATACGGTTGATGTCATTATCTCCAACTGCGTGGTCAATCTCACGCCGGACAAAGCGCTTGCCCTGAACGAGGCGTTCCGTGTGCTCAAACCGGGCGGACGGCTGGCGGTTTCCGATATTGTGATCGACGGTGATCTAAGCGTATTCCCCGTCACCGAGGAGCAGATCCGCGCTGCGCTGAGCTGGACGGGGTGCATCGCCGGCGCATTGACGATGGAGGAGTATCGCACCCTGCTCAGCGATGCCGGATTTGTCGATATTGCCGTGACCGTACAGCACCGCTACGCGATCGACGACGTACCTTCGGAGGCGTCTGCGGATCTGGCCACGCTCCCGGCGGACGTGGTGAATGGTCTGGCGGAATGTTTTACAAGCAGCGCAATCACGGCTCGAAAGCCAGAGTGACGCATCTGCAACCTCCTGTTCACCACGCTTGCCCGTCCATTGCCCGGCGCGCTTTGGTTGGCTTCGACAGGCTCAGCCAATCGAAGCGCGCGCCGCGTACAGCACGTGACATGCGGTCGCGCGAGCAACGTTGGCTTCGACAGGCTCAGCCCACGTTGCTCGCACAACGATGAACGGTGCTGTGGAACACTTGGCTACTCCCCGCCGTCGCCGAATGCCGCCACCACCGGCGCGCCCGCCTCGCGGCGCGGCAGCGCCACCGAGATGATTCCGGCGGTAAGCACGAAGGCGACCGCGAACCAGAGACACCCGACTAGCCCCCAGATTTGATAGACCGCGCCGGAAAGCACCGTTCCCGCCAGACGTCCCATGGCATTCGCCATGTAGTAGAACCCGACTCCCATAGCCGCTTTGTCGCTCTCGGTGTAGGCAAGAATGAGATAGGAGTGCACCGACGAGTTCATGGCGAAGATGATGCCAAACGCAATCAGTCCGCCGACGACGACCAGCGTCGGATCGACGCCGCTGGAGAGCGCCACCGCGATGCCGGCCGGGAACGCCGCCAGCACGAACGCCAGCCACATCGCCGTTTGTCCATCCGGGACGCTGCCGTGCGCAATACCGGATTCATCGACCTTCATCCGGCGTTTGATGACCTCTGGCGCTGATGCCTGCACAAACCCGTAGCCGATGACCCAGAGCGCAAGGAACCCGCCGACCTGCCAGAAGTTCCATCCCAGCGCCGTGTAGAGGAAAACCGGCAGACCGACGACGAACCAGACATCACGGGAAGCGAACAGAAAGATGCGCGCTGCTGCCAGAAAATTGACAGCGCGATTGTGCGAAAACATCTGGCGGAACTTCGCCTTCTTGTTCGCCTTGCCAAGATCGCCGCGCATCAGGATTGCAGTGACGACCAGCGCCGTGATGACCAGCCCCGCCAGAATGAAGATCGCAGTGCGAAACCCGACCAGGTAGAGCAGCAATCCGCCGACGAAGAAACCGACGCCTTTCAGCGCATTCTTTGAGCCGGTCAGGATCGCCACCCATTTGAAGAGCGTCGATTGCGCATCCTCGGCGACAATCAATTTGACCGCACTCTTGCTGCTCATCTTCGTCAGGTCTTTGGCGATGCCGGAGAGCGCCTGTGCAACCATAACGTAGGGCACCGTCAGCCAGGCGGAGTCGGGGAGCGCCAGCATGCTCAGCGCCACAAACTGCACGCCGAGACCGGCGAAGAGGGTGCTCTTCAGCCCCATGCGCGCCGCCAGGTAGCCGCCGAACAGGTTGGTGACGATGCCAAAGATTTCGTAGAACAGGAACAGCATCGCCACCTGGAAGGGCGAATAGCCGAGCTGATAGAAATAGAACAGCACCAGCATGCGGATCGCGCCATCGGTGATCGTATCCGCCCAATAGGCGCCAGTCACCAGAATGTAGTTGCGCAGATCGTTCGATGCCGTGCGTGACGCTGCAATGTCTGCGGTTGCCACGGTTTCTTCCTTACCTTTTTTAATCTAACGACAGCGCCACTTTTCGCGCCAGCTCGACGTAACGGTTCGCATAACCCCACTCGTTGTCGTACCAGGCGAAAATCTTCACCTGCGTCCCGTTGGTGACCATCGTCGAAGGTCCGTCGATGATCGCCGAGCGCGGATCGTCCTTGAAATCGACCGAGACGAGCGGGCGATGTTCATACCCCAGGATGCCCGCCAGCGGACCTTCGGCAGCGGCGCGCAGCAGCGCATTCACCTCGGCGATGGTCGTCGGGCGCTGAACCTCGAAGACGCAGTCGGTAAGCGACGCATTCAACAACGGCACCCGCACGGCGATACCATCGAGTTTCCCCTGTAATTCGGGGAAGATCAGCCCGATGGCGGTTGCCGAGCCGGTCGTCGTCGGAATGAGCGACAGGCTGGACGCGCGCGCCCGGCGCAGGTCCTTATGCGGTGTGTCGAGGATGCTCTGGGTGTTGGTCATGTCGTGAATGGTCGTAATCATCCCGTGGACGATTCCAATCCCCTCGTGAATAACCTTGACGACCGGCGCCAGACAGTTGGTGGTGCAGGAAGCGGCGGTCAGGATATGGTGTTCGGCAGGATTGTACCAGTGGTCATTCACGCCCATGACGATATTAAGCGCCCCGTCCTTGACCGGCGCCGCCACGATGACTTTGCGCACGCCTGCGTCGAAGTATGCCTGCAATGTCTCGCGGGTGCGGAATTGACCGGTGGCTTCGAGCACAATATCGACGCCAGCGGCGCGCCAGGGAACCGCACCCGGTTCTCTGACGCTACTGTAGCCAATCGGCACGCCCTCGACGACCAGTTGCCCGTTTTCGGTCTGAATGTCGCGCTGCCAGCGCCCATGGACCGAGTCGAACTCAAGCAAGTGGGCGGCCGTTTCGACCGGGCCGCCGATCTCGTTGATATGGGCAACGGTGATGTCGGTCCAGCCCCACATCGCGCGCAGTGCAAGGCGACCGATCCGACCAAAGCCGTTGATACCGATTCGTACAGTCATACTTCGTTTTCCTGTTTCTTTCCGGTTAATGCTGTTCTCGTTCAAGCAGGATCTGCAAATACCGAATGCGATTGGACAGTTGTGTTGCCGCTTGATGGAATGCGCGCCGTTGCTCAGCCTCATCTTCAATCGCCGCCGGATCGGCAATGCTCCAGTGAATGGCTTCTTTCAAGCCGGGGAACACCGGGCACACCTCACGCGCTCGATCGCAAACGGTGATGACATAATCAAAGTGTTGATCGAGGAATTCCTGATAATGCTTGGATCGTTGTCCACTGATGTCGATGTGCATCGACGCCATTGTTTCAATGGCCAGCGGATGTACCTTGCCGGGTTGGCTGCCGGCGCTGAACGCTTCAATCGCACCGTGGCTGAATGCGCGCAACAATCCTTCCGCCATCTGCGAGCGCGCGCTGTTGTGGGTACAGAGGAACAGGACGCGCGGTTTCGCACGCGGTGCGGTTTCCTCTTCCGCTTCGGCGGGCGCCGGCGCAAGCGCAGGATGGATCATCCGGCCAGCCGTTGCGTACCGTTGCTGCAACTGCTCCAGATCGAGATGATAATACCGTTCGCCGCCGACATCGCTGGGGCGCGCCGTGACCAGCCCGGCGGACTCCAGATCGGCGAGCGCAGCGGCTACCGTCTCGGGAGGCTGTTTGATGGCGTTACTCAGTTCGGTTGGGCGCTCGTCGCTCCGCGCCAGCCGCATCAGAACGGCGTAGCGCGTCGGGTCGGCGAGCAAACGGAAGAAATCGACCATATCGTGCAGGGTGGCGTCCATGATCCTCTCCTTACTTCCTATCAGTTTGAATTGATAGAGACCAGCGGCAGCAAACCGAGCAGCCCTTCAACTCGCACCCGCAGTTCATCGCGTACCGCGCGGAACGCAGCCAATCGTTCCGACTCATCACCGGCGACGGCGACCGGATCGGGGATGCTCCAATGCAGGCATAGCGGCGCATCCAGTGTCGCTATGCACTTCTCACGCGCCAGATCGCAGACCGTCACCACCACGGCTGGGGCCGGATCGATAACATCGGCAATGCTCTTGGCACGCTGATAGCCGATGTCGATGCCTGCTTCCGCCATCACCTGAACCGCCAGCGATTGCACGCCAGCCGGCGCCGTACCTGCGCTGCGTGTGATGATCCGTCCGCCGCTCAAATGGCGTAGCCAGGCTTCGGCGATCTGTGAACGCGCACTGTTGCGGGTACAGATAAACAGCACCGGACCCGTGACGGATGACGGTGGCGCTGAATGCATCGGCAGCGCCAGCGCGCCGCCGATCGATTGGAGATGCCGCTGAAGCGCCGCAAGGTCCAGCCCATAGTAGAACACTCTGCCATCGGCGTCGCTCCGGTGCGTGCGCACAAGCCCGGCCTGGCGCAGAACGCCGAGATGATACGATACCAGGTTTTGCGGCAGACCGAGGCGCTCGCAAAGTTCGCTGACCTGCCGGTCGCTCCAGCGCAGTTCACCGATCAACCGCCAGCGCGTCTCGTCGCCGAGCAGACGCAGCGCCTCCGGCATCGGCTGAGTTGTTATGGTCTGTTGATGGATGCGTGTCATTGCCGGTCTTATGGTTCAGGTGTCGTCTACCAGGAGTATAACAGAAATCGCAAAAAATATCAAACACGATTGATGATTCAAAATGCGACACAGTAGGGACAGGTCTCAGACCTGCCCCACCCCCCGCATCCACCCCCCGTCGGCGGCAATCCGGCGAGCGCATCGGATGCCTCCAATGGCGTGGTCATCGGGACGGCGATCCTATCGCGTTGCGCGCCGCATCAGAAATCCGCCGCCTGCCAGCAGCATCATCCCCAGCGCCGCCATCCATGTTGCATCGTCGGCTGCTCCGGTGACCGGCAGCGCCGCTGGCGGCGTCTCAGGCGCGGCATGTTCGGCAAGTCCCTGCGCAGGCGCTGCGGACGGGCTGCGGAATGCCAGGTCCTGCCGCGCAGTCTCTCCCTCTGGCAGCGTGATCGTGATTGCGCTCTGGGCAGGCGTCCCGCGCTCAGGCGGAACGATCAGTTCCACAACATACGTTCCCGGCGTCAGGTTCTCGCGTCCATAATTGCCGTTCGCGTCCGTCGTCAATGCCTGATCGTTGATGCGCACGGTCATCTCGGCAGCGGGGCCGCCGGTCGTCAGATCAATGACCGTTCCGACAATCCGCCCCAGGCGCGGCTCGCGATGCGGTTCTTCCGAGGTGACAACGGACGTGACGACCGGCGTCAGTGTTGGACGGGGCGGCAGGTCTTGCGCCTGCGCCAGGCGCGGCGAAGCGGAGAACAATCCAATGCTCCATAGCAGCAACCACGCTCCCGCGAGCATCAGCGCGGCTGCAATGAGTTTTCTGGCGTTCATGGTGGTTTCACCTGCTCTGACTGTGAGGGTTAAGAGTTAGGGGGTATTGTGGTTCCCCCTACACTCTTTTCGCCTTCCATCTTCAACCTTTTCCAGGGCGTTCATCCCAGGGACGTCTCTATGCCCATAGACGCTCATCAGGAGCGCCTTAACGCCAATCTCTGGCATCGCTCAGGGACGCGGATACGCCGGTCGCTCAGGGAGGAGAGACGTTTGCGCCGCGCCCGCCAGCATGGCAGGCGGCGTCCACGGCGGGGCCGGCGGGTTCGCGCCGCTGACCGTCAGACCGTCGCGCACGCCGCGGTTGTTCGTTTCGTCCGATTCAAGCACGGCGCCGCTCGCGCCGACCGTATTCCAGCTATCCGCCAGGGCATAGATCGTCGTCGTGCCGCTTGCCAGCCATCCCGTCCAATAGGTTCTGAGCGGGTCGTATCCGCCGGCAGTGCTCAGCGTGATCTCCTCCCCCGGTTGCAGCGTCCGGGTTACACCCCAGACGACGCCAAAACAGGGGCGCAGCGTACATCGATCATGCCAGAGATCGTTGATCTGCGGCGGACGATCCGGATTCAAGTAGAGATCGATCCAGAACGGTCCGGCTGGCGCAGTGCCGATATTTCTGACCGTCACCCGAATCTCAACTGGCTGCCCGGCGGTAAAACTCGTCTGGTCGGGAATAATATCGATGCTGGCAATGATCAGGTCGGGCTGTCCGGGACGCACGATCAGCGGCAGATATGCCGGATGAAGCGATGGGGTTGCGGCAGTAACCACACCGCTGATCGGGAAAGTAAACGGATTTTCGTCGGCGTCGCCGTTGACGAAGGAGAGTGCGCCGCTGAACGTTCCTGCCGTTGCTGCCGTCAGTTGCACAGTAAATGTGACGGTGGCGCCAGGGGCGACCGGTCCGGCAGGGAATGCGCCGACGACCGCGAAACCGGATGGGAAGGTCAAGGCGCCGAGCGTCAGCGGCGCCGTTCCCAGGTTTTGAATGGCAAACACGCGACTGACCGGCGTGCCGAGAGTGGTTGAGCCGAACGAGACCGCCGTCACCTGATTATTTGTCAGCTCTGGACTGCCTGCGTCGGGATCGTCGTACACCGCGATTTCGGGCAGAGGTTCAGCCTCGAAGGCGCCGATGTCGCAGGCGCTGCCCTGCGGTCGAGCGATGCCGCGCTGGTCGACGTCAAAGGGGTTGCTGCCGCAGTCATTGACGCTCACCTGGTCAAGCGCGGGCGAACCTGCGAGCAGTGCGTGCGTCGGTGTGGGACCGCCATTATTGGCGAGCGGACCAAGCAACGGGTTGATCGGCGCTGACGACTCGACCGCACCGCTGTTTGGGATGGTCGTTCCATTGGGATCGCCATACTGATCGCCGGTGGTATTTGCGGAGAAATCATAATCGCCGACATTTCCGATCAGGTTGTAGCCGCCACTGGCGATAACGCCGGCAATGTCGGGATAGTTGCCTGTTCCGGTTGAAGTGTCGGCATTGCCAGCAACCAAAGCGCTGCGCAGGGTGATGCTGCCGTTCAGGGCGCCGTCGCCGCCGGTTTGCGCGCCGGTAACGGTGGTGTACTCGATCAGAGCGTCGCTGTCCGACAGTATCGCGCCGCCATTGCCGCTCGCCCGATTGCCGCTGAACGTGCTATTCCTGACGGTCATCTCGTGGAACGCAGCAATGGCGCCGCCGTCGCCAGTCGCCTGGTTGCCGCTGAACGTTGTGCTGCTGATCGTTGCCTCTCCGCCGCCGTCGACCCGGAACGCGATCGCGCCGCCGCTGCTGTCGGATTGGTTGTTGCGGAATAGACTGTCGGTGATTGTGCCATTGAAGTTGAGCGTGAACATCGCGCCGCCGTCGCTGCCAGCGCTGTTGTTCTCAAACACGGTGCGGTTGAGTGACAATTCAGCGTTGCGCGCTGCGATGGCGCCGCCATCATATGTTGCACGGTTGTTCTCAAAGGCGACGCGATTGAGCGTCAGTCGGGCGCGGCGTGCCAGGATCGCGCCTCCCTCTTCATCTTCTGCATCGCCGTTGCGGAAGGTCAGGTCGTTGATTGTCGCCTCAACGATGTTTGGCGAGATCGCCCTGAAGTACAGAAAACGAAACCGCGGACTTCCATCCGCGCGTTCGATGGTTGCGCCATTGCCGTTGATGGTCAGGCTGTTGACTGAACTGCTATCGAAAACAACCGTCGGCAACCCATTCGGACCGTCAGTTGTGTTGTGCACTGCGGTCAGGGTATAGGTGCAGCCGGTTGCGAGGTCGATAGTGTCGGGCTGATTATTGCTGTTTGCAGTGTTAATGGCGGTGATAAGCGCTGCAACGTCGCCGCACGGAATAGTAAACGTCGCCGCCTGGCTTGCGGGTGTGGCGAGCAGCCAGCCCGCAGCGAGCACGAGCAGAAGGAGGAGCGTCACAAAAGAGAAAGGTCTGGAATGGTGCATAATCTCTTCCTGGTGCTATGATCGGAAAGTTGGGCTACAAAGCAATCGTTAGGAGCGGCAATGGTCAGCCGATCCCAAAGCGTTTCTCAGAAAGGCTGCTACAAAGGCGCAGACGCAAGGGAGGCGGCTGCCTCGTCATCGCCGACCATAGCCAACCATTGTGAGAAATGCAGCAGGAGTCGTGCGGGTATCACCTCCTTCAAACGGCTTACGCACAGACAGGGTATGCGGAATTTCAGGCAAGTATACACGATCTAAACCGGATGAGGCGCCGTAGAGATATGAATCCCTAGCATTCTGATAGAGCGATCAACCAAAACCTGGACATCAAGGACGTAGAGTGGCTGACGTTGGCTTCGACAGGCTCAGCCAACGTCAGTCGCACGACGGTCAATACGGACAATGATCGGGCCACATCTGGTTGTTCGCTCTATGAGCGCCGGTCTGGAAAGGCTCGTTATACCGAGTGCGCGGTCATTTGGACAATACTGCTGCTGGTGCGCGTTGACTGTTGCGCCTTGCAAACCAGACGATTATCTTGTCTGACCGGGTAGGCGAAGGCAATGCCTTCGCCTACCCGACGAGCTTTTCCGGATAGGCTCTCTTGATCCCCGACGCGGTGCGGTTTATGCTATAATGCGAATATTATCCATGCCGCTTCCACAGCCCGTCACAGCGGTCGTAATTCTCCGCGGCAACGGCGTCGCTCGCCTGTGTTGTTTAAGGCAGGATCAGGGAATTGCTCGATATGAGCAGGAACCAACAGCAAGAGTCATTGTTTGCATTGACATAGAGCAGGCAACTGTTCTGTTTGATGACGCGCTTACTGTGAACCATGCATCCTGGACGCGCCATGAACAACGGAATAGCAGTTGATTTGCGCAACGTCGTCAAACGCTTCGCAGACGTATGTGCTGTCGATCACGTCTCGATGCAGATCCGTGACGGCGAGTTTTTCTCGATGCTTGGACCTTCCGGCTGCGGCAAAACGACGACCCTGCGCATGATTGCCGGGTTCGAGTTTCCTACTTCAGGCGAAATTTTCCTCCATGGCGCATCGGTCGGAACGACGCCTCCCTTTCGGCGCAATGTCAATACGGTGTTCCAATCGTATGCGCTCTTCCCGCATATGACCGTCGCCGAGAATGTCGCGTTCGGCCTGCGCATGAAGAAAACGCCTCCGGCCGACATCGCGCGGCGGGTGACCGAGGCGCTTGAACTGGTGCGCTTGGGCGACTACGCAGCACGCCGACCACGGCAGCTTTCCGGCGGTCAGCAGCAGCGCGTGGCATTGGCGCGCGCGCTGGTCAACCATCCTGAGGTGCTGTTGCTCGATGAGCCGCTTGGCGCGCTGGACCTGAAGTTGCGCAAGGAAATGCAACTCGAACTGAAAAGCCTCCAGGAGCGCGTCGGAATTACGTTCATCTATGTGACGCACGATCAGGAAGAGGCGCTGACCATGAGCGACCGCATCGCCGTCATGAACGCCGGCAGGGTCTTGCAGATCGGCACGCCAACCGAAATCTACGAGCGCCCGGTCTGTCGCTTCGTTGCCGACTTCATCGGCGAAACCAACTTTATCGAGGGGAAAGTCGAGTCGGTGGAACCGGGCGGCATTGCGACCATTATTTCGGACGATGCTCTGATCCTGCGCGGTCAGACGATCCGTTCGACTGCTCCCGGAACGCGCGTCACCCTCTCTATCCGTCCTGAGAAAGCCTTCCTGTCGGTGCAACCGCCGCCGGCAGGCACGCCGAATTGTCATCAGGTGCGGGTGGAACGGATCGCCTATATTGGAAGCGACACCCGCATCGACGTGCGATTGGGTGCGCGGCTGTTCGACCTGTGGGAACAGAACAGCCGCTCGACGCTCGACCGCGACGCCTACTGGCAACCCGGCGAGACGGGATACCTCTGGTGGCCCGCCGAGAATGCGATCATTCTGACCGAGTGAACCACGACGCGAGGTGACGATGGCTGCTGATACGCTTGCGTCTGACTCTCAACCACGCGAAGGACGGATCGCCGCCCTCCTCCGCCGCAGTGAACGTCTGCAACTTGGACTCCTGCTCTTTCCCGGTCTCTTCTGGTTGGTCACATTTTTCGCACTGCCGCTGGTTGTTGTCGTGCTCTACAGTTTTGCAACCAGCGGACCCGGCGGGCGCATCGAGTGGACCTTCACCCTGAACAATTACCGTACCCTGTTTACGGAAAGCCTGTACGTCAACGCCTACTGGCGCTCGATCTGGGCAGGGGTGTGGACGACGCTCGCCTGCCTGCTGCTTGGCTACCCGCTGGCGTATTACATCGTCCGTCGTCCGCCGCGCTGGCGCACGGTCCTGTTGTTTCTGATATTGATTCCGTTCTGGACGAATTTTCTGGTGCGCACCTACGCCTGGATGCTCATTCTCTCGAACAATGGCATCATCAACAGCGCCATTCAGGCGCTGGGGTTGCCGCGTGTCGCGCTCTATCCATCCGAAGGCGCAGTCCTGGTCGGCTTGGTCTACGGCAGCCTGCCATTTATGGTGCTGCCGATCTACGCCTCGCTGGCGCGTTTCGACTTTACGCTCATGGAAGCGGCGGCTGATCTTGGCGCCAACCAGACTCGCGCCTTTCTGCGCGTCATGCTGCCGTTGACTATGCCGGGCGTGGCGGCTGGATCGGTGCTGGTCTTCATTCCAACGGTGGGACAGTTCGTGGTGTCCGACCTGTTGGGCGGGGCGAAGGTCGATTATCTGGGCAATCTGTTGCAACGCCTGTTTACCCGCTCGAACCCGCCGAACTGGCCGCTTGGCTCGGCAATGGCGATTGTTTTCATGGTGGTGCTGACCATAGCGATTCTCATCTATTTCCGGGTGACGACGGAGGATGACCGTTGAACGGAGTGCGACCATGATCGATATTCAGGCATCGCAATCAGTGCGCGTCGCTGGCGGTGAACGCCGTCGTTCGCCCGGTTCGCTGGCGCTCGGCGCGCATGCTGTGCTGACGCTGGCGTTTCTCTATGCGCCGATCGTCGTGCTGGTGCTCTTCTCATTCACGCGCGACAGTTTCGGGGTGCGCTGGACGGGGTTCACCTTCGACTGGTATGTGCGGCTGCTTGCCGATCAGCGCTTGCTCACGGCGGCGATGAACACCCTCACGGTTGCGCTGGTCTCGACGGTCGTCTCAACCATTATCGGCGCTATGACTGCGCTGGCGATGGAACGCTACCGCTTCCGTGGCCGTACTGGCTTTGATGCGCTCCTCTACCTGCCGATCGTCATCCCGGAAATCGTGATGGCGCTGGCGCTGCTTGCGTTCTTCGCCTTCTCCTTCGGTCTGCTCGAAACGCTGTTTGGCGTGCGTCTCCAGTTTGGACTGGCGACGGTCACTATCGCGCATATCGCCTTCACCATTTCATTCGTGGTTGTCGTGGTGCGCGCCAGCCTCAAGGGGTTCGACATGCGCCTGGAAGAAGCGGCGCAGGACCTCGGCGCCAATGAATGGCAGACCTTTCGCTACATTACGCTGCCGCTCATCATGCCGGGGGTGATCGGCGGGGCGCTGCTTGCCTTCACCCTCTCGCTCGACGATTTTGTAATCACCTTCTTCACCACCGGCTCCGGCGTATCGTTGTTGCCGGTCGAAGTGTATGGCCAGGTCAAACGCGCCATTACGCCGAAGATCAACGCCATTTCGACCCTGATGCTGCTTGTGTCGATTACCCTGGTGTTCTTGTCGCAATTCGTGCAGCGGCGACGGGAGATATAAACGAGGTGAGAGGCGAGAGGCGAGAGGGGTGAGGTGAGGGGCGAGAGGGGTGAGGGGTGAGGTGAGAGGGGTGAGGTGAGAGGTGGGAGGTGAGGGGTGAGAGGTGAGAGGTGGGAGGTGAGAGGCGAGAGGGGCGAGAGGTGAGAGGTGAGAGGCGAGGGGTGAGAGGATTAGACTGGAGCAACGGTGCAGCGCAACGTCGTCGAAGGTGGTCGTTGCACGTTGAATGTTGAACATGACCATTGGGAACGGTTAGAAAGGAAACACAGATGCTCCAACGAGGCATGAGGGGTGTCATGTTGCTGCTCGTTGCATTGCTGACGCTGGCGGCGTGCGGCGGGCAGCCGGCAGCCAGCCCCGGCAACGAATATGGCAGCGGCGGCGCCACAAGTGAACCAACCACAGCGCCACAGCCATCAACCGGCGACGAATTGCAGGTCGATCGCTCGCGGCTGTCGAGCGAACTCAGATTCTTCAACTGGACCGATTATATCGATCCCTCCATCCTCGAAGACTTCGAGAAAGAGTATGGCGTCAAAGTGATCGTCGACCTGTTCGACGCCAATGAAGACATGCTCGCCAAGGTGCGCGCCGGTCGCTCCGGGTACGACATCGTGACTCCATCGGACTATGCTGTCGAGATCATGTGGCGTGACGGTCTTATTGCAAAACTCGACAAGTCGCTGCTGCCCAATCTGAAGAATATCGATCCCGACCTGCTCGACAAGTATTTCGATCCGGGGAATGTCTATTCCGTGCCGTACATGTATGGCATCACGGGAATCGCCTATAATCGGCAGTTTTTCCCTAACGGCGTCGATAGTTGGGCGGCGCTGTTCGACACCGCGCAGATCGCCCAATACCGCGGTCAGTTCAGCATGCTCGACGACGAACGCGAAACGCCCGGCGCCGCGCTGAAATACCTGGGTTACTCACTGAATGAGACCGATCCGGAGGCGCTGAAGAAAGCGCAGGATCTGTTGATTGCGCAGAAACCATTCCTGGCAGGATACAACAGCAGCGATGTCAACCGGAAACTCGCAAGCGGCGAATATGTTATCGCCCATTCCTGGAGCGGTTCAGCCTTGCAGGCGCGCAACGGTTTGGGTGACGAGTTCTCCGGCAACCCGGACATCACCTTCGTCATTCCGAAAGAAGGCGGCATGATCTGGATGGACAACATGGTCATCCTGGCCGACTCGCCGAATGCCTACACGGCGCACGTCTTCATGAACTTCCTCATGCGTCCCGACATCGCTGCGCGCAACGCCGAGTACATCGGCTATCTCTCGCCGAACGTCGAAGCAATCAAACTGCTGCCGCAGGAGATCATCGACCTGTACAACGAAGGATTCGCCCCGAACGACGAGGTGCTGAAACGGCTGGAATGGGCGATCCGCAACGATCAGACCGCCGCCTTCACCGACCTGTGGACGGCGGTGAAGGGAGAGTAAGGGCGCGGCGCTGCCCCGCCCGCCGACACGTTGGACATGGAACGCGCGCAGGTTGCGGGTGCGAAGGTTGCAGGTTACAGGTTGCAAGTGGGAAGGCTAACCCCTAATCCTTAACCTTCAAGCAAAACGCGCCTGACCTTGTGATTCGGTCAGGCGCGTTGATCATGTGGCTGGGGGACAGGGACTCGAACCCCAACTACCTGATCCAGAGTCAGGCGTTCTACCGTTAAACTATCCCCCAGGGTGGGAACAGGGGCGAGCAACTCGCCCCTGCTTTTGGTGCCGAAGGGGAGATTTGAACTCCCACGAGGTCACCCTCACTACGCCCTGAACGTAGCGCGTCTGCCAGTTCCGCCACTTCGGCTTGTGGGCGTTGCTGTTCTTGCCAGCGCACATTATGATACCTCAGGAAAAGCCGTTTGTCAAACCGCAACCTTGACAATGCCACGCTCAAGTTCATATAATAGAACACGTGATCATGATCAGGTTCGGAGAGCAGGTCAATGGCGTTCAAGGATTACTACGAGATATTGGGCGTCGACCGCAATGCGACTGACGCGGAGATCAAGAAGGCATACCGCAAACTTGCGCGTCAGTATCATCCCGATATCAACCCCGGCAACAAGGCTGCCGAAGCCCGCTTCAAGGAGATCAACGAAGCGTATGAGGTGTTGTCCGATAAGGAGAAGCGCGCCAGGTATGATCGGTTCGGGCGTGACTGGCAGCGCTATCAGGACATGCCCGATTTTGGCGGTTTTGGGGCGGGCGGTTTCGGCGCAGGCGACTTCGCCGATATTTTCGAGACGCTCTTTGGCGGCGGGCGTGGTGCGCGCAGTCATGTGACCTACCGCACCAGAGGGCAGGATATTGAGCAGTCGGTCGATATTACGCTCGAGGAAGCCTTCAGCGGTACGCAGCGCACGCTACAGGTGCAATCGCCGAATGGCGCGCTGCGCTCGATGACGGTCAGGATTCCGCCAGGCGTCGATAGCGGGTCACGGGTGCGGATCTCTGGTGAGGGTGCGCCAGGAATGGGCGGCGGTTCCCGCGGCGACCTGTACCTGGTGATCAATGTTCTACCACATTCGCGCTTTGAACGGCGCGGCGATGATCTCTACGTCCGTACCCCGGTTGACCTCTACACGATGCTGCTGGGTGGCGAGGTCAAGGTGCCGGCGATGGGGGGCAGGACGGTCACGCTCAAGGTGCCCGCCGGAACGCAGAACGGCAAGGTGATGCGCGTCAGCGGTCAGGGTATGCCCCGCCTGCGCGATGCGCAAACGCGCGGCGATCTGTATGTGACCCTCGAGGTGTCGTTGCCGACTAGCCTGTCGCCGCGTGAGCGCGAACTCGTTGAGCAGTTGCGTGCGCTTGCGCGATAGGAGACGCGCATGCCATGAAACAGCGCTACTACACGATCAAGTCGGCGGCTGCGCTGTGCGGAATGCACGAGCAGAGCCTGCGCCTGTATGAACGGCGCGGGCTGATCCGTCCGCAACGCACTCCTGGCAATATTCGCCGCTATACCGAGAGCGACATCGAACAGATCCGGTTTATCAAGCGCTTGATTGATGACCTTGGCGTGAATCTGGCGGGTGTGGAAGTGATCCTGCATCTGCGCCAGCAATTGATCGAGACGCAGCACGAACTCGAGGAGCTGCGCCGTCGCCTGCCGGTTGATGCCTCGTAGCCGCGTCAGGGTCCTGTGGGTTGGGTGCGTCCGATGTTGGACTGTGCAAAGAGGAGTATATGCTGCGCTACAAACTGATCCATCCTCAGATCCTTGCTGCTCTGGGGGGTGCGGGCCATGGATCGCAGGTGTTGATCGCCGATGGAAACTACCCTTTCGCTACCGGCGCGCCGCCTGGCGCGCACCGGGTCTACCTCAATCTCGCCCCTGGCATGCTCACGGTGACCGATGTGCTGGGTGTTCTGGCTGATGCCATCCCCATTGAAGCCGCCCGCGTCATGGTTCCCGATACCGGTTCGGAACCTGCGATTTTCAGAGAGTTCCGCGCTCTGCTGCCGCATGTCGCGTTGCAACCGCTTGGTCGTTTCGCGTTCTACGATGCTGCGCGCTCGCCGGATACGGCGCTGGTCATTGCAACCGGTGAGCGGCGGGTGTATGCCAATCTTCTGCTGACGATCGGTGTGATTCCTCCTGAATAATTCAGCACGTGTCTGAAAACGTGAATTGGGCGGGCGAAGGCGCTTCCTTCGCCCACCTGACAGCGTCTCACGAGACGAGGTTTCAGACACATGCTCAGAACCCTGGCGCACACGTCGGACGTTCCGGCAACCATGGCAGAAAGGCGATGTTTGGTCCAACGGCTTCGCCACGTCCCTCTGGATTCGCCGCCGGTTCATACGGTCCGCTGGGGAGTTCCCACCAGTTGTTCGTCATGGTGAGCGGCAGGTCGCTGGTGGCGCCTTTGCCAATGTTGAACTGGCGGTAGAATGGGTTGTTGGGCGGTTCGTGGGCTTCGATGGCATTATCGCGGATGTTGAGCATCGGGCTGAGGTTGGGCGGCGCATCGCTGCGCAGGCTCAACCCGTTCGCGCCGCCGATCAGGGTATTGCATCGCACATTTCCCATCAGTTGAGCGTTCGTAAAAAGCGCCAGGTTCGGTCCGGCTGCGCCGACCAGCAGGTTCTGCTCGATCTCGATACGCGCCGGGCGCTCGAAACTCTGGTTCGTGACGCGCAGCGGGGCGGTTCCCGCCACCAGTGTGTTGTTCAGCATGCGATTGTTGACAATCACGACATCGCTGCCCGGACTGTCGCCGCCGCCGCGTGACAGGGTGATCTCGATGGCTGAACCGTAGGGCATGCGATTACCCGAAATCTCGCTGTCTCGAACAATCACAAAACTGTCGTCGACGCGAATGTGACCGCCGTTGTTGACAATGCGCGCACTTTGCAACGAGAGACGACCCGACTGCATCGCCAGCACAGTGCCGCCCGCGCCGCCGCCGGTGATTGTAACGTTGCGCAGATCGATGACGCTGCCCGCCCGTCCGGTGATGCTTTCCCACCGCAGCCGTGGATCGTCGCCGCCGCCGATCTGCGTGAAGCGCACCGGCCGGTCGGCGGTCGCCAGCGCCACTATCGAACCGTCGATCACCACTGACACGCCGCGCCCGATCTGCACCTCGACGCCGGGTTCGATGATCAGCGATGCGCCGCTGCTCACCAGCAAGTCGTTTTGAAGAATGATCGGGCTGTTGGCAGCCGACCAGCGCACACTCCCGCGCAGTGCATGCTGCGTTGGGCGCGCAGTCGCCGCCACGGGCGCCGATCCGCCTGAGCCGCCGGCATCGGCAGGACGGGCAGCCGGCGCTGCTTGAGGTTGCGCGCCTGTTGCCGGCGCCGGTGCGTTCGCCGCCAGCGGTTGTGCCGCCGCGGGTGCGGGCGCCGCTGCTGCCAGCGGCGGATCGAGACGAAAATCGACCTCTTCTGGAGTGGCAGTGTTGGCTGGCGTGGGAAGGATGGCGACCGGAAGGGCTGCGGTTGGCCGGATAAGTTCGATCGTCGGTTGCACTGTGGGAATGTCCGTCGGCGATTCTGGCGACGCTGCGACCGTTGTCGGAGAAACGGGAACGCTCATCGCCGCAACGACCGGTAGAGGCGTCGCTGTGGTCTCCAGGATGAGAGTGGTCACCGCAACCGGCGCAGCGACCGGCATGGCTGGGCGCAGGGCCAGTCCGGCGACGAAAGCGACAGCCACGAGCAGCAGCGCAATGAGTGAACCCAGCGTCCAGAGCGCCGTCAATGCGCTACGCGGCACATGCAGGGTGATCATCTCACCCTGGCGGGCGCCCGAACGTTCGTTCTGTTCGTCCATCGGCGACCTTTCTTCCATGCAAGACAGCGGAGTTCCGTCAGTTCTTCTGTCGCGGCGGGGGCAATCGCAATGCTATCACAGAAGATGCCCCGCTGCAATATCCTTCTGCGGAAGTCAGGAGCAGCGGTAGTACCCTGGCATCTTTACCTGTTTTAGGGATTGACTCTGTGAAAAGCGGTATTATAATTGACTTGCTTCGTTCCCCACGGTGTGAAGAAGATTGTTCTCCGCCAGGCTCGGCTTCCAGGAGCAATCATGAGCAGCGCTCTCGCCATCGCCGCAGTCACCGCCTTTCTCAAAAGTCGCATTGAGAATGGGTTGGTTGATGAAGGCGTTAATGCCAGTATTGGAGGTGATGCGGTTGTCTCGGTGCTGCCGCCTGACCGGATCACCACCGGTTCGGACGAGCGTCCGCAGCTCAATCTGTTCCTGCATCAGGTGACGCCGCATGCCAGTTTGCGATCCGGCGAGCGCAGCGGTCAGCGTACCATGCTGGGGCTGGATCTTCACTATCTTTTGACGGCATACGGCGCACAGGATCTCCAGATCGAAATCCTGCTCGGCTACGCCGCGCTGGTTCTGCACCGGATGCCGTTCATCGGGCGCGATTCCATTCGCGAGGCGCTGGCAACGCTTGCATCGGACGCCCATGGCGGCATCCCGCCGCCAACGCTCCGGGCGCTGGCCGGGTTTGATCCTGACTCGCAGATCGATCGACTCGAAATTCGTCCGCAGTACCTGAGCGGCGAGGACCTGTCGAAGATCTGGTCGCCGTTGCAGGCGCGCTATCGTCCTTCTCTGGCGTACAAGGTGTCGATGGTGGCGATTGGATAGACAGACTGCGCGCTCGTGCAACAATGACAACTCTTTCGAGTGAAACGTGGGAACGCATCAATCACCGCGCGCTGGGAATGGCGCTTGCGCGTGTGCGCGCGGCGCTCGAGCGGTATCTGGCGCGCACCGATCGCATTTCCTCTACCTTTGACGCGCCGCAGACTCCAGAGCCGGACATTTCCGGTGAGCGCTCTGCGCTCGAAACGCTCTGCGCTGCGTTTCGTTTGTCACCGTTCGAGCGTGATCTGCTGGCGCTCTGTGCCGGCGTGGAACTCGACGCCGGCATTGCGTCGTTGTGCGCCGAGGCGCAGGGCGATCCGCAGCGGGTGTCGCCCACCTTCAGCCTGGCGCTTGCCGCGCTGCCCGGCGCGCACTGGAGTGCGCTGGCGCCTGATGCGCCGCTGCGCTACTGGCGCCTGATCGAGCCTGCCCCCGGCGGGTTGTTGACCCGCGCTCCGCTGCGGATTGATGAGCGTGTGCTGCATTATCTGACCGGCATTTCATATCTCGATGAGCGGTTGCGTGGTCTGATGACGCCGATCCGTGTCGCAGAGGCGTTATTGCCGTCGCACCAGGCGCTCGCCGATCGCATCGCCGAGGTCTGGCGGCGGGCGCGCGGCGGGGTTCTGCCGCTCGTTCAGGTGTGCGGCGACGAACGCGCGACCCGTCAGGCGATCGCTGCTGCTGCGTGCGCCGCAGTCGGGCTGGCGGTTCACGCACTGAATGCGGCTGTGATGCCATCGACGGTTGCGGATGTTGAGGCATTGATACGGTTGTGGGAGCGCGAGGCGACGTTGAGCGCGAGTGCGCTGCTCGTCGAGTGCGATGATGCCGATCCTGCCGATACGGTGCGCGCCGGTATGCTCACCTGGCTCATCGAACGAATCGGCGGCGTGGTGATCGTGTCGGCGCGCGACCGCTGGCGCCCGACCCAGCGTGTCACAGTCACGATTGATGTGCGTCGCGCCAGCAGCCGTGAGCAGCGTGATGCCTGGCGCGCGGCGCTCGGCGCAGCCGCCGATCATCTCGATGGTCATGTCGATCTGCTGATCTCACAGTTCAACCTGAGCGCGCACGCGATCCGCGCCGCCAGCGCCGAGGCGCTTGGTCGCGCGCAGGAGTATGCCGGTCACGATGTCGCGCGCGCCGTCTGGGACGCCAGCCGCGCTCAGGCGCGCCCGCGCCTCGACGATCTGGCGCAGCGCATCGAGTCGTCGGTGTCGTGGGACGATCTGGTGCTGCCAGCCGCGCAGCGTCACCTGTTGCGCGACATTGCGGCGCATGTGCGGCAGCGGGCGCGGGTGTACGAAACCTGGGGGTTTGCCGCGCGCAGTTCGCGCGGCCTCGGGATCAGCGCCCTGTTTGCCGGCGCCAGCGGCACCGGCAAAACCATGGCGGCTGAGGTGCTGGCGAATGAACTGCACCTCGACCTGTATCGCATCGATCTGTCATCGGTTGTGAGCAAATACATTGGTGAGACCGAAAAGAATCTGCGGCGCATCTTCGACGCTGCTGAGGCGGGGGGCGCCATTCTCTTGTTCGACGAGGCTGATGCACTGTTCGGCAAACGCAGTGAGGTCAAGGATAGCCACGACCGGTATGCCAATATCGAGGTGAGTTACCTGCTGCAACGCATGGAGTCGTATCGCGGTCTCGCCATTCTGACGACGAACCTGAAGAGTGCGCTGGATACGGCGTTTCTGCGCCGTATCCGGTTTGTGGTGCAATTCCCGTTCCCCGACGCTGTGCAACGTGTGGAGATATGGCGACGTTCGTTCCCGCCGGGCGCGCCAACCGACGGGCTGGACTTCGAGAAACTGGCGCGGCTGAATGTCGCCGGCGGCAACATCCGCAACATCGCGCTCAATGCCGCCTTTCTCGCCGCCGATGCGGGCGAACCGATCCGGATGGTGCATCTGCTCCGCGCCGCACGCGCCGAGTACGCCAAACTCGAAAAACAACTGACCGAAGCGGAGATTGCGGGGTGGGTGTAAGTGAGGCGCGAGGCGTGAGGCGCGAGGCGCGAGGTGTGAGGCGCGAGGCGCGAGGCGCGAGGCGCGAGGCGCGAGACGCGAGACGCGAGGTGTGAGGCGCGAGGCGCGAGACGCGAGGCGCCTACAAATAGGTTGCAGCAGGTAGGGGCGTTGCACCGCAACGCCTACAAGCAGATTGCAGGTTGAACAATGTCCGAACGCCAGCGAATTGCGGTCCACCGTCGTCGTCCCGTTGAAACAGTGACGTCTGCCGCGTTGCGTTCGTTGCAC
>CALGYB010000072.1 GCA_937935075.1 uncultured Roseiflexus sp. | reverse complement strand
GTGGCTGAAGCGGTTCATTACCTTTATGCTCGAAAGTACATAACAGGCTCTAACACGCGCCTGTCAGAAAACCTCCCCCTGAAAGGACAGCGTGGGCAAGTCCGAGACCTGCCCGTATAGCGGCAGCGGTGCTGCGCCCCTCCAATCGCTCACAGTCGTAGCGGCGACCACAGGGGGCAGGTCGCAGACCTGCCTCCTACGCCTGCATTTCCGCCACAGGCAGGTATAATCGCGTCACGTACTCTTTGACCATGCGGCGGGTGCTGAATACCGGCGCAATTGTGGCAATCGACTCCTTGCTGATTGCCAGCCACCGATGCGGAATGCCATCGGAACCGCGGTCGTAGTACGTCGGAATGACTTCCTGCTCCAGAATGCGGTAGAGATGCTGCGAGTCGTGCCAGTCCTGCTCATCCTGACTGCTGTATTCACGCTCCTCGCCGATTGCCCAGCCATTTTTGCCGTTGTACGCTTCAGGCCACCAGCCATCGAGAATGCTGACGTTGACGACGCCGTTCAACCCTGCCTTCTGCCCGCTGGTGCCGCTCGCCTCGTGCGGACGACGCGGCGTATTGAGCCAGACATCCACTCCCTGCACCAGCGCGCGCGCCAGTGCCATGTCATACTCCTCAAGGAACAGGATGCGCCCAAGGAACCCGGGCTGCTGGGACATCTGATAGACCTGCTGGATGAACAGCTTCCCCGGATCGTCAGCCGGATGGGCCTTGCCCGCAAAGATAATCTGCACCGGACGGTCGCTGCGGTTGAGCAACGCCTTCAGGCGCTCTGGCTCGCGGAACAGCAGCGTCGCACGCTTGTAGGTGGCAAAGCGGCGAGCAAAGCCAATAGTGAGTATCTCTTCGTCGAGCACGGGCCAGATTTGCGGCGGTGATCCCAATCGCAGGTGACGCTGGCGAACACGTTCACGCGCGACGGCAACAAGGTCTCGTTTCAGCGCCTGCCGCACTTCCCACAACCGCTCATCGGGAATATTCCGCACATTCGCCCAGAGCGCAACATTGTCGAGTTCTTCTTCCCAATCGGGACCAAGCGCCTCATCATACAGGCGGCGCATGGCGGGCGCCAGCCATGTGCTGCTATGGACGCCGTTAGTTATTGAGGTAATTGGCACCTCGTCCTGCGCTGCGCCTGGATAGAGCCAGCGCCACATGCTGCGCGCCACGTGACCGTGCAGTTTGCTTACGCCGTTGTGCGCGTGCGATCCCTTCAGCGCCAGCACGGTCATGGCGAAGGTCGGTCCCCATTGCTGGTGTTGCAGTGCAATGTTGAAGAATTGCTCGCGCGTCAGACCGAGTTGGGGCCAGAACGAACCGAAGTACTTCTCCATCAGGTGGAGTGGGAAGGCATCATTGCCCGCCGGAACCGGCGTGTGTGTGGTGAAAACCGACTGTGCGCGCACATCGCGCCACGCTTCATCGAACGGCATGCCCTGTGCAACTTTCTCGCGCACCAGTTCGAGCACCAGGAACGCCGAATGCCCTTCGTTCATATGCCAGACATTCGGGTGAATGCCGAGCTGCCGCAACGCGCGCACCCCACCGATACCCAGCACGATTTCCTGAGCGATGCGCATTTCCTGATCGCCGCCGTACAGACGCGCCGAGAGTTCGCGGTCCTGCGGACTGTTCGGGTGAATGTCCGTATCCATCAGGAACAACGACACCCGTCCGACCTGAATACGGTAGACTTTGGCATAGATGGTGCGACCGGGCAGATCGACCTCGACAACCACCTCGCGTCCATCGGCGGTCAGCGCGGGCATGGCGGCGATGTCGGCAAAATTGAGTTTGGAATAGATCGCCTCCTGCCAGCCGCTCTGGTCCAACCGCTGCCGGAAATACCCCTGCGGGTAGATGAACCCGACGGCGACGAACGGCAACCCCAGGTCGCTCGCCTCTTTCACGTGGTCGCCTGCCAGCACGCCAAGGCCGCCCGAATAGATCGGCAGCGACTCGTGGAGGCCAAACTCTGCTGAGAAGTAGGCAATCGTCACCTCATTGCCGTTGCCATTGCCGAACGTGCGGCGGTACCACGTGTCCTCAGCCGCCATGTACCGGTCGAACGCCGCCATGACCCGATCATATTGAGCCAGGTACGCCGGGTCGGCAGCGGCGGCTTCGAGTTTACGCTGGCGCACATCGCGCAGGAAATCGACCGGGTTGTGGTAATCCTCTTCCCAGAGATCAGCGTCGATGTGGCGGTAAAGGTCTTGCGCTTCGGGATGCCAGCTCCACCACAGGTTGTACGCCAGATCGCGGAGACGGGCGATCCGTTCAGGAATCGGTGTAAAGAGTAAATCGGCGCTTCTGATACTCAAGGACGCCTCCTTGACCTCATCAGCCATCGCCGGTGACGATCATCGTCATGGAGATGGATCAGGATACACGCGGAGAACAGCGCCACTGCGCGCTGTTCGTACTATACACGTTTCCTGGCGGAGATGCAAGTTAACCGCTCTTCGACCATTTACGCGATGGTGCGCGCCATGCGACGCTGCACGGCATAGTACACCGCGATGAAATTATAGATCATATGGAACAGATACGTGAATGGCAGCAGCGTGAAGAGCGCCAGTCCCAGCAATGCGTGGACGTAGACGATGCCATGCACCACATTCAAGCGCGCGAACAGTTCTGTCCAGATGATGCAGAAAATGATGCTGCGCACCAGGAGCCGATCCCACGGCAGACGTCCTGGCGTGCGGATGCCGCGCGCTGCGTCGTCGATATCTCCCACAACTGCGCCGCTCCGTCGCCGCAGCAATGTAACCATTAAGTGCAGGTTGCCGACCACTGCAAACCCGACGGCGATCCACGTGATGCCCACGAAATAGGGTGCGGCAGCGCCGAACAGGAAGTGTGACTGGAGCGCCTCGCCGTTGCCGAAGATGAGCGCTAGCAGGTTTGCCGGCGTGTAGTTGAAACTCTCTTCGATATGCAGCGCTACATCTGGCACCGGTTTGCCGAATAAGACATGGGCGAAAACGATGAGCGCCGAGATGGTATAGCCGGTGACTTCGGTGATGATAGCGATGTGGTAGTAGAGATAGCCGCGTCCCCACGTCGGGTTGGCGCGTTTGTAGAAATGCTGGATCGGACCGAACACGACCGCGTGCAGCGCCTCGAAGAAACCTAATCGGCGTGGTGCGCGCTCGAAGGTTGGAGACACGCCGCGAAATCGTCGTCGCGTCACAAGCGCCCATACGAACCGCCCCAACCGCACCCCGACGCCGATCAGAAAAACGGCGATGGCGATCGGCGCGATGATATTCAGCACATCAACGATGATCATGTTCCGCCTCCTTTTGCTGAGAGCAAACAACGACCCGGAACCTGCCTGGCAGTTGTGTTTTTGCAATCATTGCGAGGTGCGCCGGCGTGGTCAGACCCTTACTGCCCCGCCACGGCTCGCGCCCGCAACGCTGGCATCGTCGGCATCGCCATGTCGCGCAGTGCGCGCAAATGATCATGCACCTGCGGATGGTCTTTGGCGAAACGCTGGACGATCTCATCGCGCTCCAGCCAGTCGAGCAGCGCCGGGAACTCCGGCATCTGCATCAACGCTGCCATCCGCCCTTCGATACTGTGTTCCAGGAAGAAATCGGGATCGCGGTGGCGCAATTCCGCCGGAACATACATACGGTCCAGTTCGCCGCGCTTCGCCAGCGCCGGTTCCATGGCTTCGTAGACGACCTCGAACAACACCAGCGCCATGCGTTCGTCAGGTTGCGCCAGCCCATACGTGCGGCAGGTGTCTTCCAGCGACAGTGTACAGACGACGCACGGCGAGGTGACATACTCGGCGCCGGTTGCGCGGATCTGGTTCGCTTTCAGCACCGAAATCTTGCGCCGCAGATCGGTGTTTTCAGGCAGGCGCATGCCGCCGGCGCCGCCGTTGCAACAGTAGTTGTGCTCGCGATTCGGGGTCATCTCGACAAAGTTGTCGGTCACGAGGTGCAACAGGTCGCGGAACACGTCGCCCAACCCGGAGAGGCGGGTGGCGTAGCACGGGTCGTGCAGCGTGACCTTCAGGTCGGTCTTTTCAATCGGCAGACGTCCTTCCCGGATCAGGTCGAGCATGAGGGTATCGACGCTCACAATCGGGTAGCGGAAGGGGCGTCCGAGCACTTCCGACGCCTCGGCGTAGAGTGTACGCGCGTCGCAGCCGCATTCGACCAGCAGGATTTTCTTGACGCCGAGCCGATCCGCTTCCTCTTCCCACTCTTCCAGCATCCGCTTCGAGAGATTGTGGTGAACTGCAATGTGGTCGATCTCAGTGCCGGTGTCGATGACGCGTGGAGAGATGGTGTAACTGACCCCCGCGGCATTGAGGATTTTGACCATTTTGATGCCGTAATCGGGGATTTTGGTATTGCCTGCCGCCGGGCAGACGAAGAGCAGTTCGGCGCCGTGCACATCGACTGGCACTTCAATCCCTTCGCTGCGCAGGAACAGACCAACCCGTCCGATCACCTGCGGGATGGTCAAGCCGAAACTGTGACGGTAGCGCTCGGTGTTGTCGATAATCGATTTGATCGTTGGATTGGCGTGGCTCAAGCCGGAGTCGGCATAGGCGGCGCGCGCAAGACGCACAATGCGGCGTGTGCTGATACCCGCCGGGCAGGCGAGCGTGCAGCGCCCGCATGCCGTGCATGCCCAGAAATAACGCATGTTTTCCTTCAGGTCGTCGACCGTCGGAGTGGGGATCAGCCCAAGAGCGCCGCCGATCTGTCCCTCGATCGTCATGTAGCGCTGGTAGACCTGGCGTATCAGTCCGGTTTTGTGGGTGGGATGTAGTTTTTCGTCGCCGGTGACCAGATACCATGCGCAGGCTTCCCCGCACATCTTACAGTCCATACAGGCTTCGAGATTGACCACGTCCTCGGCAGTGATGTTCTTGCGCAGTGAGTCAACAAAAGCGTGCATTTCCGCTTCCATGCGACTGACCTCCCTCACGTATCGTCGGATACCGATAGACGGAACAGGGATGTGGATGAGCATACGGCGCCATTGCGCGTCAGCGGCGGTATCTGATGCGGCCGCAATGCTTTGACGCACGGCATGTGCTGCAAGCGACAGGTAACGGAACCGCACGTTCTGCGTCCCGCGACAGGATCAACCAGACGTCTCGCTGCGCGTGACAAAGCGAGGCTCAGACGTTACTCGCGCAGACACAGATACGGTCGTCGGATATGAACGATCCTTCTGGCGCATTCCCTCTCGCATATCCGTGGCGGAGGGCACAAAACGGGGTACAGCCGCCAGTCTGTCTGTCGGAAGTGAACACACGATCACAGCGGAGCGTCGCTGTCATCTTCTCGCCGTCGATATTGACTTGTATCATTTCGAGATTTGCAGAGAAGGGGTATATCGTTGTGGTTGAGAGTGTAACAGAAGCTGTCAGGAAGATGAGTAAAAAGATTGCTACGGAAAATTGTGGTTTGATCAAGTTTATACTTTTTGAGCATCCCAGTTATTGCTGGCGACGCCTGCGACGCAGATAGCGCATCGAGCGGCGCGGGCGATATCCAAGCGCGCGCAGGCGGGCAGCGATAGTCTGAATGGAGGGGAGATCGTCGGGGTGGTACCCTTTCTGTTCAATCAGAGCGTGGCGCACCTCTTCGACGCTCATGCAGGGCGCCCGGGCGTCGCTGCGGCATTCGGCGTGATTGCGGCGCCGGGCTTCCACGATGTCGCGGATGTCGTGCAGGAGATTGGGCAGACGCGCCTCGACCGGTTTGCGTCCCCGGAGATGGGTGGCGTCTATGCATGTCAGACCGCTTTCGAGTTCGCGCATGCCCTTGCGGATGGTTGCGCGGTTCCAGCCAAGTTCGCGCTCAGCGAGACGCTGCCCGCCAGGACCCAACGCCCGAACGGTGCGCGCCATGAAGATCCGGCGTTCGCTGCCTTTCAGCGATTGGGCGGTTTTGATTAACTCGGCTTTGATTTCATCATCAAGGTCCATGTATTGTTGAGAGGTAGAGGTTGATACGACAACGAGACATCGCCGTGAACGCGCATGCTAATGCCGACCATCGTCGGTCACCCTGATTGCAGCCAGGATTCTTCCACGGCACATGCTTCAGATACCTTGCTGCGCTTGGGATGACACGTCTCGTTATCATATTGATGCTATAACGATAACGATGGTTTCATGGAACGCCCGGTTTCTTCAAGGTCCACGCCCGACGAGAATGGGGCGCGCCACTTCCAGCGCTGCTTCAACGGCGAAGACCGGTCTGGGCTGGACCGCCCGCCACTCCAGGCGATCCTGCGCCAGGATGGTCTGACGTTTGGTTGACCGGTAGAATGGCTTCTCCGTCCTCTTACCCTTCACTGCCGGTTACGAACTTTTTCATTACCGGTTACGAACCCTTTCACTACTGGTTACGAACTCTTTCTGGTATCCTGACGCACTGCGTGATATGATCTTTCCGTCACATAGATTAAGGTTCGCACCGGTCACGTACCGGTAGATGACGGACAAAATCTATAATGCCTCTGGCATGTCTCGTGTGGTTATCTTGAGAATGAGCAAAGGCAATAACGATATCTATGGCACAGCGTCTCAGCCTTATCGTTTTCACCATCTTTATGCTCGCTGCGTGCGGCGCATCACCGGCGCCCACGACGAGCATCCGGCTCAACGACTTGCAGCCGTTACCAATGCCAACGCCGGTCACGTCGCCGCCGCTGCGAGTATCGGTGGCATCGGTGATTTCGCCACAGGGCGCCGTGCAGAGCTATCAGCCGCTGCTCGATTATCTCGGTGCGCGGCTAGGACGGCAGGTGGTATTAGTGCAGCGCCGCACCTATACCGAAACCAACGAGCTGATCGGGCGCAACGAAGTCGATGTGGCCTTTGTCTGCACCAGCGCCTATATCGATGGCCGCGACCGCTACGGGATGAGCTTGCTGGTTGCGCCGCAAGTCAATGGGGCGACAACCTATCATTCACTGTTGATTGTACCGGCAAACAGCCCTGCCCAAACGATGGCCGATCTGCGCGGCAAGGTCTTTGCCTTCACCGACCCGACCTCGTTTAGCGGGCGGGTCTACCCCACGGCGCTGGTGCGCGAGTTGGGGGAAGAGCCGGAAACCTTTTTTTACGACATCTTCTTTACCTACAGCCACGACAAAGCAATCGAAGCAGTGGCGAACGGGCTGGCTGACGGCGCAGCGGTCGATAGCCTTGTGTTCGATTTTGCGCTGGCGCGCGATCCGACATTGGCTGCTAAAGTGAAGGCCATCCACACCTCACCGCCGTTCGGCGTTCCGCCGGTAGTGGTAGGGCCGGGTGTGCGCCCGCAGTTACGCGCCGAGTTGCAGAATATCCTGCTTGGCATGGCCGATGATCCATCGCCGCTAGCGCAACAGGCGCTGGCGGCGCTTGGTATTGACCGGTTTGTCATGATTGATGACGCTGCTTACGCGAGCGCGCGGCTCTTACGGTCTCGGATAGGTCAGTTGTCGCCATGAATACCATGCGTGTATCACATCGGCTGAAACGATGGGCGACTGCAATCTGGCAGGTGATTGGCGCCGTCAACATCCGGGCCAAGATCCTTGGGATCGTGCTGGGGTTGGTGGTGTTAATGGGAGTAGCAGCGACCATTGAAGTGCGGCTGTTACTCGACCAAACCCTCACGACTCAAGCCCGCGAACACTCGGTCGCAGTGGCGCGTGATGTGGCAGCACGCGCGACCGATCTCACACTGATGCGCGATTACTACGGCCTGTTCCGCCTGTTACGCGACACACAAGCCAATAATCCTGATCTGCGCTATGCGTTCGTGATCGACTCTGAAGGTGCGATCATCGCTCATACATTCGGCGCCGGCTTCCCGGCGGGATTGTACGATGCCAATATCGTGACATCGAATGAACATCACCGCAGTGTGTTGTTAGCCACCGATGAAGGCGATGTTTGGGATACTGCGGTGCCGATCTTCGATGGTCGCGCCGGTGTCGCCCGCGTCGGCTTATCATTAGCCGCCCGCGAGCAGACAGTCGCTGCGGTGACCAGTCAGTTGTTGATTACGACTATTATGGCTGCGGCGATTGGGATCACTGCTGCCGCGTTGCTGACGTGGATCCTCACCCGCCCGATCTTGCAGTTGGTTGAGCTGACCAAAGCGGTGACCGGCGGCGATTTTAGCCGGCGTGCACAGCGTTGGGCCGATGATGAGATAGGCGCGCTGACTGATGCCCTTAATGCGATGAGTGATGCGCTGGCTCAAGCCGAACGCGAACGGGCCGAGCGCGAGCAGATGCGGGCGCAGTATGTGACCCGGATCATTGCTGCCCAAGAAGAGGAGCGGAAGCGGATTGCCCGCGAACTCCACGATAGCACGAGCCAGGCGCTCACTTCGCTGCTGATCGGATTGCGTTCGCTCGCCGACCGCCACCGCTCGCCTGATCTGAGACGGCAGGTTGACGATCTGCGCGGGATAGTCGGGCAGGTGTTGCATGACTTGCATGCACTCGCCCGCCAATTGCGTCCCAGCGTCCTCGACGATTTAGGGCTGGCTGCCGCTATTCAACGCTACGTTGCCGATTGCCGCGCTCGGAGCGGATTGACGATCGATCTCGCAATGCCCGACTTAAACGGCGAACGGCTCGATCCGGCGCTCGAAACCGCACTCTACCGGATCGTGCAAGAGGCGCTGACCAATGTCATCCGTCATGCTCACGCGACCACTGCCAGTATTGTGATCGAGCGGCGTGATGGCCGGTTGCGCGCGATTATTGAAGATAATGGCTGTGGGTTCGATCCGGCTGCTCTGCGTGGCGATGGTGATCTCGGCCTGAACGGGATCCGCGAGCGGGCAGCGTTGTTGAATGGTCATCTGATCATCGAGTCGGCCCCGGGCAACGGCACGACGCTGTATGTCGAATTTCCCTTGCTAGCATCAGCCGAGGAATCCTATGCCTGTGAACCGTATTCTGTTGGTCGATGATCACGCCGTGTTGCGTGCCGGATTACGCTTGTTGCTCGATGCGCAATCTGATCTGCACGTGGTTGGCGAGGCCGAAGATTCACGCACGGCGGCGATGCAAGTCGCTGCGCTGCAACCTGACTTGATCTTGCTCGACCTCAGCCTGACCAATGGCAGCGGGCTGGCTGCGATCCCATCATTGCGCGCCGCAGCGCCGCACGCGCGTATTCTGGTGCTCACGATGCACGACGATGAGGGCTATGTGCGGCAGGCGCTGGCTGCCGGCGCGCACGGCTATGTTCTGAAGCGGGCCGCCGACGCCGAGTTGATTGCAGCGATCCGCGCTGTGTTACGCGGTGAAATGTACATCCATCCCGCCCTCACCCGTCGCTTGCTCGAAGATCTCTTGCCGCAAACGCCGCCAGTTAGCCCGTGGGAAAGTCTTAGCGAGCGCGAACGAGAGGTGCTGGCGCTGGTGGCGCGTGGATACACCGCCGCCGAGATTGCGGCTCAGCTGAACCTTAGCCCCAAAACGGTCGAGACGTACCGCACCCGCGGTATGGAGAAACTCGGGTTGCGTTCGCGCGCTGCGCTTGTGCAGTTTGCGCTCGATCACAACCTGCTGACCCCGGCGTAGCGTATGTGGTTGCCCGCCCCTGCAAACCCGTGCGCGCTCTGTGATATGGGCGAACCATGTCTCACCCTGAAATCGGACGAGTAATACTCATGCGCGGTCATTCGTGCCATACTGCTGGGACGCTGCGGGCGAAAACCCTCGCTGAGGACGCGATTCGACGATGCTCACCGCACGCAGTTCGACGGCGCGCACCGCACGCACCGCACGTGCAAGCCCCCCTGGGGCTGCTGATGCCAGGGCGCAGTCATGCGTCCACGACACGTCTGCCGCTGCACGTTGCACGTTACGCCTTGCACAACGAACGCGCGAACATCTTGTTTGACTGACCGCAGGTTAGTATTACCTCCCTTTGTCAGGAAAACTCTGACAACCGCACCGGCGGCGCCGCATTTTTCCTGCTACCGCTAGCACAATAAACGCCGTACAGTAAGGCTGGCAGTACTCTGCTGATTCCGAGGAGCTTAGCCTATGTCTCGGCAACCTACCATTCCACTCACCCCGGTCAGCCGGCGCGGCGTGCTTGGCGCACTGATGGCTGGCGCTGGCGCGCTTGCAGCCGCTGCGGTAAAAGCGGCGCCGCATCCAGCGACGGAGGCGCCCAAGGGAGCGATCAATGTTTTGACCCCCGAAGAGGCGCTCGCTGCTTACGAAGCCGAAATCGCTCGTTTGCGCGCTGCTAACATCAGTGGGACGCCGGTTGATCATCTCGAACGGATGCGCGCCGATCTGCTGCGCGCGCTGAGCAAGCCGGTCGCCGAACGACGCTGGGTCATGGTGATTGACCTGCGCGCCTGCATCGGCTGCCACGGCTGCACAATCGCCTGCGTCGCCGAAAACAAACTGCCTCCCGGGGTTGTCTATCGTCCGGTGCTGGAAGAAGAGACCGGACGGTATCCACATGTAAGTCGCCGGTTTGTTCCCCGACCCTGTATGCAGTGTGACAACCCGCCTTGCACGAGCGTCTGCCCGGTTTCGGCCACGTACACCAACGAGCACGGGGTTGTCGCGGTTGATTATGAGCAGTGTATTGGCTGTCGCGCTTGTATCACCGCTTGCCCCTACGGCGCCCGCACCTTCGACTTTGGCTACACCTACACCGCCAATACAACCAGCTCCGGCGCGATGCTTGGCGCCGATCAGGCGGCAAGTTACGAGCAAGTGAGTACCTTTGAGTACGGTAAGCCGCACGCTCGCCGCGATCCGCACGATTCGCCGGTTGGGAATGTGCGCAAATGCAACTTCTGCATGCACCGTGTGCTGAATGGCGAATTGCCGGCCTGTGTGACGACGTGCATCGGGCGCGCGACCTTCTTTGGCGACGCTAACGATCCCGAAAGCCTTGTGAGCGAATTGATTGTGAAGCCGAACGTGATCCGGTTGAAGGAAGAACTCGGCACTGAGCCGCGTGTCTATTATTTGCTGTGAGGAGCAGACCTATGCTGAACCGACTCCTCTATGTAGCTGGCGCCCTTGGCCTGCTCATTGGCCTGTGGGGAGTGTACGACCGGTTTGTCTACGGGCATATGAACGCCAACTACGGCTCGTATGTGGTATGGGGGCTGTGGGTGGCGCTCTATATGTTCTTTGCCGGCATTGCTACCGGCGCTTTTATGCTGGCGACTCTCGATCTCTTGTTCGAGTTGCCGCTCTTCCGCGGCAGCGGCCGTATGGCGCTGTGGGGTTCATTGGTCACCCTGCCGGCTGGTCTCGCCGCCATCGGTCTCGATCTTGGTCATATGACCCGGATCTGGAAGGTCTACGTCCAGCCCAATTTTGGGGCGGTGATGGCGCAACTGGTCTGGGGGTATACCATCTTTCTCCTCATCGTGATCGTGAGCCTCTGGCTCAGCTTCCGTCCTCAGCCATCACGCTGGCTGAAACCGGTGATGGTGGTTGGTCTGGTGCTGGCGATCTTCCTCAGCGGCGGTATCGGCGCCCTGCTCGGCGTCAACCAGAACCGGGTCAGCTGGCATGTCAGCAACTTGCCGGCTCAATTTCCCATCTTCAACCTGACCTCCGGCGTCGCCCTGATGTTGATCGCCATCGGCTGGTTTGGCCCGTCGCGCGACCCGCGCCGCGCACAGCAGTTGCAGGTGCTGGGATTGGCGCTAGTGGTGTTGCTGCTGGTCAAAGGGTACTATCTCTGGACTGACGTTTCGCAGGCGCTCTACCAGAATAGCAGTCATGGCGCAGAGGCGATCAATTTGGTGCTGTTCGGACCCTACGGTTGGGCCTTCTGGTTGTTGCAAATCGGTCTCGGTATGCTCCTGCCGCTGATCGTGCTCACGATGTCGCCAGGGCGCAACAGCTTTGTCACCGGTCTGATGGGCGTCTGCGTCCTGCTGGGGTTAGCCGTTGCCCGCGCTAACATCATCTTCCCGGCGCTCAGCTTGCCCGAACTGCAAGGTCTGGGCGACGCCTTCCAGGGTCCGCACCTGAGCTTTACGTATAGCCCTAGCTTGATGGAATGGGCAGTGACCGCTGGGATTGTCGGCGCCGTCACCATTGGATTCGTCGCAGGCGCCGATCGCTTGCCGCTCTTCGCCCGTCCGGCCGAATCTGCCGGCACGTCCGATTAACCGATAGCGAAGGAACACCTGTGTCCACGACAGGAGTGTTGATATGAAACGACAGTACGACGCCCCAACGCCAACCGGCGCCGGCATCAACCGGCGTAATTTCCTCAAGGTCTCGGCTCTGCTCGGCGGCAGCGCAGCATTGGCCGGCTGTGGTCCGCTCGCCAGCCTCGCGCGCAGCGAACCGATCGACATACCGCTGGTCGATCCCGCCAACTCGATTCAGACCGTCTGCTTGCAGTGCAATACCGGCTGTGGCCTCAAGGTCAAGTTGATCGACGGCGTGGCTGCCAAGCTTGAAGGCAATCCCTACAGCCCCTGGACAATGGAGCCGCCGTTGCCCTACAGTACCCCGATCAGCGCCAGCGGAACAGTCGATGGCGCGCTCTGCCCCAAGGGGCAGGCCGGTATCCAGACGGCCTACGATCCGTACCGGTTGATGCGCGTTCTCAAGCGCAAGCCGGGCACGCCACGCGGGGCTGGCCAATGGATGACCATCGATTTCGATCAGGCGATCACGGAGATTGTCGAAGGCGGCGACCTGTTTGGTGAAGGTCCGGTGGAAGGGTTGCGCGCGCTGTACGCGCTCAAAGATGCGAAGCTGGCCAAAGCGATGGCTGCCGCAGTGAACGACATTCTCGCGGCTAAGCCCGAAGAGAAGCCCGCGCTTGTCGAGCAGTTCAAGCGTGATTTTGCCGAGCATCTCGACGTGTTGATCGATCCGGATCATCCCGATTTGGGACCAAAGAACAACCAATTTGCCTTCGTGTGGGGTCGCTTGAAGAACGGACGCGGCGATCTCGTGCAGCGGTTCGTCAAGAGCGGTTTCGGCTCGGTCAATGCCAACGGCCATACCACCATCTGCCAGGGTTCGCTCTACTTCACCGGCAAGGCGATGAGCGAACAATTCGATCCGTCCACCGGCAAATTCACCGGCGGCCAGAAGTTCTACTGGCAGGCCGATCTGGGTAACGCCGAGTTCGTGCTCTTTGCCGGAACCAATCATTTCGAGGCCAACTATGGTCCCACGCCGCAATCACCGCGTATTACGCAGGGGGTGATCAACAACCGGATGCGGTACGTTGTGCTCGACCCGCGTCTGAGCAAACTGGCCAGCAAGGCGTGGAAGTGGATCCCGATCAAGCCGGGAACCGACGCTGCTTTTGTGATGGGGATGATCCGCTGGATTATCGAGCAACGACGCTACAATGCCGCCTTTCTCGCCGCCGCCAACAAAGCCGCCGCCGCCGCTATCGGCGAGCCGAGCTGGACGAACGCGGTCTGGTTGGTCAAGATCAAAGATGGCAAACCGGGCAAGTTCCTCCGCGCCAGCGAAATCGGTCTGACAACGGTCGTTGAAACGATTAATGCTGAAGGGAAAAAGAGCAAACAGTACGCCACCGCCGATGGCGCGATCTTTGCCTTCGATCCCTTCGTTGCGCTGGTCAATGGCATCCCGACTCCCATCGATCCGAACAACCCCGAAGCCGCGCCGGTGATGGGTGATCTGCTGGTTGACGCCGAGATCAACGGCATTCGGGTCAAGAGCGGCTTGCAGATTATCTATGAAGCAGCCAGCATGCATACGATCGAAGAGTGGGCGGCGATCGCCGATGTGAAAGACGAGGATATTATCGTCGTTGCGCGCGAATTCACCAGTCACGGCGCCCGCGCCGTCGCCGACATCCACCGCGGCGCGTCACAGCATACCAACGGCTTCTACACCAATTTCGCCTTTTACACGTTGAATGCGCTCGTCGGTAATTTCGACCATCGTGGCGGTCTGATCAAGCCTACCACCTACGACCGGCTGGGCGGCAAGGCAAAAGGCCCATTCCTGATTGACAAGATGAACAATGGCGCCAACGCGCCATTTGGCATCGACCTGCTGCGCACCAACACCGCCTACGAAAAATCGACGCTGTTCGACGGCTATCCGGCGCGGCGGCCATGGTTCCCGCTTGCGACCGATGTCTATCAGGAAGACGTGCCCTCGATGGGCGATGCGTACCCGTATCAGATTAAGGTTGCGATGTTCTACATGTCGGCGATCAACTATGCGCTGCCGGCAGCGCAGACGGTGATCGAGATACTGGCCAATCCCAAGAAGATCCCGCTCATTATTACGAGCGACATTATGGTCGGTGAAACCAGCGCCTACGCCGACTATATCTTTCCCGACCTGAGCTTCCTCGAACGCTGGGAGTTCCACGGATCGCACCCTAATGTGCCATGGAAGGTGGAAAACATTCGCCAACCCGCGATCAGCCTGCCCGACTGGCCGACCGTCAAGGTCTTCGGCGAAGAGATTCCGCTCAGCTTCGAGGCGCTCGTGCTCGCTATCGCCGAGCGGCTCAACCTGCCCGGCTTCGGTCCTGATGGCTTTGGCGAAGGCGTCCCCTTCACGCGACCCGAACATCTTTACCTCAAACTGGTTGCGAATGTCGCTTTTGGCGAGAAGGAAGACGGCAGCGACGGCGTGCCGCCGGCTGATGACAACGAACTGGCGATCTTCCGACACGCGCGCCGCTTCCTGCCGCCACACGTGTTCGACGAAGCCAGGTGGCGCGCAGCAGTGGGCAATGACGAGCAACTCTGGCGCCAAACCGTCTACGTGCTTAATCGCGGCGGACGCTATCAGGCTTACGAAAAGGGCTGGAAGGGCAATCTCGCCGGCAATCCCTACGCCAAACAGATCAACGTCTACCAGGAGAAGACAGCAAGCACGATCAACTCGATGACCGGTGAACATCTGATCGGGTATCCTGCCTACATCCCGGCTGGATTGGCTGCCGACGGCACACCGGTTGTGGACGAGGGTTATGACCTGCACCTGATCACCTACAAAGAGGCAATGATGGCCAAAGCGCGCGGTATTGCCGACTACTGGCTGCTGGCGCTCATGCCGGAAAACGCCATCTTGATCAACCGCGTCGATGCCGAACGGCTCGGTTTACGCAACGGGGACCGTGTGCGGATCAGCTCAGCCAGCAACCCCGATGGCGTCTGGGATCTGCAGAATGGCACGCGCAAGCCAATGATTGGCAAGGTCAAGGTGATTGAAGGCATTCGCCCGGGCGTAATCTCGTTCCCGCTCGGTTGGGGCCATTTCGCCAGTGGCGCCAGCGATATCGTGATTGATGGCGTCACCATTCCGGCAGACCCGCGCCGCGCCGCCGGGGTGCATGCCAACGCCGCGATGCGGGTCGATCCGGTGCTCGGTAATGTGACGCTCAGCGATCTGGTTGGCGGGAGCGCCGTTTTCTACGACTCAAGGGTCAAACTTGCGAAGGTGGGATGAGGGCGCCTGGGGTGACATGAGGTGCGGTTGGGGTACAGCACTGTTGTGACCTCACGGTGGACCCGCTCTTGCTATCTGAAACATTGCCATGTGACGTGCGGTTGGGCGGGTGAAGGCAGTACCTTCGCCTGCCCAACTGACTTTTTCGCATCGATGGTTTCATGGAACACCGGGTTTCTTCGAGGTTCACATTCGATAAAACAGGCATGCCGCCTGAACGTGGGAACGTTCAGCGTTCAACCTATCCCAGTTCCGCCACGGCGCTAAGGGCGGTGGCGCCATCGGGTCCCTGCGCCTCGAGTTCGACACGATCCCCCGCGGGTACGGCGATCAACCGGAATGGCGCCAGGTCGAACAGTGGCGCCTGGCTGCGAAAACTGAACCCGACAATTGGGCGATTGACGTTGTGGCGCGCCAATTCCATCAGCAGCACGGCAGTCAGCGGACCGTGGACGACTAATCCAGGATACCCTTCTTCGTGCTTTGCGTAAGGGCGGTCGTAGTGGATGCGGTGGGCATTGAAGGTGAGGGCGGAGAAGCGAAAGAGCAGGCGAGTATCAGGAGTCACGGTGCGCACCCACGCATCCGACGGCGGCGGCGGCAGATCTGCCGGCACAGGCGCCGGCACAGGCGCGCCTGGTTGACGGTAGACGATGTCCTGTTCCTCTTCGATGCAGAGGGTATCGTCCTGGTAAATGCTGTAGCCGACGGTCACGAATGCGAGCGGACCGCTGCGCCCCGATTTTTGGGCGACGTTACGAATAACCCCCTCACGCCGGGCAGGTTGACCGATGATGAGCGGTTGATGGAAGCGGATGCGTGCACCGGCGAACATGCGACGCGGGTAGGGGATGGGAGGAATGAAGCCGCCCCGCTGCGGGTGACCGTCGATGCCGAGTTGCGACTGTGGCGCACGCGGCAGGAAGTAAAACCAGTGCCACAGTGGTGGAAGCGCCGCGCCTTTCGTCGGTAATGGCGGGGGAGGTTCGAGCATCGCCGCCGCCGCTGCCGCCTGCGCGGGGCTGATGTCATCCTCGACGCGCTCCGTCCGACCAATCCAGGCAGTCAGATCGTCTGAGGTCATCCCTCTCCTCCTTGGTTACGGTCAAGGGGTTGGGGTCAGGACGTGTCGCCTTTCCATCGGCCACCTGCCCCTCTGACACATCTCGATGCGCCGCGTTCGACGTTTCCGCCGCGCGGGTTTACGATTTGAGACCGGCAGTTACCAATATTTTACACATATGATACACTATTCTCCGTATCTTGCATGCGCAACCTCACATTCACATTCGGCACAGATCTTCCTGGCAACATTTTGCCCATGTGAAAACGAACCCATCGTGGACAGAGGCAAACGTCGCCGGTGGAGAGTCTGTTTGTATCTCGCATTCTTGAGGGTGTATGGGAGGAAGGATGATGACAAAAGGGGCGCGTTCGGCAAAAGCAGCGAGTCAGGCGGTAGGTGCAGTGGAGAGCGCTGACGCTCCGGCGCCGACTCCCGAAGAAGCGCCGGAGAGCACGGCATCCGAGGCGCTCAGCGAAGGTGATGCCACAACCGGCGAAGCGTCTGCATCATCACCCGAACAGCCTGTGGCGCATGCGATCAGCAGCAGTGGCGCATATGTTGCACCAATGCCATTACCTGATCGACCGCCTGAACACGATCGCATGCCGCTCAGTGGCATTCGGGTCATCGACGTTGGCAACTTTCTTGCCGGTCCGTATGCGGCGTCGATCCTGGGTGAATTCGGCGCCGAGGTGTTGAAGGTCGAGCATCCGATTGGCGGTGATCCGATGCGGCGTTTTGGCACCCCTACCGTTCGCCACGATGCAACCCTCGCCTGGCTCAGCGAAGCGCGCAATCGCAAGTCGGTGACGATCGATCTGCGCCAAAAGGAAGGGGTCGAACTGTTCCTCAAACTGGTGGCGAAATCGGATATCCTGATCGAAAACTTTCGCCCCGGTACGATGGAGGAGTGGGGATTGGGATGGCCTGTGCTACGCGCCGCCAATCCGGGACTGGTTATGCTGCGCGTGTCGGGGTATGGTCAGACCGGTCCGTACCGCCGTCGATCCGGTTTTGCGCACATTGCCCATGCGTTTGGCGGTCTTTCCTATCTGGCGGGGTTCCCCGGCGAGACGCCGGTGCTGCCGGGAACGGCGCCGCTTGGCGACTATATCGCAAGTCTGTTTGGCGCAATCGGTATCTTGATCGCGCTGCGACACAAAGAGCGAACCGGGCAGGGACAGGTGATCGATGTGGCGATCTACGAAGCGGTATTTCGGGTGCTCGACGAAATCGCGCCAGCCTACGGTCTATTCGGCAAGATCCGCGAACGTGAAGGTTCAGGCAGCTTCATTGCGGTGCCCCACGGTCACTTCCGCACCAAAGACGACAAGTGGGTCGCTATCGCCTGCACGACCGACAAAATGTTCGAGCGGCTGGCGGAGGCGATGGAACGTCCCGAACTCGCGTCTCCTGAACTGTACGGCGATCAGCGCAAACGGTTGGCTGCACGTGATACGGTCAACCAGATTACGATCGAGTGGGTTGGTTCGCTGACGCGCGATGAAGTGATGCGGCGCTGCCTTGACAAAGAAGTGCCGATCGGTCCGTTGAACAGTATTGCCGATATTTTCAACGATGAGCATTTTCAAGCACGCGGGAACCTCGCGTGCGTCGAGGCGGAAGGCGTTGGCGGAGTGGTCGTGCCGAATGTTATTCCAACCCTCTCTGAAACTCCGGGCCGCATTACGAACCTGGGTCCGCCGCTCGGCAATGCGACGTATGAAGTCTTGCGCGAGCTGCTGAACATCTCCGCAGAGGAGATCAAGAACCTGCGCAGTCGCAAGATTATCTAGCACGAGGTGATCTGCAATGGACGGAAACGAAAGCGCCCTGCCGCTGGCAGGTATTCGTGTGATTGATGCTGCAACCGTTGTGGCGGCGCCTTTCTGCGCCACGCTGCTCGGCGAATTTGGCGCGGATGTGTTGAAGATCGAGCATCCGGTCGGCGGCGATGCCCTGCGCCGTTTTGGAACGCCGACGACGCGCGGCGACACGCTGACCTGGCTCAGCGAGTCGCGCAACAAACGTTCGGTAACCCTTAACCTGCAACGTCCAGAGGGTGCGCAGCTTTTCAAGGACCTGGTCGCAAAGGCTGATGTGCTGTGCGAGAATTTTCGTCCTGGCACGCTGGAGAAGTGGGGGTTGGGATGGGACGTGCTCAGTCAGATCAATCCGGGTCTGATTATGTTGCGCGTGACCGGCTATGGGCAGACGGGTCCGTACAAGGATCGGCCCGGCTTTGCTCGCATTGCCCACGCGGTCGGCGGTATCTCGTATCTCGCCGGTATGCCGAAGGGAACGCCGGTCACGCCGGGTTCGACGACGCTCGGCGATTATATGACCGGGTTGTACGGGTGCATCGGAGTGTTGCTGGCGCTGCGCTACCGTGAGCAAACCGGGCGTGGCCAGTATATCGATGCGGCGCTCTACGAATCGGTCTTCCGCTGTAGCGATGAACTGGTACCGGCCTACGGCATGTACAAAAAAGTGCGCGAGCGGCATGGACCGCACCACAACGACTTTGCCTGTCCCCATGGTCATTTTCAGACCAAAGACGGCAAATGGGTCGCTATTTCCTGCGCCACCGACAAACTGTTTGCGCGGCTGGCGAAGGCTATGGGCCGCCCCGAACTGGCGTCGTCGAGCATTTATGGCGAGCAGAAAATACGTCTCGAGCATGCGAACGATGTGAATGAAATCGTGCGCGACTGGTGCAGTTCACTGACCCGCGCCGAAGTGCTGGAGCGGTGTTATGCAACTGCCACCCCGGCTGCGCCGCTCAACGATATTGCCGATATCTTTGGCAATCGCCAGGTGCACGCGCGGCGCAATCTCGTCGCCGTCGATGTGGAGGATCTCGGCGAAACGATCATTATGCCAAATGTGGTGCCCAAACTGTCGGAAACGCCAGGACGGATCAGGCGTCCCGGTCCCCGGCTCGGCGAGCATACCGATGAGGTGCTCAAAGAGGTGCTCGGGATGAGCGACGAACAGATCGGCGAATTGCGCGCCAAACGGGTGATCTGACCCATACGCGCGAGGAGAGTGGGGTTGCGGGTTGAAAGTGGCGCCTGGCGGCGCGGGACAGAGGCGTGAGGCGCGAGAGAGTGAGGGGACGGGCGAGGCGGGGCCAGTCGTGGGAGGGGCGTTCCCGCTGGTAGTGCGGGCTTTAGCCCGCAGCCGCGCCTCGTAGGAAGATCAACGGATATGAGACCATCATCTCGTGATCGGCGTTGGCTGAGCCTGTCGAAGCCAACGCCAACCGCTTCACCGGTGCAAGCGTGGTTGGCCGGAGGGAGATTGCTCTTCCTATTAGTGACTTCACTGCAAAAAGCTGTAACCACAACCACGAAGGTCCCAAAGGGACACACAGGCGATGCGCTTCATGGTTCTTCCCCTTCGTGCGCTTCGGGTCCCTGGTGGTTAAGCCTTTGTGCAGTGGACTTATGAGTTCTCAGTTCTCAGTTCTCAGTTCTCGCAACCCTTAACCTTGGAGAACCACACCATGAACGGTATCCTCAGTGGCATGCGAGTCGTCGAGGGTTCAGCATTCGTTGCCGCGCCGCTCGGCGGGATGACCCTGGCGCAGTTGGGCGCGGATGTCATCCGTTTCGATCCGATTGGCGGCGGGCTTGATTATAAACGCTGGCCTGTGACCCTCGACGGCAAATACAGTCTGTTCTGGGCCGGTCTCAATAAGGGGAAACGCTCGATTGCCGTCGATATTCGTCACCCGCGCGGGCAGGAGTTGTTGACCCGCCTGATCTGCGCACCCGGCGACGAAGCAGGATTGTTCATCACGAATTTCCCGGCGCGCGGCTGGCTCAGTTATGAGGCGCTGAAGGCGCATCGCGCCGATCTGATTATGGTCAACCTGCTGGGGCGGCGCGATGGCGGCTCGGAGGTCGATTATACGGTTAACCCGCAGTTGGGGCTGCCGTTTATGACCGGTCCCTTCACCTCGCCGGAGGTGGTCAATCATGTGCTGCCAGCGTGGGACATTGTCACCGGTCAGATGATTGCGCTCGGTCTGTTGGCGGCCGAACGTCACCGGCGGCGCACCGGCGAAGGGCAGTTGGTCAAACTGGCGCTGAAGGATGTCGGGCTGGCGATGATTGGTCATCTTGGTATGATCGCCGAGGTGATGATCAACGACGCCGATCGCCCCAAACAGGGGAACTACCTGTATGGCGCGTTTGGGCGCGATTTCGAGACTCTCGACGGCAAACGGGTGATGGTGGTGGGATTGACCGACCTGCAATGGAAGGCGCTCGGCAAGGCAACCGGGCTGACCGACGCTTTCAATGCGCTCGGGGAACGCCTTGGTCTCGACATGAACGACGAGGGCGACCGTTTTCGCGCGCGGAGAGAGATTGCCGCCCTGCTGGAACCCTGGTTCCACGCGCGCACGTTTGCCGAGGTGCGCCGTGCCTTCGAGGAGCACCGCGTCACCTGGGGTCCATACCGCACGGTGCGCGAAGCCATTGCGCAAGACCCCGACTGCTCGACGGACAATCCAATGTTCAGCATGGTCGAACAACCTGGCATCGGCACGTATCTCGCGCCCGCTTCGCCGCTCGATTTCAGCCAAATGCTGCGGCTGCCGGCGCAGCGCGCGCCGCGACTCGGCGAGCACACCGACGAGATTCTGCTGGAGGTGCTCGGCTTGAGTGAGGGCGAAGTCGGCAAACTGCATGATGAAGGGATTGTCGCCGGACCTGAAGACCCGTAAGGAGGCAGTATGAAACTTCCCATTCACTTCTACAAACCACTGGCGGTTGGCGCGCCGCAACCGATCCGCGAATTGCCGGTGCGTCCTGAGCGCGTGATCCACTTCTTCCCGCCGCATGTCGAGAAAATCCGCGCCCGTATTCCCGAAGTGGCGAAACAGGTGGATGTGTTGTGCGGCAACCTGGAAGATGCCATCCCGATGGATGCGAAAGAAGCAGCGCGCGCCGGGTTCATCGAAGTCGCCCGCACGACCGATTTTGGCGATACGGCGCTCTGGGTGCGGGTCAATGCGCTCAACAGCCCCTGGGTCCTCGACGACATCGCCGAAATTGTCGCCACCGTCGGCCACAAACTCGACGTCATGATGATCCCGAAGGTTGAAGGTCCATGGGACATCCACTTCGTCGATCAGTACCTGGCGCTACTGGAGGCGAAGCACCAGATCCAGAAACCGATCCTGATCCACGCGCTGCTGGAGACGGCGCAGGGGATGATGAACCTGGAAGCGATTGCCAGCGCAAGCCCGCGTATGCACGGCTTCAGTCTGGGACCGGCGGACCTTGCGGCGTCACGCGGCATGAAGACCACCCGCGTCGGCGGCGGGCATCCGTTCTACGGCGTCCTTGCCGATCCGCAGGAAGGGCAGGAGCATCGTCCCTTCTACCAGCAAGACCTGTGGCACTACACAATTGCGCGCATGGTCGATGTCGCCGTTGCCCACGGATTGCGCGCCTTCTACGGGCCGTTCGGCGACATCAAGGATGAAGCCGCCTGCGAGGCTCAGTTCCGCAACGCCTTCCTCCTCGGCTGCACCGGCGCCTGGTCGCTTGCGCCGAACCAGATTCCGATTGCCAAGCGCGTCTTCAGCCCCGATGTCAATGAAGTCCTGTTCGCCAAACGCATCCTCGACGCCATGCCCGATGGATCTGGCGTCGCCATGATCGACGGCAAGATGCAGGACGACGCAACCTGGAAGCAGGCGAAGGTGATCGTCGATCTGGCGCGCATGATTGCGAAGAAGGACCCCGACCTGGCGCAGGCGTATGGTCTTTGAAGAGAGGAGGGCGGCATGACGATCAAAACCAATCCCGGCAATTTCTTCGAGGACTTTCGGTTGGGACAGGAGATCGTTCACGCTACGCCGCGCACCGTTACCGAAGGAGATGTGGCGCTCTACACATCGCTCTACGGGTCGCGGTTTGCGCTGACGTCTTCGATGCCGTTTGCCCAAACGCTGGGGCTGGAGCGGGCGCCGATCGATAGTCTGCTGGTGTTTCACATCGTGTTCGGCAAGACCGTGCCCGACATCTCGCTGAATGCAATTGCCAACCTCGGATATGCAGGCGGGCGCTTCGGCGCGATTGTGTACCCCGGCGACACCCTTTCGACCACCTCGACGGTTATCGGGCTGCGGCAGAACAAAGACGGCAAAACCGGCGTTGTGTACGTCCATTCAGTTGGTGTCAACCAGCGTAACGAAATGGTGCTCGAATACACACGCTGGGTTATGGTGCGCAAACGCGATCTGAACGCCCCGGCGCCAGAAACGGTTGTGCCGACATTGCCGGAGTCGGTTGCTGTAGCGGATCTGACCGTTCCCTACCGATTGCAACCGGGGCAGTACGACCTTGCGCGCGCCGGAAGCCCGTATCTGTGGGAAGATTACGAGGTTGGCGAGAAGATCGACCACGTTGACGGCGTCACGATCGAAGAAGCCGAGCACATGCAGGCGACGCGCCTGTACCAGAACACGGCGCGGGTGCATTTCAACCAGCATGTCGAGAAGGAGGGGCGTTTTGGGAGGCGGATTGTATATGGCGGGCATATCATTAGCCTGGCGCGCGCGCTGTCGTTCAACGGGCTGGCGAACGCGCTGAGCATCGCCGCGATCAACAGCGGCCGCCACACCAACCCGAGTTTCGCCGGCGACACGATCTACGCCTGGTCAGAAATCCTCGACAAGATGGAGATTCCGGGGCGTTCGGACATCGGCGCGCTGCGGGTGCGCACCATTGCCGCCAAGGACCGCCCATGCCATGACTTCCCGTACCAGAACGCTGATGGCGCCTACGACCCGGCAGTGGTGCTCGACTTCGACTATACCGTGCTCATGCCGCGGCGGGTTTAGCAGGTGTCTCAGACAGGCGAACGCAAAGGCGCGAAGATGTTTATGGCGAAGATTTGCCTCTTTGTTCGGGATAATTCCGGTCATGTTTCCATTTTGCCGGGTTTCTGGCAATATATCGGCGAACGATGCGCAGGGCGCGTTGGGTGCGGATGATGCGATCATAAAAACGCGCCTGCCATCCGAATTCGGCGTATCCGTTGTGGTGGCGCCAATACGAGACGGCGGATTTGCACGAACGAATGATGGCGCCCAATGACCCTGCTCGCGGGAATATGTGCGCTAGGTGGTTGTCAGGGTGTGCAATGACGTCGGTGGCGGCGGCGTAGAGACGTTGCATTGCAACGTCTCTACGTCGGCGGGTGGTTCCAAAATCACCACAATCCCGTGGATATGATTGGGCATCACCACGAACGCATCGATTGCCACATTCGCCGTGGTGTGGCGGGGGATTTGCAGCCAATAATCGTTAGCGATTTCACCAATGGGCGAAAGGCGCACAACGCCGTTTTCCACCGCGCCGAAAAATAGTTGGCGGTTGCAGGTGCAGATGGTGACAACATACCAACCAGCGCTGCCATAATCCTATCCGCGCAAACGGGCGGTTTCAATGCGGTATCTGCATTTGAACAGAGTCATAGCATTGCCCGATGATGGATGTGAGAGCAGGATGGATGCCGTTTAGCCATATGACCGTGCGTTGTTTGCAATCGATGCCATGCGCCGCACCGGCGGCGTTGCAGCGCAACGCCTCTACGTGGTGTTTTTGCCCGACGCCCATGCCGGAGGGCGTTTTTCGATGAAGGCGTCGATCCCTTCCTGTGCGCACGGTTCCATCATGTTGCACGCCATCGTCTCCCCCGCCAGTCGGTAGGCGTCGGCGATGCCCATTTCAATCTGGCGGTAGAAGAGTGACTTGCCGTGCGCAATGGCTTCCGCCGGGCGGGCGACGATGGCATCGGCCAGGCGCTGCGCCTCAGCGTCGAGATCGGCGGCGGGGACGACATGATTGACCAATCCGAGCGCCTGCGCTGTGCGGGCATCGATGAATTCGCCGGTAACGAGCATCTCGAAGGCGGCTTTGCGCCCCACGTTGCGCGACAGCGCCACGGCCGGCGTGGAGCAAAACAGCCCCACGTTGATGCCGGATACCGCAAACCTCGCATCCTCCGAGGCGACAGCCAGGTCGCACATGGCGACGAGCTGGCACCCGGCTGCCGTGGCAATCCCATGCACGCGCGCGATCACCGGCTGCGGCATGCGCTGGATTGTCAGCATCACCTGCGAGCAGCGGGCAAACAGTTCTTCATAGTATCCCTGGCTGGGGTTCGCCCTCATTTGTTTCAGGTCATGCCCGGCGCAGAAGGCTTTCCCCTGACCGGCGATCACGACCACGCGCGCCTGCGGATCGGCGGCGATGGCGTCGAGTTCCGCCTGAAGCGCGGCGAGCATTTCCTCGGAGAGCGCATTGAACTGCCGTGGACGGTTCAGGGTCAGCCGTACCACGCCGCGCGTGTCGCGGGCGACGATAACATACGGCTCGGCGGCGGGAAGGGTGGCGGTTGTTTGCATGGCAATCTCCTCTCTGTCAATGATGGACCTGATACATGTTTGACTTCACTGCAAAAAGCGGTAACCGCGAAGGTAACCACGAAGGTCGCCAAGGGACGCAAAGGAAATGCGCTTCGTTTTTATTCACCTTTGTGCGCTTTGTACCCTTGGTGGTGAAGCCTTTGTGCAGTGGTCTCATCCATGACTTCACTGCAAAGAGCTGGAAACCACGAAGGTCGCCAAGGGACACACAGGAAAGGCGCTTCATGTTTATTCACCTTCGTGCACTTCGTGTCCTTTGTGGTTAAGCCTTTTTGCAGTGGACTCATGTTTCTAAAAGTGTGTTCTGAAAATCCCCGCTAAGGGGTGTGCGCCTGGATGCTAACACTGCTTCAGGCTATCATCAACCCCCAGGAGAGGGACTCATGCAACGTGAACGCAACACAGACCGTCGTCTCGATCTGCTTCGGATCGAACTAATGTCTGCTTGGGCGTCAATTGAGGTAAACGATCTCCTGGCCGCATGGGCGCGGCAGTTGCATTCCCGCGCCTCTCCGTAGATAATATCCGTCACACAGTTCCGCTTAGCCCGGCAACGAGCAACCTATGTACGACCTTCTTATTCGTAGCGGACATGTCATTGACCCGGCAAACGATCTGGACGCTCCTGCCGATGTTGCGATCCGTGACGGACGCATCGCCGCCGTGGCGCCGTCGCTCGATCCGGCGCAGGCGCGTGAGGTGATCGACGCCGCAGGGCAGATCGTCACCCCGGGGTTGGTCGATCTGCACACCCACGTCTACTGGGGCGCCACCTACTGGGGCATCGAGGCGGACCCGGTTGCTGCGCGCAGCGGTGTGACGACCTGGGTAGACGCGGGCAGCGCTGGCGCCTACAGTTTTCCAGGGTTTCGCCAGTTTATCTGCGCTGCCAGCCGGGTGCGCACGTTTGCTTTTCTCAACCTCTCGGCGATCGGGCTGATCGCGCCAACCTGGGAGTTCGCCAACCTCGACTACTGCGACGTCGATCTGGCGATCAGGACGGTTGAGGAGAACCGCGACATCATCGTGGGGATCAAGGCGCGTATCGACCATAACACGACGCGCGGCGTCGGCATTCGCCCATTGCACCTGGCGCGCGCCCTCGCCGACCGGGTGGCGCTGCCGCTCATGGTGCACATCGGCAATGGACCGCCTCCGCTGGAAGAGATTGTCGTGCTGCTGCGCCCGGGCGACATTCTGACGCACTGCTTCACCGGCGGAACGCATCGCCTGCTCACCGCAGATGGGCGTCTCTCCCCGGTTGCGCGGGAATTGCAGCAGCGCGGCGTTCTGCTCGACATCGGGCACGGCACGGGATCGTTCAGTTACCGCACCGCTGAAGCAGCGCTTCAGGAAGGAGTGTTGCCGGATGTCATCAGCAGCGACATTCACCAACTCAGCGTCCAGGGTCCAATGTTCGATCTGCCAACGACCCTCTCAAAGTTCCTCAACCTGGGCATGGCGTTGCCCGATGTCATTGATCGGGCGACGCGCCGACCGGCGCTGGCAATTGGTAAGCCCGAACTCGGAACGCTCCATCCCGGCAGCCCCGGTGATGTTGCCATCTTTCGCATCGAGGAAGGCGATTGCACCTTTTTCGACGTTGAGATGAATGCGCGTCGCGGCAATCGGCGGTTGACGTGCACCACGACAATTGTTGGTGGAATGGCGCTGCCACGCATGCCAGAACGTCCACCGGCAATCTGGGCGATCCTGCCGGAGCATCAGCGGCAGATTCTTGACCGGCAATAGCGGCTGTGGCGATCGGGTCTGGGCATACATCGTCAAACGGCATCCTGGCGCTGCGGGCTAAGAGCCTATCCGAATAATTGCTGACTGACGTGCGAACGGGTAGGCGAAGGCACTGCCTTCGCCTACCCAACTTGCTCAGGTCGGCCAAGCCCCAGTGGGGCTGCCACGAGAGCAGAATTGGGCGGCGGCGCAGAGCGATGGCATGAAGGCATACGGAGGAAATCTTGTGCGTGTGTTCATTACCGGCATCACCGGTCCGGTTGGCAGCGCCCTGGCAGACTATCTGGTAACGCTGCCTGGCGTCGAGGTTCATGCTTTCAAGCGCTGGCGGAGCGATACGCGCCCGATCGCACATCTCACAGGGCGCATCACCTTGCACGAAGGGGATATCGAAGACCCGTATTCGGTCTTGCGCGCAGTGGAGCGGGCAGCGCCCGATCGCGTCTACCATCTGGCAGCGCAGAGTTACCCCAGTGAGTCGTGGGATGCGCCAATCGTCACGATGCGCACCAACGTCGAAGGGACGATCAACCTGCTCGAGGCGGTGCGGCGCTGCGCGCCGCGCGCGCGGGTGCATATCGCGGGCACGAGCGCTGAGTATGGTTGGGTTCAGCCAGAGGAAACGCCGATTCCCGAAACGCATCCCACGCGCCCGCTCAGCCCTTACGGCGTCAGCAAAGTCGCCGCCGGATTGAGCGGTTTGCAGTACGCGGCCAACTATGGCATGCACGTGGTGGTCACCCGCTCATTCAACCACGTGGGACCGCACCAGGGGGATCGGTGCGCCATCCAGACATTCTGCCGTCAGATGGCGCTGATCGAGCGTGATCGCCAGGAACCGGTCATATATGTCGGCAATCTGGAAACGCGGCGCGATTTTACGCATACGCGCGATGTGGCGCGCGCGCTCTGGCTGCTGCTTGAACACGGCGCATCCGGCGAAATCTACAATCTCTGCTCCGGCATCGCAACCCGCATCGGCGATATTGTCGCCCTGGTGCAGCGACACGGGCGTGTGCGGACGGAGGTGCGCATCGATCCGGCGCGCCTTCGTCCGTCCGATGAACCGTTGCTCGTGGGAGACAACACGAAGTTGCGCCGGGCGACGGGATGGCAACCGCAGATCACTGTGCCAATGATCGTCGAGGAATTGATGGCGTACTGGCGGGAGCGGCTGGCATCGGACGGATAAATCCCCACAAGGGTAGACGTTTTCGGCAAGCCCTCATGCTGAATCGCCCGTTTCAGACATTCGGAAGCGCAAACCCCTTCTCCTCTCATGGGAGAAGGGGGACAGAGGGGATGCGGGGAAAACGGGCGTCAGGACGCCCTTTTCCTTGTCAATTCTCTCGCTGTCGCTTACTGCGCTGCCGCCAGCGCCACGAACTCGATGGTCAGCACCACGTCATCACTGACATTCGCCACGAAGGGAACGCTTGGAATCTGGAGGTTGTAATCACTCCGCTTCACCGTTGTGGTGGCGATGCCAGCGAGCCGTTCGGCAGACTCGGCGCGCACCGTTGCCTCGAATGCCACCGGTCGCGTGATGTCGCGGATGGTCAGATCGCCCCGGATGGTAAAGGTAAACGGCTGATTAAGCGCGCCGCTTCCGCTCAGTCCTTCGATGCCTGTCGGCGTGAAGGTAATAAACTCGTACTGGTCGGTGTTCAGAATAAAGTTGCGGATCGCGCGATCCCGATTGCTGCTGTCAGTCGTAAATGTGCGGGCATTTACCCGGATCACGCCGATCTGCGCTGTCGTCAAATCGCTTGGGTTAATCGCAAGTTCACCGGCAACCTGGTTCGTCGTGCCGACCGCCTCAATCCGCTGACCACGCAGGTCTTCGGCAATCCGAAAACTGACGGTCGACTCGTCGGATGCGATCTGATAGCGGATGACTTCATTGGGCGCAGTATCGGCAGGCGGCGCCGTTGGCGCCTCGGTTGGCGCAGCAGGCGCGGGCGGCGCCGTCGCCGCAGCAACGGTTTCTCCGGGCTGCGCCGGCGTCGGGTTGCCAGGCACAGCGGTTGGCTCAGGCGCACCTGTGGGCTGCATGTTGATCGGAATGGGGGTCATTGGTCCGCTGGCGGGCTGTGTGTCGCCTAATACACTGTCGAAAATCCACCAACCGGCGACAACGACGATGAGTGCAGCGACGGCTGCCAGAAGCGCACGGTTTCGATTCATATTCGGGTTTCTCCTTTTAACTGTGAACAGAACAGCGCACGAGCGCCGGTGTGGACGACTGCCTCATGAAGGCATACGTAATCATATCTTCGGATTGTTTTGAAAAGAGTGCAGATGAGATGAGAATCGTCTTAGAGTGCGATCGGCCAAAACCTGGACAATCAGGGACATGGAGCGGCTGACGCTGGCTGCAGGATCGCTGCCCGCGCCGCGCCGTCACGCGATCTTGGGCAATCAAGGGTACGGAGCGGCTGACGTTGGCTGAGCCTGTCGAAGCCAGCGTCAGCCGTGGGACGTCCGACACGGTCCACTATTGTGCAACATCTGGTTGTTCGCTCTGTGAGAGCGCGTCTGAATGATAGGTGAAGGCGCTGCCTTCGCCCATCCAACTTTTTCGGATCATCTCCTGGTGTTTGTGGGTGACTGTTCACACTGTTCCTGGGAGCGCTGGGCGTTGCCGCCGGGTTGTGATGAGTGACGGGTAACGCGCGCCTGTCTGTGGGGTTGCACGCCATCCCTGGGTGTGCTGGCGTCGCGTCTGCACAATGCCCTGGGGTGGCGGGGCGTCATACGCTGGCGTTTATCGACCGTTAGATGTTGTTCTCAAAGGTCACCCCGCCCCCCCGTCTTGATCGGCTGGCGGAGTTGTTGCCCCCAACGGTGAACAGTTACGTTCATCGGTGCGTGTTTAGAGTTGGGTAACTCTGCAAGCCTGGGAGCGCGGGCGTCTCGCCTGCGCCAGTGCTTGAGGGCAGGATGCCCTCGCTCCCAGGAGAAGCGTAAACACATGCGTTCATAGAAGGATGAAGCGCACGTCCATGACTCGTGGTATGCTAAGAGCGCCCGACAACATTCGCCATTGAGGATATTCCAGGGAGAACAGCACCATGACCGACACCGGAGTCGCTCTCACCAAAGACGTAGAAGCGCGCATCAATTCGCTGTTGCAGCAGATGACGCTGGCAGAGAAGGTCGCGCTCCTGGCAGGATCGAGTATGTGGACGACCACCCCCATCGAGCGGTTGGGTATTCCCGCGATCAAGGTCACAGACGGACCAAACGGCGCACGCGGCGCAGGCGGCTTTGTCGGCGGCGCCGTCACCGCTGCATGCTTCCCCGTCGGGATTGCGCTGGCAGCCACGTGGAACACCAGCCTCGTCGAAGAGGTCGGCGAAGCGCTGGCGGAAGAGGCGCAATCCAAAGGGGCGCGCCTCCTGCTGGCGCCGACGGTCAATATCCACCGCTCACCGCTCAATGGGCGCAACTTCGAATGCTATTCCGAAGATCCATACCTCTCGGCGCGTATGGCGGTCGCCTACATCACCGGATTGCAGCGGCGCGGCGTTGGTGCGACGGTTAAGCACTATGTGTGTAACGACTCGGAATTCGAGCGCAACACGATCAGTTCCGAGGTCGATGAGCGCACCCTGCGCGAGATCTACTTGCCTCCCTTCTGTGCCGCAGTGCAGGAAGCGAAGACCTGGGCGGTCATGGCAGCGTACAATCGCGTCAACGGCGTGTACGCCAGCGAACATCCAATGCTGCTGGTCGATATCCTCAAGCGCGAATGGGGCTTCGACGGCATCGTGATGTCCGACTGGTTCGGCACGAAGAGCGTGGTCGATGCGGCAGCCAATGGACTGGACCTGGAAATGCCGGGACCGACGCGCTGGCGCGGTGAGCGCTTGATCGCCGCCGTCGAAAACGGTCAGGTGAGCATGGCGTCCATCGACGAATCGGTGCGCCGCATGCTGCGCACGATTGCGCGTTCCGGCGCCTTTGAGAACCCGGAGATCCCTCCTGAGCAGGCGATTGATCGTCCTGCGCATCGCGCGCTTATCCGCCGCGCAGCCGCCGAGGGTATGGTGCTGCTCAAGAATGATGGCGGCATTCTGCCGCTCAACCTGCCGAACCTGGCGTCGATTGCAATCATCGGACCCAACGCAAAAACGGCGCAGATCATGGGCGGCGGGAGCGCACAGGTGAATGCGCACTACGCCATTGCGCCCTACGACGGCATTGCGGCGCGGGTCGGCGACCGAGTGACGCTGGGGTATGAAATCGGCTGTACGAACCATCGCAACCTCCCGCGCCTCGATAGCACGCTGGTGACGCCGGGCGGCGGCGCCGGGCGTGGGTTTACGGTCGCCTATTACAACAGCAGCGACCTGACCGGCGATCCGGTCTATCAGACGACAACTGAGAGCAGTGAGCAGGTCTGGCTTGGCGAGGTGGCGCCGGGCGTCGATCCACGCCAATTTTCGGTGCGCTTCACTGCGTATTTCGTGCCTGTCGAAAGCGGCGTGCATACCTTTAGCCTGATCAGTGCCGGGTTGAGCCGTCTCTTCGTCAACGATGCACTTCTTATCGACAACTGGACGGCGCAAACGCGCGGCGATGCGTTCTTTGGCGCGGGCAGCGCCGAAGCGACGGCGTCGACCAAACTCGAAGCGGGGCAAACATACGCGCTCCGCCTGGAGTATAGCAATCAGGGCGCAGCCATGCTTGCCGCCGTGCGGCTTGGCTATCTGCCGCCAATCGCCGAAGACGCCATCGAGCGCGCCGCAGCCCTGGCATCGCACTCCGACATTGCGCTGGTCTTCGTCGGGTTGAACGCCGACTGGGAGAGTGAAGGACATGATCGCCCGCACATGGACCTGGTCGGCAGGCAGAACGAACTGGTCGAGCGGGTGGCAGCCGCTAATCCGCGCACAATCGTGGTATTGCAAACCGGTTCGCCGGTAACTATGCCGTGGCTGGATCGGGTGGCGGCGGTTCTTCAAGCATGGTACCCCGGTCAGGAATGCGGCAACGCCATTGCCGACGTGCTGTTCGGCGATGTCAACCCGTCGGGCAGGCTGCCGCAGACCTTCCCGATGCGGCTGGAAGACAACCCGGCATATATCAACTACCCCGGCGAAAACGGGCGGGTGCGCTACGGCGAAGGCATCTTCGTCGGCTACCGTTACTATGAGAAGAAGAAGGTTGCGCCGCTCTTCCCCTTCGGCTTCGGTCTTTCATACACCACGTTCCGCTACGACAACCTGCATCTGAGCGCTGATGTCATCGGTCCTGATGATCGGCTCACCGTGCAGATTGACATCACCAACACCGGGGTGATCGCCGGCCAGGAGGTGGTGCAACTCTACGTGCGCGACATTGCTGCGCGTGTCGCCCGACCGGAGAAGGATCTGAAAGGGTTCGTCAAGATCGCGCTGCAACCGGGTGAAACACAAACCGTCACGCTCCATCTGGATCGCAAGGCGCTGGCGTACTGGGACGATGCACAGCATGCCTGGGTCGCCGAGATGGGCGAATTCGAGGCTCTTGTGGGCAGTTCGTCGCAGGACATCCGGGCGCGCGCGGTCTTTCGCCTGAGCGACTCCGTCGTCTTCGACGGACCGGCAAAGCCGCCGGTGCAACTGAGCGTCGATTCGCCGGTCAAAGCGTTGGTCGAACACGATGGTGCACGCGCGGTACTGGAACGCCACATGCCCGGCTTTGTCGAACAGGCTGGCGTCGGCGTTATGATGGGGCTGACACTGGCACAGATGGCCGGGTTCGCGCCGGATCGGATCACGCCAGATCTGTTGGGTTCGATTGCGGCGGATCTGGCGCAGATCCAGTGATGAGATGACCGTCACCGCCGCCGACCGCTGCGGGGGATGCGGGCGCACCCGCATCTGCGCAGTGCGCCCGGTTGGCGCCGCCCGCAGTGGTGACGGTCCTCTGCGCCGACCCTGGCGCGGCCTGGTACCATCCCCGCTCCTCACCTCTGGCAGCGATGACCGTCACCTGCGGGGGACGCTGGCGCACCCGGCGTGGTGACGGTCCTCTGCGCCAGATCACCTTTTCCGCACCACGAGCAGATCGCCCTCGCGGGTGGCGCGCACGGCGCGGACGCCGCGCAGACGCGGCGGCAACGGCACATGCCGTCGGTAGGGTCCAAGCCGCACGATCAGGTCATCGCCGCTGAGGGTCAACCCGATGGCGCCCTGCGGCAGACCAGGGAGTTCAAAGGTCAGCGCCGGTTCGCCGCGATACTCGTTGCCAATGGGCGAACGCACCTTTGCCGCACCCGCGTCACCCATCGCGCGCCCGGCGAGCAGCACCGGCAGATGTCCCCCGGCAGTCGCGCCGATGTCGAGCCGGAGCAGCGGTCGCGCAGACCAGAGCGCGGCGGCTTCGTCGAGCAGCGCCGCCTGCAACCGTTCGAGCGGCGCCAGGCGCACGTCTTCGGGGTTCGGTGGCAGGAGCGGACCGGCAACCAGCGCGCCGACGGCGACACCGTGCAACTGAATGGCGGGGATCGCCAGGCGCGCCTCCGCCAGCGCCGCCGCATCGGGGCGCAGTACATAACAGACCATGCCCGCAGGCGCGTCGAGCAGGCTGCGTAAGCGTTCGGCTTCTGTCAGTACCTGTCGCAGATTGCTCGTGAACTCCGGCGGCAGCAGCAACCCCGGCAGCAGTGACCCCTGCGCCGGCTGGCCATCGAGACCAATGAGCAGTCGCGCGATCCAGCGCAGATTGTCGGGGACGCCGAGCGCTTCGATCAGCGGATCGTGCGGACCGGCGTCCACAACGACGCGCTCATAGGTGCGGACAAGTTCACGGATGCGGAGCAGCGCAAACGCAGCATTAGACGAAGGCGGTTGAGGGAGTTCATCTCCGGCGAGCGTGCTGAACGGCGGCAGGAGTGTGGTGCGCGTTTCTTCCCACGCGGCTGACAGTTCGCTGCGGGCATCGAGCGCAACGGCGTCGAGGCGCGGCGCAACTTCCACCGGCGTGTTGCCGACGGCAACGCCCAACAGCGCACTCAGCCCCGCCGTCGAACCATAGGTCAGCAGCACTGTGCGCTTTCCAGCGTCGGCAGAGCGCATTGCCTCTGCCGCTGCCGCAAGACTGATGCCCACGCCCGGCGATCCGGTATAGACGAGAAGTTTTGCCACGGTCTAGACTTTCCAGGATGCTCTATCGCGCACCGGTTCACTCTCATAATCGGCGGTTTCTTCTCTGAAAAGGAGTCTCTGGTGCAATCCCGCCGTGTATTCCACCATCTGACGTTCCGCAAGCATTCGCGCAGTATCACACTCCTTGTTCATGAGCCGGGCAAGAGCCATCAGATCAAGCGAGTTGAGCAACTGAGCCGTAATCGGTCGCTTTGCGTCCCAGAAAATCAAGGAAGACCAAAACTCCCTGGCAGGTTCGGACATCACGAGTTCGTACAATAGGCGGCTCTCCTCTTCGGAATGACATGGAAAGAAATAGCAGGTATCATCGAGAACGACTGGACACCCTTGAAAAGGCGAGACTTGAACAAACTCCATTTTCCTGTATAAACCTGAGATAGCAACCTTCCACGGAGCAAAAGAATATGGTCCAACCCCAAAGATCGAAAAGGGTGGACGTTTCCTGTATATTGAACTCTTTCTTCTTTCCAAAAGATGCGCATGCTCGTGAAGGTAATTCCAAGCTCTGGGAGCTTCCATTTTGAGACGGTACGGCTCATCATGGATTGTTCGCTGCGGAACAACCATCCAAAGCCGCGGATTCCGGCGTGATGCGAGATCGGAACTTTTCAGCAACGGATAGAGCACATCTGGTTCAATGTCAACGACTTCTCTCAGGCCGTTAACAAGATTTCCATGCTCAACATGCAATTCGAAGACCTTACTGCAATCGTGTTTTATGCCTGATCGCCAGCCCTTAAGAGTTATTCCCGCAAGCATCTTCCATTTTTGGTATAATTTGACATTAGCCACGATCCTTCCATCCTGTAATCCGAACACCGTATCAGGTTTTTGCGCATGAAAGGAACGAAAAACAGAACATTCCTTGCTTTTACCTGTGGGATTGCTTCGAACGAACAGCAGGCAGGCGTCAACTGAAGCTCCAAAATGTTCATGAGCGTCGAAAATATATACCGATGCCGATTCAATTCGTAGATCGTGCTGCCAGGCGTACAAAAGAACCTTACGCGCCACTGATGTTTTGCATAGTATCGCAAGCGCGCCATGTTTGCCATCGAGCCATTCAATGCTCTTTCTCAACATCCATTCTGAAATATCGAAATTGCTCTTACCTGTAAGCGCATCAATGCCCCGAAGATTGTCGAAGTTCGATTTCTGTGGAAGATTATTGCTGTCCAGGGTGCTTAATGTTGCATTTGTGACCCATGGAGGATTGCCTATGACAAGAATTGGCTCAGGTAGCGTCTCCAAAATCTCAGACCAATTCATGCGGAAGAAATCAGCCTGACAAACCTCAACAGACGCATGCGGAAATGTTTGCGCAAGATCATGCTGAGCCTGCGTTACGTAGTATGGATTGATCTCGAAGCCAAGAACACGTTGTACATCTGAGAACGTTTCTAGAGCTGCTGTGAGAAATGTCCCCTTTCCGCACGTCGGTTCAACAATCGAAGCAGGAAGAAAACCGATTTGGGCGATAAGAGAGCAGACTTCTCTGGTAAGGCTTATTGGTGTTTGAAAATCTCCGAATTCAGCCTTGTATCGCTTCTGATCGTGCATCTCAACTCAGTCTTTCTACTCCCGGAGTTGATCCGGCCTTCTCAATGACTCGACTATATTGTAGTCTCCATTGCAGGGCATTTGAGATGGTCAGATAGCCGATCTCAGGAGGATGAGCGATAATTTCATCAGCTAGCGCTGATGCTCCAATATCATCCACTGGAAGTCTGCGTTCTTCAATGAACGCCAGGATGTCATCCTTGTTGCCATTGTTTTCGAGAATTTGCCGCAAACCTGTAGTCGTTTGGAAATCTGCGGTGTGCTCCTTACTGACAAAGATTGTATGCTTGATGCTCAGATTCCCCATAGATTTCTGTTGATTATCGGTCTTCTTGTAGACGAATATCAGCAAAGAATAACCCAAACCGTAGACTTTTTGCCAGGCGGATTTGAACGGACATGACGATTGCGGTTGCTCTATGCTTGTTACCTTCACATCAACGTCAAGTTCGGGAAAATCTATTCCACTTGCGGAACTTCCCTCCTTAAAGTCATACCTGTTACGGAGATAAGACCGGAACTTATGCTCGAAGTACGTACCAATCGCTTTTCCGTCGGTAACAGCGTGCAGTGTCTGATCTTCATGCTCAAGATTAGCAAATGCCTGAGCCTCTTGCTTCAGAAGAGCCAGCGTCAAATTCGGTTTCATGCCTGGTCCTTCGACTCGTCGATCGCTGCCCTGCGTCCTTTCACGCATCGCCCGACTTGTCGTGGTCGGCGCCGGCTGCTCCTGTTGAAGCCGGCGCCGACGGCGTGTGACGACGCCCAACAACCGCATCTTCAGCAACGATCAGGTCAAACGTAGCAACCGCAGAGTCGCGCTCGTGAAAGTGTCCGCTAACCAATGCAAAAGGCGTACACCTCCATACGTGTGAGTCGGTTGCCATCCGTGCGCATCCATGTCCCGTCGTCATTTGTACGCACAGGCGCGCGAGCGTGAATACTCGATAAGCCGTCCTCCAACACTTAGACAACCGCTTACCCGCCGCCGCCGCCGAAGCCCATGATCCCGCCTTCGGTCATTGCGCGTACATCGAGAAGTTCATCAACCTGCTCGGCAGTGAGCAAACCCTTCTCGACCACCACTTCCTTGATCGTCTTGCCGCTCGCCAGCGCCTCTTTGGCGACCGCCGCACCGTTGAGGTAGCCGATGACCGGGTTCAGCGCCGTCACCAGGATGGGGTTCTTCGCCAGCCAGCCGGTCGCTTTCTCAGGATTGGCGGTGATGCCGACGACACACTTCTCGGTGAATGCGTTGATGGCGCCGATAAGGACGTGCATCATCTCGAACAGATTGTGCGCGATGATCGGCATCATCACATTCAGTTCGAGTTGCCCCGCCTGTGCTGCCAGCGACACCGTCAGATCACACCCCTGGACGTGGAAGCACGCCATGTTCAGCATTTCCGCCAGTACCGGGTTGATCTTGCCCGGCATGATGCTCGACCCGGGTTGCACCGCCGGCAGACGAATCTCATCGAGACCGGTGGTTGGTCCAGACGCCAGCAGGCGGAAGTCGTTCGCAATGCGCGTCAGCGTGATGCACAATGTGCGCAGCGACGCCGAGAAATCCGCCGGATCGGCCATGCTCTGCATCGCCTCGAACAGATTGTCCGCCGAGCGCAGTTCCTGCCCGGTCAGTTCCGACAGGCGCTCCACCATGCGTCCGTGGTATTCGGGGTGGGCATTCAAACCGCTGCCGACGGCGGTGCCGCCAATGCCCAGGCGACGCAGACGGTCGGCGGCAACCTCGATCCGCTCACGATCACGGCGCACCGCCAGCGCATACGCGCCGAACTCCTGGCCCAAACGCACCGGCACGGCATCTTGCAGGTGAGTACGTCCCGACTTGACGATCGGATCGAATTCTTCCGCCTTCGCTTCGAGCGCATCGGCAAGCCGGTCGATGGCTGCCAGCAATTCGTCGAGGCGCCAGAGGCATCCGAGACGAATCGCGGTCGGAATGGTGTCATTTGTGCTTTGCGCCATGTTGACGTGGTCGTTCGGACTGACCGGTTTCTTCGGATCGTCGATGGCAAAGCCGAGGATCTGGTTGGCGCGGTTGGCAATCACCTCATTGAGGTTCATGTTGTGGCTGGTGCCTGCGCCTGCCTGGAACGGATCGACGACGAACTGATCGGCATGCTGCCCGTCGAGCACTTCATCGGCGGCCTGAATGATAGCGTCGGCGATCTGGCGGCCGCTAATCGTGCGGTCGCCAATCGTGACATCGTTGAACAGTCCAAGGTTGCGGTTCACTTCCGCAGCAGCGCGCTTGATCATCGCCTGTGCCCAGACGAATGCCGGGTACGGACGCATGCCGCTCACAGGGAAATTCATTACGGCGCGTTGCGTCTGTGCGCCATACAGCGCATTCGCCGGCACCTGCACTTCGCCGAGCGAGTCTTTCTCGATGCGGAATCCTTCGGGCATAGACTTCCTCCTCTCCTTTGGGAACGACCACCGCGCTAATGGTACCATGAATCCCGCTATGCGCTGCGATGCGGTGCGCTATGTGTGTTTCTTCGCGCGTTGACAGTGATCACGCTCTGTCCTACACTGATGATGCCACAGAGGAACGTATCTCGTGTGCCGTTATGAGTGTCACGCACCTCAGTCGCAACACCGGGCTTGATCTCGTGCGAGCGACCGAAGCCGCCGCCATCAGCGCCGGGCGCTGGATGGGGCTTGGTCAGCATAGTGAAGCCAATGCCGCCGCTGAACGCGCTATGGCGACGACGCTCGATCTGCTCGATTTCGACGGCTGCATCGTTGTCGGCGAGGAAGGGCGCCTGAAGACCCAGGCTGCCCTCGTCAGCGGTCGGCGCGTCGGGCGCGGCGGTCTGCCGGTCGATGTGGTCGTCGATCCGGTCGATGGGTTGCGTCTCCTGGCGCAAGGACGCTCCGGCGCCATCTCTGTTGCAGCGGTCGCGCCGCGTGGTGCGCTCTGGTCGCCTGCGCCGGCGGCATACATGGAGAAACTGGTCGTCAGTCGCGAAACAGCGCACGCGCTGGTGCCGGAATGCCTTGGCGCGCCTGCCGGATGGACGCTGGCGCTGATTGCCCGCATCCTTGGCAAAGACATCCGCGATCTGGTCGTCTTTGTGCTCGACCGACCGCGCCACGTCGATCTCGTGAACGAAATCCGCGCCGCTGGCGCGCGCGTCATGCTGGCGGACGACGGCGATATTGCGGGCGCGGTGCTCGCCGCTATGCCCGGTGGTCCAGTCGATGTGCTCATGGGGATCGGCGGCGCCGCCGAAGGCATCATCGCTGCATGTGCGGTGCGGTCGCTTGGAGGCGCGATGCTTGCCCGCCTTGCGCCCCAGAGCGCCGATGAGCGCCAGGCGATTGAACAGCGCGGTCTCGATGTGCGACAGGTGCTCACCTGCGATGATATGGTGGCGACCAACGAGGTCTTCTTCGTCGCTACCGGCATTACCGATGGTCTGTTGCTCCACGGTGTGCGCTACCAGCGCGACCGCGCCGAGACCAATTCGCTTATCCTGCGCTGCGAAACACGCACCCGTCGGGTTATCTACGCCGAACACCTGCTCCCTGATGTCCAGGCCGTGCTAAGAAAGGAGCGCGAACCGTGACAACTGCATTCGGGTATCCGTCTGATCCGACCGTAGACGCTGCCGCTCGCCGATCTTCGTGGCATGTCTACCCCTACCTCCTGGTTCCCGACGATCCGCAACTGCACTTCCCGCAGGCGGAAGGGTGCCAGGGCATGGCGAGCGATACCTATTATGCGTCGGGCTTTGTGCAGGGTGAACAGACCGGGAAACACTATGCTTTCTTTGTTATTTTTGCGCGCCTCTCCGGTTTTTCGAGCATGTCCGGCATCGATATGCACCTCGGCGCATTGTTCGACCTTGCGAACGGCGCTTATACGACATTTGCTTCATACGATCTGCCGCCGAAACGCTGGTTCCGCAAACGCCTGGCGATCACGCGCGGTCATCTTGGCGTCGCCTGGCATTCCCCCCGCTGGAAGAGCCGCTTCTGGGCGCGCTACGATGCGTCGGGCGCCCCCGTGCCGTTCGGGTATACCCTCGATGTATGCGGGCGCGACAGCCACGGCGATCCGCTGATGCTTGATCTGATCGTCGATGCCATCAAACCGCCGCAACCGGTCGGCGGTCCGGTTCACCACGGCGCCATCACGGTCATGGGGCAACCCAACACCCGCTCCTACTTCCAGAGTCTGCGCTATCGCGGCTCGCTCCGGTGGCGCGGCGTGGAAGAGGCGGTGCGCGGCGATATTGGCTGGCTCGACCGGCAGTGGTTTCCTGAGTATGTTGGTGCGTACTCCGGTGTTCTGGCAGACCGCTACAGCCACCAGTGGGCGCAGATGTCGCTCGATAACGGTTGGGAACTCAGCCTGTGGCGGCATTTTGCTCGCCACGAACGCAACCGTGAGATTCCGTTCAGCGGGCTGACGATCACCGACCCGGCGGGATGCACGTCATTCACCGACGAATACCGTGTCGAACCGCTCAGTTACTGCCGCGACGAGGGGCATGTCACGCCGCTCTACGCGCCGATCCAGCGCCTCTTCGGGGTGCGTGGCGACACGCGCTATTTTCTCGACGCCTACCGGTTACACGTTCCGTCGCTCGATCTGGTGGTGACAAGTACGCCGCTCGCGCCGGCTCCGGCGCACCGCATGCCGGTTGACTATCTCACCGGACCGACCCGCCTGGAAGGAACGATGGCGGGCAGACCGGTGACCGGCTATGGGTTCAACGAACGCACCCTGGGTTTGTGGCGACCGTGGGAGTTGTGCCAGGCGCTCGACGACTCACTGCGCCCTCTGGTTGACGAAGGGCAGGCGTCGTCTGCGCTGGTGCAGCGGATAGACGAGGTGCGCACGGCTATCAACGCAAAGCGTAATGATCAGGCAAAGCGCACGCTCGAACAGCACGTGCGCCCGCTGCTCGATACCCTTGCCGAACCGCAGCGTCACCGCCTTATCCGCCTGTGCGACGATCTGGCGACGACGCTGTAGCGCCTCGACTGTTCCCCCCCATCCCCGCCCCATTCTTGCCCTCCCCCCCAGCGGAGGGAGGGAATGGGAGGGGAGAGCCTCTCCCCTCGTGGGAGAGGGGGCAGGGGGGAGGGAGCGAGAAGCGTCTGCTCTTGCCCTCCCCCCAGCGGGGGGAGGGAATGGGAGGTGGGAGCCTCTCCCCTCGTGGAAGAGGGGGCGGGGAGCGAAAAGCGTCTGCTCTTGCCCTCCCCCCAGCGGGGGGAGGGAATGGGAGGGGGGAGCCTCTCCCCTCGTGGGAGAGGGGGCAGGGGGGAGAGGGAGCGAGAAGCGTCTGCTCTTGCCC